>NZ_JAVDSL010000004.1 GCF_031455295.1 Leifsonia sp. 1010
GGCGGGGGTGTGTTTGCGTCTCTCTCCCGCCCACCCGCCGGCCCGGGGGGGGGTGGTTCCAAACCCGTCTTTTTGGGGGCGCTATTTGGGTTTTTTCGCCCCCCACGCTACGGACGCGCGCGACCCGTGCGCCGCGCCGCGTTGCGTCGGACGAATCGCCCCGAATCTCCGACGGACCGCGGTCGGTATGGAGTTCTCGCGCTGAGGGAGCCGAATCTCCGACGCAAGCGGTCGAGTCTCCGACGCAAGCGGTCGGGTCTCCGACGCGGGGACGGCGCCGCGTGCGGTAGGGCGGCGCGAGGAGGGTGGGCGCTGCCGACAGAATGGATCGGTGAGCACTCCGTCGGTGACCGCCCGTCCGCTGCCCTGGCTTCCGGGCCTCGTGGTGTGCGCGTTGGCTGCCGCCGTCGCGTGGGGAGTGCACTGGCTGGTGCCCGCCGTGCCCTTGCTGACCGCAGCGGTGGTGCTCGGGATCGTGGTGGGCCAGCTCCCGGTCGCCCGGCCGGCCGTGACCGGGCGCCTCGCCCCGGGACTGTCCGTCAGCGCCAAGCGCCTGATGCGCATCGGCGTCGTGCTGCTCGGCCTGAAGCTCAGCTTGGGCGACATCGCCGGGCTCGGCTGGGTCGCCATCCTGACCACCATCGGCGTCGTGCTGCTTAGTTTCGCCGGCACCTTCTGGGTCGGTCGGCTAATGGGCCTCCCGGGTCACCAGCCGCTCCTGATCGCCACCGGCTTCTCGATCTGCGGCGCGTCCGCGATCGGCGCGATGAGCGGCGTCGTGAAGCCCAAGGATGAGGAGGCCGCGACTCCGGTCGCTCTGGTGACGCTGTGCGGCACGCTCGCGATCTTCGTCCTGCCGCTGTTCTGGCACCCACTGGGATTGGATGCGCAGCAGTTCGGCCACTGGGTCGGCGCCGGCGTGCACGACGTCGGGCAGGTCGTCGCGACCGCGCAGCTCGCGGGCGCCGCCGCCCTCGCCGTGGCGGTCGTCGTCAAGCTCACCCGCGTGCTGATGCTCGCCCCGATCGTGGCGGTCGCCGCGGTCGTGGAGCGTCGCCGCCACGTCGTCGGCGACCCGGGCGTGAAGCGGCCGCCCATCGTCCCGCTCTTCGTCGCCGGATTCCTGCTCGCGGTGCTGGTGCGGACGTTCGTACCTCTCCCGTCCGCCGTGACCGACGGCGCCGACACCCTGCAGACCGTACTGCTCGCCATGGCGCTGTTCGGCCTCGGCACGGCCGTCCGCCTCCGCACCCTGGTCGGCACCGGCTGGCGCGCCCTGGTCACCGGGCTCGTCTCGTGGCTGCTGATCGCCGTGCTCGCGCTGGGTGCCGTCTGGGTGTCGACAGCCGCCTGAGGTAACAACTCGCGCTCAGTCGACCAGTTTCAGCCCGATGACGCAGCCGACCAGGCCGACAATCAGCAGCGCCTTGATGAGGGAGAACCCGTCACCGCCGAACGTCATCGCGTAGAGCACGGTCAGCGCCGCGCCGATGCCGACCCAGACCGCATAAGCGGTACCGGTGGGGATCTCCCGCATCGCGAAGGCCAGTCCGGCCATGGAGGCGAGAAGCGCTCCGACGAAGACCACGGACGGCCACAGCCGCGAGAGCCCCTCCGAGCGGCCGAGCGCGGTCGCCCAGACGGCTTCGAGCACGCCGGAGAGAATGAGGACGATCCAGGACACGATCCGACTCCTTGGCCAGTCTTGTCGCTCACCGGGTACTGAACCGTCGTCCGGGGCCCTTCGCGGGCCTCTGCCCAGGCTAGCAAACCGGGTTGCGGCGTGTTACGACGCCCGCCCGAGAGCGTCGGCGGGGTCGGGTAGCGTGAGCCCATGGCAGATCGCGAATACGGTTTCCGCACGCGGGCGATCCACGCGGGCAACATCCCCGACCCGGTGACGGGAGCGCGAGCGCTGCCGATCTACCAGACCAGCGCCTTCGTGTTCGACGACACGGCGGATGCCGCGGCGCGCTTCGCCCTGCAGAAGTACGGCAACATCTACTCGCGTCTGGCCAACCCGACCGTGGCCTCGTTCGAAGAGCGTGTGGCCAGCCTCGAAGGCGGCCTGGGCGCCGTGGCGACGGCCTCCGGCCTCAGCGCGCAGTACATCACCTTCGCGTCGCTGGTCGGCGCGGGCGACCACATCGTCGCGTCGGCGAACCTCTACGGCGGATCGATCACGCAGCTGGATGTGACCCTCCGGCGCTTCGGCGTCGAGACCACCTTCGTGCAGAGCGCCGATCCCGCGGACTACGCCGCCGCGATCACCGACCGCACCAAGCTGGTGTTCGCCGAGACCATCGCCAACCCCTCCGGCGAGATCGCCGACATCGAAGGGCTGGCGGAGGTCGCCCACGCGGCCGGCATCCCGCTCGCCATCGACTCCACGATCGCGACCCCGTACCTCAACCGGCCGTTCGAATGGGGAGCCGACATCGTCATCCACTCGGCCACCAAGTTCCTCGGCGGCCACGGCACGACCCTCGGCGGCGTGGTGGTCGAGAGCGGGCGCTTCGACTGGCACTCCTCGAAGTTCCCGCTGTTCGGCGAGCCGGTGCCCTCGTACGGCGGGCTGCAGTGGTCGGGCAACTTCGGCGAGTACGCGTTCCTCACGCGGCTGCGCGCGGAGCAGCTGCGCGACATCGGACCGGTGCTCGCGCCGCACTCGGCCTTCCTGCTGGCGCAGGGCGTCGAGACCCTGCCGTACCGCATCCAGGCGCACGTCGACAACGCCCGAGCGGTGGCCGAATGGCTGGATGCCGACCCCCGCATCGAGAAGGTGTTCTGGGCCGGACTGCCCGAGCACCCGCACCACGACCGTGCCCTCAAGTACCTGCCGAAGGGGCCGGGCAGCGTGTTCAGCTTCGTCGTGAAGGGCGGGCGCGAGGTGGGCCAGAAGTTCATCGAGTCGGTGAACCTCGCCAGCCATCTCGCCAATATCGGCGATGCAAAGACGCTGGTCATCCATCCCGCGTCGACCACCCACGCCCAGCTGACCGAGCAGCAGCTGCTCGACGCGGGTGTGCTGCCGGGCGTCGTGCGCATCAGCGTCGGGATCGAAGACGTCGACGACATCATCTACGATCTCGATCAGGCGCTCACGATCGCCGTCGAGGAGGCGAACGCAGCATGACGACTGCCACCGAACCCACCACCGAGGTCCAGCTGGCGAACGGCCTGAGCTGCGCACTGCCGTCCGACTCCCCGCTCGCCAAGCTGCTGAAGTCGCAGCGCACCTGGGTCGGACCGGACGCGAAGGAGCGCCTGAAGATCCTGCGCGGCGCGAAGTCCGTCGCGATCGTCGGCGCGTCGCCCAACCCGGCGCGATCCTCCTACTTCGTCGGCACGTACCTGCAGCAGTCGAGCGACTACCGGCTGTACTTCGTCAACCCGAACGCCGACACCATCCTGGGTCAGAAGGCCTACCCCGACCTCGCATCGTTGCCCGAGGTGCCGGACATCGTGGATGTGTTCCGCAAGCCCGCCGACATCCCCGCCGTCATCGACGAGGCGCTCGCGATCGGCGCTCCGACCGTGTGGGTGCAGCTGGGCATCTGGAACCAGGAGGCCGCCGAATACGGCGAGTCGAAGGGGCTGACGGTCGTCATGGACCGCTGCATGAAGATCGAGCACGCCCGCTTCCACGGCGGACTGCACCTGCTCGGCTTCGACACCGGCCAGATCACCGCGCGCAAGACGCTCCGCTGACCCCTCCCTCCCCCCACCAACAGCTCCTGAGTTTTTCGCACGAATGGATGGTCGGAGCGCGAAAAACTCAGGAACTGTGAGCTGAGGGGCGCGACACCTCAGGCGCGCGCCACGATGTGGAAGACGTGCCAGTGCTTCGGGCCCTCGAAGGACATGCCGCGGCGGTCGTCCTCCACCAGCTGCACCACGTCCATCCCGGCGAGCATCCCCTCCACCTGGGCTCGGTCGTGGAAGCTCATCCCGGATCGGCCGGCCCACTCGTCGTGCGGGCCGAACAGCTCCCCCGCGAACACGCCGCCGGGCCGCAGCGCCTCACGGATGTCGGCCCACAGGTACGGGAAGTGCGACTCATCGCAGAACGGCAACGCGAAGCCCGCGTAGACGAGGTCGGCAGCCGGCAGCTCACCCAGCGTCTCGAACGACGCGCGCCGTACCATCACACGTTCCGACGCCTTACCTGACAGCCCGGCGCGCACGCGTTCCTCGACGCCCGGGTCCGCATCCACCGCCACGACGCGCCACCCGTGCTCGGCCAGATGACGCGTCTCGACGCCGTCGCCGCAGCCGAGATCGACCGCGTCGCCCGGCTCTCCGTCCCACGCGGCGAGGGCGCTCTGGAAGGTCGGCCGCACGCCGCGCCCGCCCTGCTTCTCATAGAACTGCGACCAGTCGAACGCCATGTCGCCGAGCCTACGCGGGGCGCGCCTCGGGTGGGCCGGCCACACGCAGCTGTCTTTCGAGTCACCGGTCGCCGCCCTAGCTTGTCAGGCAGGCAGCCACCGACGCTCTCTCGCAACTCCGGTCGGAGGCGGAACGCCGGAAGGAAGTCTCATGCGTCAGCGGAAACCGAGCGTCCGACGAGGGTTCGTGGCCACCATCGCCATCCTGAGCCTGACGGTGGCCGGCATCAGCGTCGGCATCCAGGCGCCTCCCGCCGGAGCGACGACCGCGGGCACGCCCGGCACCCCGCAACCGCCGACCGCCCTGTTCACCGAGGACTTCTCGGGCCAGAACGCCGCCTCCACCGCGATCAAGATCACTTCGTATCAGGGCACGCCCGGCAGCACCTATGTCCCCGGCGTCTCGGGCGCGAACTCCGAGACCTACTATGCCGACCCGCGCTGGGCGGACGGCCTGTACTGCAACGGCTACATCGTCAACGGCTCGACGACCCCGGCGCCGCCCGGCTGGAACTCGGGATGCCCGATCTCGGGCGTGCAGATCCTCGCCAACGCGATGGGTCAATACCAGGGCTACTCGACGGCGGCAGCGGCCCAGAACCAGGCGGTCACGGCGTACACGGCGAGCGGCACCGTTCCCGGCATCCAGTTGAGGACGAACACGGCCATCCCCGCGGTTCCCGGCCACTTCTACCAGGTGACCTCGATCGTCGCCGCGACCAACTGCGTCGCGAACAGCTCGGGGAATCCCGCCGAGACGCTGTCGCTGTTCATCAACGGGGTGAAGAACGTGCTGGCGTCGCAGCTCGACCCGTGCCACTATCCCGGCGCGATCCAGTACGGCTCCGGCCCCTTCGGGCCCACGATGGTCGCCGGTCTCACGTCGGCGGCGATCAAGGTGCCGAGCACCGGGACGCCGACCGTGGGCATGCAGCTCGAGAACCAGAGCGCGGTGGTCGCCGGAAACGACGGCGCGTTCGACCTTCCCCAGATCCTGGATGTGACCCCGCAGCTGGACAAGGCGTTCAGTCCGGCGACCATCGCCTCGGGCCAGACGTCGACGCTGACCTTCACCATCACGAACACGTCCGAGCTCGCGGCGAAGAACGGCTGGTCCTTCCACGACGACCTGCCTGCCGGTGTGACGGCCACCGGCGTGAACGCGACGACCTGCTCCAGCGGCACCGTCACGGCCGCGGCCGGATCGACGTCGGTCGTCGTCGCGAACGGCAACCTCACCCAGGGCCAGAACGCCTGCACCGTGACCGTTCAGGTCACCGCGACGGTTCCGGGCACCTACACGAACGGCCCGGGCAACTTTCCCGACGGGACGGCCGGGCTCGACGGGCTGAACCCGCCGGCCGACACCCCGCTGACGGTAACGCCGCCCGCGTCCCTGATCGTGACCAAGGCGTCGTCCACCACCGCCATCACGCGGGTCGGGCAGGTGGTCACCTACAAGTTCGTGGTCACGAACCGGTCGCAGGTGACCCTGAACAACATCTCGGTCGTGGATGCGCAGACCCCGCCCGCCTCGCAGGCGAACCTCTCCGCCATCCTCTGCGAGACGCAGACTCTGGCGCCGCAGGCATCCACCACCTGCACGGCGCGCTACACGGTGACGCAGGCGGACCTCGACAACGGCTCCGTGCGCGACACGGCGACCGCGAGCGGTCTCGACCCGGGCGGAGCGACCGTCACCGCGCCGCCGGCCACCCTCACCATCACCAGCGCCCGCCCGGCGATCTCGGTGGTCAAGTCGACGACGACCACGCTGGCGAGCGCGGTCGGCCAGAAGATCCCCTACCGGTTCCTCGTGACGAACACCGGGAACGTCACCCTCGCCGGCATCACCGTCGACGACCAGGTCGCGGCGCCTTCCGACCCCGCGAACCTGTCCGCGATCGACTGCCCGGCCACCACGCTCGCGCCGACCGCGACGACCACCTGCACGGCGACGTACACGGTGACGCAGGCGGATGTGGACAACGGCTCGGTCGCGGACAGCGCGACCGCGTCCGGCACCCCGCCCGCGACACCGACCGACCCCACGCCTCCGACGGTCGACTCGCCCGTCTCCACTGTGACCATCACGGTCACCGACCAGCCCGCGCTCACCGTCACCAAGTCGTCCCCGCAGTCGGCGACCCCGCCGACCGTGGCGGGCGCCCTGATCACGTACGACTTCCTGGTCCGGAACACCGGAAACGTGACGCTCACCGACATCCAGGTGGACGACATCCAAGACGCCCCCGCCAGTCAGAGCAGCCTCTCGCCTGTGACGTGTCCGCCCGGCGCACTCGCGCCCGGCGCCCAGGTCACCTGCACCGCGACATACACCGTCACCCAGGCGGACGTCGACCACGGCAGCATCACCGACCGTGCCACGGCATCCGGGCTGCCGCCCTCGACCCCCGCCGACCCGACACCGCCGCGCGTCGGCTCCCCGGAGAGCACGCTCAGCATCCCGTCGCCGGCGACGCCGTCGCTGACCGTGACGAAGTCGTCCACCACCACCGCAGTGACACAGGTCGGGCAGCGGGTGCCGTACGAATTCCTGGTCACGAACACCGGCACCAGCACGCTGACCGCCGTGACGGTCGCCGATCAGGTCACGGCGCCCTCCGATCCCACGAACCTCTCCGCCGTCGATTGCCCACAGGACACCCTCGTCCCCGCCCAGACGATGACGTGCACTGCCACCTACACCGTCACGCAGGCGGACGTGGACAACGGCTCAGTCAGCGACACCGCCACGGCGAGCGGAACGCCGCCTGCCACACCGGCCGACCCCAACCCGCCCACCGTGACGTCGCCGGACTCGACGGTGACGATCACGGTCGACCAGACGCCCGGCCTCAGCGTGCAGAAGTCCACGACCGCAACCGCTGTCACGCGGGCCGGCCAACAGGTCGCGTACACCTTCCTCGTCACGAACACCGGGAACGTCGCCCTGACCGCCGTGACGGTGGCCGACCAGGTCGCGGCGCCCTCCGATCCCGCGAACCTGTCGGCCGTCGACTGCCCGCAGAGCACGCTTGCGCCCGCCCAGACGATGACGTGCAGCGCCACGTACACGGTCACGCAGGCGGACGTGGACAACGGCTCGGTCACCGATACCGCCACCGCGACCGGCACCCCTCCGGCCACGCCGACCGACCCCAACCCGTCGCCCATCGCGTCGCCGCCGTCCACGGTCACCCTGGCCGCGACTCCCGCTCCCGGTCTGACCGTCGACAAGACCACCGAGACCGGAGTCGTGACCATGGCCGGGCAGCAGGTCGTCTTCCAGTTCGCCGTACGGAACACCGGAAACGTCACCCTCGACGGGATCGTCGTCACCGACACCGTCGCCGCCCCCTCCGACCAGGCGAACCTCTCGCGCGTCTCCTGTCCGACCGCCGTCCTCGCACCGGGAGAGCGGATGACGTGCACCGCCACCTACACCGTCACCGCCGCGGACATGATGCTCGCGACGTCGATCAGCGACACCGCGGTCGCGACCGGAATCGGGCCGGACGGCGGCCGTGTCGGCTCGCCGGAGTCCACCCTGGCCCTGCCCGTGCGCGCCATCGCGCACCTCCCCATCGTGACCGGCTGAGCGCATCCCACCGAGCGTCGTCCGCACTGGCTAAGATCGGCGGGTGCAGTCCGCGCCCCCGCCCCCTCGCGTCGCCGTGCTCGGCCCGGTGCTGGTGGAGGACCGCGCCGGCGCGCTGGCGGAGCCGGCCGGCGTGCTCGGCAAGAGCCTGATCGTGGCGCTGGTGCTCGCACGCGGCGTCGCGACGGTCCCGTCCCTGATCGAGGACCTCTGGGATGACACCCCGCCCCGGCAGGAGCGCGCGGCGCTGCAGACCCTCGTCTCGCGCGTGCGGACGACCAGTGCGGACGGTCTGCTGGAGTCCACGCCGAGCGGCTACACGCTCGCCGTCGCCCCCGAGCAGACCGACCTCGGGCTCGCCCGTCACTGCCTCGACCGCGCCACCGCTGCCCTGCGCTCGGGCGACACCGCCTCCGCGATCGCCGAGACGACGCGCGCGCTCGGACTGTGGCGGGGCGAACCCGGCGCCGAACTGGGCAGCTCGCCGCTCGCCGACGAACTGCAGCGCACCGCCGCCTCCCTCCGCGACGAGCTGCTGCTCCTGCGCGCCCGCGCCCGGCGTGCGGCCGGCGATCCGACCTCCGCCCTCGACGACCTCCGCCCGCTCCTCGAGAGCCGCCCGCTCGACGAGGCCCTGCGGCTGGAGCAGCTGCGGGCCCTCGCCGACGCCGGACGGCGCAGCGAGGCGCTGCTGGCGTTCGCCGAGCTGAAGGAGGCGCTGCTCGACCGGCTCGGCACCCGGCCCGGACCCGAACTCGTCGCCCTCAATGCGGAGCTGCTCGCCGCCGACGAGGACGAGCGGCCCAGCGCTCCCCGGCGCGTCCGGATCGGGCTCCGTACCGCGCCGAACGCGCTGGTCGGCCGCGAGTACGACCTCCAGGCCGTCGAAGACCTCATCGCCACCTCCCGGCTGACGACCATCCTCGGCGCCGGCGGCCTCGGCAAGACCCGCCTGGCGCAGGAGGTCGGCAACCGGGCCGTGCACACCCCCGCCGTCATCGTGGTCGAGCTGGCGAGCGTCCGGTCGGGCGAGGATGTGGAGCTCGCGTTCGCGTCGACCCTCGGCATCCGCGAGGCCCGTGCGACCAGGGCGGCCGACCCCGGCTCGCAGCTCGACCTGCGCTCCCGCATCCTCGGACTGCTCTCCGAGCGCGAGACCCTTCTCATCGTCGACAACTGCGAGCACATCGTGGATGCCGCGGCTGCGTACGTGCAGGACATCCTCGACTCCACCACCAACGTCCGCGTGCTGGCCACCAGCCGCGCTCCGCTCGCGATCGGCGCCGAGCGCGTGTACCCGCTCGACTCGCTGAAGAGCACCGACGGGGACGCGGCCCACGCATCGGGTGCTGCGTCCGCCTCCGGCTCGTCGCCCGCTGACGCCTACGGCCCGGCCGTCGCCCTGTTCGTCGAGCGCGCCCGCGCGGCACGACCCGGAGCCGTGCTGCCCCTCGACGTCGTCGCCCGGCTCTGCGACAGGCTCGACGGCCTCCCGCTCGCCATCGAGCTCGCCGCCGCGCGCACCCGCTCCCTGTCGGTGGATGAGATCGAGCGCCGTCTCGGCAACCGCTTCGCCCTGCTCACCGGCGGCGAGCGCACAGCGCCCGAGCGTCACCGCACCCTCTTCGCCGTCATCGAGTGGAGTTGGAACCTCCTCAGCACGTCGGAGCAGGCGCTGCTGCGACGACTGTCCCGCTTCCCCGACGGCTTCAGCGCGGAGGCCGCGGAGGCCGTCGCCGGCTCCGGCGCCGTGACCGTGCTGGACGACCTGGACGCCCTCGTCGCGCAGTCGCTGGTGACCGTGACCGAAGACCGCAGCACCGGACTCCTCCGCTACCGGATGCTGGAGACGGTCCGCGAGTTCGGCGACCACGAGCTGGTCGGCGCCCGCGAGGAGGACGCCGTGCTCGTCGGGATGGACGCGTGGGCCGTGGCGTTCTGCCGTGAGACGCTGTCGCAGATGCACGGCCCGCAGCAGGTGCCGACCTTCCAGCGGGTGACCGCGGAGCAGGACAACCTCGTCACCGTGCTCCGATCCGCGATCGACGGCCGCCGGCGCGACACCGCCGCAGTCGTCTTCGCGACGCTCGCCTACTACTGGTCTCTGCGCAGCGCGCACTCCGAGGTGCTCGGCTTCGGCTCGGCGATCATGGATCTGCTGAAGGACTGGGAGCCCGAGGGCGAACTCCGCGAGGCTGTCGCGGCGACCTACACCATCGTCGGCGGCACCTTCCTCTTCGTCGACCTGCGCACGTCGGCCCGTGCGATCTCCCGGCTGCGCCGGCTGCGTCGACGGCAGCCGTTCGCCGACTCCCGGCTGGACGCGATGGCCGCACTCATCCTCCATGCCGGCCGGGCCGACAGCGGGCTCGACCTGCTGCGCACGTACGCCGGGTCCCCCGACGCCGAGCGCGCCGCCATCGGCAACCTGCTGCTCGCGCAGCTGCATGAGAACTCCGGCGAGCTGGATGAGGCGCTCGAGCGTGCGACACGTGGATGGGAGGCGGCCCAGACCGCCGGGGACGCCTGGTCGCTGGCGTCGGCCGCCCAGGCCATCGCCCAGTGCCACAGCCAGCTCGCGCATCCGGCCGAGGCCCTCGAGTGGGCGCAGCGCGCGCACGACCAGATGTCGCTGCTGCAGGCCGACGGCGACCTCCGCCAGCTCGACTGGCTGATCGCGATGAACGCCATCGCGAACGGCGAGACCGCCCGCGGCCGCACCCTGCTGGAGCGGTACCTCGCCGTCGAGATCGACCGCACCGGCTTCGACTACGCCGACTACTACGCGATCGGCTACGCCGGGATGGCGGAGATCGCGGTCGCGGAAGGCGACCTGCCCGAGGCGGTACGGCTCTACGACGAGGCGCTCGCGGCGTTCGGCGGCGCGCCCACCACCGGCGAGCGCATCCTGAACCCCTGGACGATCGTGCTCGGGGCGGCGGCGCTGGTCGTCCGGCTGCGGGTGCTCGCCACGGAGCAGACCGTCGTCGACCCCGCGGAGACCGATGCGGCCGCCGCGGAACTGCGCACGCGCATCCTCGTCACCTCGCGCCTCAACCCGCCCTCCCTCGACCGCCCGGTCACCGGCTCCGGCCTGTCCGGGTTCGCGGTGTGGATGCTCGACCCTCGGACGGCCGCGCGGCATCCCGATAGCTGGGTGGATGCGGGGCTGACGCTATTCGCACTCTCCGGGCGCGCGAACGCCCGGCAGGACGTGGCGAGCCTGCATCAGGACGCGCTCGCGGACCGGATCGCGGAGACGTGGGGGCGCGAGCGCCTGGAGGCCGCCGCCGCGTCGGTGGCGGCCGTCCCGCCCGCCGAGGCCGTCGTGCGCGGCCTGGCGCTGCTCTCCGACGTGCGCGTCTGACCCGGCCCCGCGTCCTTCCCTCCCGTCCCGTCCGCCCCCTCCCACGCCTCCGTGGGTCGCAACACGCCGTTATGCGCGCGCCATAACGGCGTGTTGCGACCCCTCCCGTCGCGGATGAGCAACTTTGGTTGACAAAGTCGGATAAGCAACTATAGTTGCTTGCATGACTCCGAAAGCACCGTTCCCCGACCCGGTCGGAGGCGTCGCCGACGGCCTGGCCGCGGTGGTCGCCCTCCGCGAGCTCGCCGACCGCATGGAAGACGCCGAGGTCGAGCGCGCGCTCCGCGAAGGCTGGAGTTGGACCCAGATCGCCGACGCTCTCGGCATCACGCGGCAGGCGGTCCACAAGAAGCACCTGCGCCGTGTCGCCGCGGCCGGCGTCGAATTGAGGAGACGCAATGTCTGAGATCGCTCCGGGCTCCGCTCAGAACGTGCCCGGCCAGCCGCTGTCGCGCGCGCTGCGGCCGGTGATCATCCGCTCCGTCGCCGAGGCGCAGCAGCGCGGCTCGGCCACCGTCGAAGCCGAGCACCTGCTGCTCGCGCTGTGCCGCGAGGGAAGCGAGCCGGTGCGCGCCGTCCTCGCCGCCGGGGGCCTCGACCCGAAGGGCCTCGACGCCGCGCTGGCCGACGAGCGCGCCGCCAGCCTGCGCGTCGCCGGCGTCACCCCGCCGCCCGCCGAACGCCTGTCGGCGTCGCCGCGCGTCGTCCGCCCCCGCTGGGGCGCCTCCGCCCGCGAGGCCCTCGTCCGCGCCCACCGGGTCGCCGCCGCCAACCGGCGGCAGCGGTCGGGCGAGCTCGACCTGCTCGCCGCTCTCCTCAGCCTCGAGCTCGGCACCGTGCCACGCGCCCTCGCTCTGGCCGGCATCGACCGTCAGGGACTCCTCGCGTCCGCACGCCGCGCGGCCTGACCTCGGCGCCGGCGCACACCGCGTCCTGACACGCGCTCACGCGCTCACGCGCTCTTACATCCCCTCGCCCGCGCTGTAAGCGGCACGTGAGGGCGATGTAAGCGCGCCCGCGCACTATCGGAGCATCACCATTCCAACCAGGAAAGGAACACCATGACTCGAAGCTCCGAGTGGGCCGTCGAAGCCCACGGGCTCGTCAAGGTCTTCGGCGACAACCGCGCGGTCGACGGCGTCGACCTCACCGTTCGCGCCGGCGCCGTCTACGGCGTCCTCGGCCCGAACGGGGCCGGCAAGACCACCACCATCTCCATGCTCGCCACGCTGCTGAAGCCGGATGCGGGCGAGGCCTTCATCTTCGGCCACGACATCCGCAAGGAGCAGCAGGTCGTCCGCCAGCTGATCGGCGTCACCGCGCAGTTCGCGTCGGTGGATGAGACCCTGTCGGCCAACGAGAACCTCATCATCTTCTCCCGCCTGCTCGGCCTGAGCGGACGCGAGGCCAAGCAGAAGACCGCCGAACTGCTCGAGGAGTTCGGGCTGACCGAGGCGGCGAAGCGCCCGCTGAAGAAGTTCTCCGGCGGCATGCGCCGGCGCCTCGACCTCGCGGCCAGCCTGATCGCGCAGCCGCCGCTCATCTTCCTCGACGAGCCGACCACCGGCCTCGACCCGCGCACCCGCGCCCAGATGTGGGACACCATCCGCCGCCTGGTCGCCACCGGATCCACCGTGCTGCTCACCACGCAGTACCTGGACGAGGCCGATCAGCTGGCCGACCGTATCGCGGTCATCGACCGGGGCCGCGTCGTCGCCGAGGGCACCGCCGACGAGCTCAAGGCCTCGGTCGGAGAGTCGTCGCTGCAGCTGCGCATCAGCGACCCGGCCGACATCGAAGATGCCCGCCGTGCCATCCAGACCGTGCTCGGGGTGGATGCGGTGGTGTCGCCCGAGGGCTCCCGCATCACCGCCCCCATGCGCAACGCGGACGCGGTCACCGACCTGTTCATCACGTTCCGCGAGGCGGGCATCCACCTGTCGGAGATGTCCGTGCAGAAGCCGACGCTCGACGAGGTGTTCCTCACCCTCACCGGCCACGGTGTCGAAGACGAGAAGGCGGACGAGGCGTCCGCCGAAGAAGGAGAGAAGGTCTCCGCATGACCGCCCTGACCACCATCACCCCGCCGTCCGAGCGGCGGCTGAAGAACCACGTGAGCCTGAGCCAGACGCTCGCGAACACCGTCACCATGGCGCACCGCGGCCTGCTCAAGATCAAGCGGACGCCGGAGCAGCTGATGGATGTGACGCTCCAGCCGGTGATCTTCACCGTCATGTTCGCGTTCCTGTTCGGCGGCGCCCTCGCGGGCAGCGTCCAGGCGTACCTGCCGCAGCTCATCCCGGGAATCCTCGTCCAGACGGTGATCACGGCCTCCGTCGTCACCGGCGTCCAGCTCCGCGAGGACATGGACAAGGGCGTCTTCGACCGCTTCAAGTCGCTCCCGATCGCGCGCATCGCCCCGCTCTCCGGCGCCCTGCTCGCCGACACCCTGCGATACACGATCGCCACGGCGGTCACGTTCATCGTCGGGTTCGCGATGGGCTACAAGCCCGGAGCCGGGGTCGGCTATGCGGCCCTGGGCGGCCTGCTCGTCATCGCCTGCGCGTGGGCGATCAGCTGGATCTTCGCCTTCTTCGGCGTGATCGCCCGGACCGCCGGCTCGGTGCAGGGCATCTCGTTCCTGGTGCTGTTCCCGCTGACGTTCTTCTCGAACGCCTTCGTGTCGCCCAGCACGCTGCCCAGCTGGCTGGAGTGGTTCGTGAACATCAACCCGGTGTCGCACCTGGTCACCGCGGTCCGCGACCTCGCCAACAGCGGCACCTTCGGCGCCGACGGCTGGATCGCCCTTGCGGGCGCCGCCGTGATCGTCGCGGTGTTCGCCCCGCTGACGGTCCGCGCCTACATGCGGAAGGCCTGACGCCGACAACCGGTCCCGTGAACGGCGGCCGTCGCATCCTGCGGAGGGATGCGGCGGCCGCTTCCGCGTCCCCGGCGCCCTCCCCGTTCTGGCCTCCCGTCAGCCACGATTTGCGCCAAATCTCGGTTCTGACCGCTCGAAAGCCGCGATTTGCGCCAAATCTCGGTTAACGCCGCCCGAAAACCGCGATTTGGCGCAAATCGTGAGCCGCGGCGTGATCGACCACGGCGCGCGGGCGCCGCGGCTCGCGCACGATACGTGCGCGGATGCGCGCGGGGACGCCGGAAAGTGACGCGTACGGCGACATACACTGGAGAAGTGACAGCGTACGTCTCGGCCTTCGACCTGTTCTCGATCGGCATCGGCCCGTCGAGTTCGCACACCGTCGGACCCCTCCGAGCGGCCGCCGCGTTCGCCTCCCACCTCGACGGCGAGGGGACCGGCGAAGGGATGCTCGACCGCGTCGACCAGGTCACGTGCACGCTGTACGGCTCGCTCGGCTCCACCGGCATCGGCCACGGCACCCCGGACGCCGTCATCGCCGGACTCCGTGGCCTGCAGCCGGAGACGTGCCGCCCGGAGGACGTCCGCGGCGCCTGGTCGGACCTCGCCCCCGGCGCGACGCTCCTGCTCGCGGGCCGCCGCAGCATCCCGCTGTCGAAGGACGACATCGCCTTCGAGCCGCGCACGCGCCTCCCCGGGCACCCCAACGCGCTGACGCTGCGCGCCTGGGGTCGCGACGTGAACGGAGAGCGGTCGCCGCTCCCCCTGCTCGAGGAGACGTACTACTCGATCGGCGGCGGGTTCATCCGCCGCGACGGCGAGGAGGCCGACCTCGCGGCGCGCAAGGCGCATCCGCTCCCCTACGACACCGCCGAGGAGCTGATCGCGATCTGCGACCGGGAGTCGATCCCGATCTGCGAGGTCGCCCGCCGCAACGAGGTCGCGCTGCACGGGGAGGACGCGACGCGCGAACGCCTCGACCTCATCTGGGAGGCGATGGCCGAGTGCGTCGCCCGCGGGCTCTCCGGCGACGGGACGCTGCCCGGCGGTCTCGGCGTCTGGCGCCGCGCCGCGAAGATGCGCCAGCACCTGGAGTCCGTGCAGGACGACCCGGGTCGCGCCACCGCTCTCGAGTGGCTGCACGCGTTCGCGCTCGCGGTCAACGAGGAGAACGCGTCCGGCGGCCGGGTGGTGACCGCGCCGACGAACGGCGCGGCCGGCATCGTCCCCGCCGTCGCCCACTACTACCTGCGGTTCGTGCCCGGCGCCTCCGCCGAGGGCATCCGGCAGTACCTGCTCACCGCGACGGCGATCGGCTCGCTGTTCAAGGCCAACGCCTCCATCTCCGGAGCCGAGGGAGGCTGCCAGGCGGAGGTCGGATCGGCGTGCGCCATGGCGGCCGGTGCCCTCTGCGCCGTGCTCGGCGGAACCCCGCGCCAGGTGGAGAACGCGGCCGAGATCGCGATGGAGCACCACCTCGGCCTCACGTGCGACCCGGTCGGCGGCCTGGTCCAGATCCCATGCATCGAGCGCAACGCGATCGCCTCCTCGACGGCCGTGTCGGCGGCGCGGCTCGCCCTGCACGGCGACGGCTCGCACCTCGTGTCGCTCGACACCGTCATCGAGACCATGCGGCAGACCGGTCTCGACATGTCGACGAAGTACAAGGAGACCAGCGAGGGCGGCCTGGCGGTCAACGTCATCGAGTGCTGAGGGATGCGACGGTGCTGGCCGGTCGCGCCGCGCCGCAGACTCGGAGCAGGTTCGAAGGCACGGGCCATACGCTGCGATCATGACCGTGATGGACATCCCCTTCCAGACCATCGACGGCGAGCAG
Organism: Leifsonia sp. 1010; assembly: GCF_031455295.1. Classification (NCBI taxonomy): domain Bacteria; kingdom Bacillati; phylum Actinomycetota; class Actinomycetes; order Micrococcales; family Microbacteriaceae; genus Leifsonia; species Leifsonia sp. 1010. The sequence continues at coordinate 16,078 of NZ_JAVDSL010000004.1, forward strand.
ACCTCCCTCTCGGCATTCGCCGGAAAGGTCATCCTCGTCGTCAACGTCGCCTCCCGCTGCGGGCTCGCTCCGCAGTACGAGAAGCTCGAGAAGCTGCAGGAGACCTACGGCGACCGCGGGTTCACCGTCGTCGGGTTCCCCAGCAACCAGTTCCTGCAGGAGTTGAGCTCCACAGACGCCATCAAGGAGTACTGCTCCACCACCTGGGGCGTCACGTTCCCGATGATGGAGAAGGTGCGCCTGAACGGACGCAACGCGCACCCGCTCTACCAGGAGCTGACGAAGTCGCCGGACGTCGACGGCAAAGCCGGTCGGGTGAAGTGGAACTTCGAGAAGTTCGTGATCACGCCCGACGGCGCCGTGCACCGCTTCCGCCCGCAGACCGAGCCGGACGACCCCGCCATCCTCGGGCTGATCGAGGAGTCGCTGCCGGCCGCAGCCTGACCGGCGGTCAGGCTCACGCCCGACGGAACCAGCGGCCTCCGACGCGTTCGGTGAGCCGCCACGGACCGGTCCGCGCGACCGAGCGGAGGCCGGCGACGGTGTGCTCGGCGACCCGGAGGGCGGACTGCGCGGAGTCCTCGGTGAACCGGACGGTGATGCGCGCCTCGCCGGCCACGACATCCACACTCGACGCCTCGACGACGGCGAGTTCGCGGGCGGCGTCTGCGGCCGCCGGTTCCACGGAGCGTGGGTCCACTCCCGGACGAAGACGGCCGACGGCGATGATCACGCGGAAGGAGGGCACCCGCTGAGCCTACGCGCGTCGCAGAGGCGGAATCGGTCGAGCGGGCGTACCCTGACTCGATCAGAAGCACGGTCGGGGGATCGGAAGGGGTGCGCTGGTGCAGGATGCGCAGATGGATGAACGGGCACGGGCCGACGAGCCGGTGACCGCCGAATTACGGCTGGTGACCGACGAGGACGTCCTCACGGCCGAGGAGCGGAACGAGCTGGGCGCACTGCTGCGCGAGCGGCGTCGCGGCGACCTCGCCGAGTCGCAGCGCATGGCGGAGTCGCTGGGTGTGCTGCTCGCGTCCCGGTCGGAGTCGACCGCCGACGACGAGCACGATCCGGAGGGCCCGACGCTGTCGTCGGAGTGGAGCCGGTTGCAGGCGCTGCGGTCGGATGCCGCACACGACATCGTCGCGGTGGATGCGGCGCTCGAGCGGCTGCGGATGGGCACCTACGGCGTGTGCGCACGCTGCGGACAGCCGATCGGCGTCGACCGCCTTCGGGCGCGACCGACCGCCGAGCTGTGCATCCGATGCGCGGTGGCCGTCGAGAGCTGATCGGCCGCCGGTTGCGAACGCGTCAGGGCAACGGCTTCGAGGCCAGATAGACCGCCTCCGTGCGACTGGATGCTCCGGTCTTGCGCAGGATGCTCGACACGTGCACGCTCGCGGTCTTTGCACTGATGTAGAGGCGTTCGCCGATCTGCTTGTTGCTGAGCCCCTGCTCGATGAGGGCGAGTACCTGTTCCTCGCGCTCGGTCAGCGGCTGGCCGTGCGCGGTCGCGACGGCGGCGGGGCGACCGACGGGGTGCTCGGCGAGAGCGTCTGCCACCTGGATGAGCAGCGGGATGCCGTGGCCGGCAGCTGCCCGGCGACCCTCGGCCACGAGGGCGTCAGCGCGCGAGCGCTCCCCCGCCGCGAGGGCGACACGTGCGCCGCGCAGCAGCGCATACGGCCGCAGGTGGACGGGCGCCACCGCGTCTTCCGCGGCGACGATCGCGCGTTCCCAGGCGGACAGGGCGTCGGCGTACCGCCCGGCACGGTCCGTGGTGTCGGAAACGGCGGCACGCGCAGTCGCGAGTTCGGCCTCGACCAGCGGAGCCCACGCCGTCGCGGTCGGCCAGGAACGCAGGCGGTCCAGGGTCGCCTCGAGGCGCGCGGCCTCGGCCAGCACACCCAGCGCGCCGTCGTCGTCGCCTGCGCCACCGCCGCTCGAGCCAGGGATGCCGTCGCCGCGGACAGCGAGTTCGGCGAGCGCCCGGGACGCCGACGCCAGCACCGGCAGGTCGTATCCCGGGAGGGAGCGGAACGGCAGGGACCCGATCCCCCGCGTCTCGGCCCATGCGCGGTCGTAGTCGCCGAGCGCGATCGCCACCTCGGCGGAGACGCGTGCCAGGGACAGCCGCGTCTGCTGCTCCAGCTCGGCGAGCGCGCGGAGGGGCGACCGCAACCGCCGCAGCAGCGCCTCCGCCCGCTGCGGCTCGCCGTGCCACACCCAGAGCCGTGCGCGCTGCAGTTGGGCCGTCACGCCCGTGCGGTCGTCGAACCCGAGCGCGATGCGCAGCATCTCCTCCGCCCGCTCGTACTGCCCCAGCGCGACCAGTGGCTCGACCGTGTTCGCCGCGAGCCAGACTCCCGAGGTGCGCTCGACCCCGCGCTCGCGCGCCTGCGCGACACCGGACTCGGCCAATCGGACCGCCTCGGCGTACTTGCCGACCGAGTTCAGGGCGTCCGACGCGTTGACGGCGTAACGCAGGGTGGCCCCCGCATCGCCCACCGCGAGGCGCCCGGCGATCTCGAACTCGGCGAACCCCTCCTCAATGCGTCCGCACTCGATGAGCGACGCCGCGAGGATGTTGTGGGCGACGGACCGCATCGCGGGCGCCGCCGCCTCGGCCTCCGCGATCGCGGCGCGTGCCGTCTCGATCGCGATGTCGAAGAGTCCGGCGAGCATCCGCTGCGCCGCGAGCTCCGTCAGCAGATGCGGGCGCAGCGGGTCGCCCGGGGACACCGCCTCCGGCGGGACCAGCGCGAGTGCCTCCTCCAGCAGTTCGGCGCTCCCCGGACGGTTGAGGTTCGCGAGGTACTGGCCCTTGTCGCGCAGCAGCCGCGCCCGACGGGATGGAGCCAGGTCGTCGGCCTCGGCCAGCGCGGATTCCACCAGCGCCAGCGCCCGCTCGTTGTTGCCGGCGTTGCGGAGCGCGGATGCCGTACGGGCGATCACTGACGCACGGTCGCGCCCGCTCAGGGTCTCGGCGTCAGGGATGCGGTCCCAGAGTTCGAGCACACGGTCGCCCATGGCCGCGGTGGTGGCGTACGCGTAGGAGCGCTTGGCCTCCTCCATGGCCTCCAGGGAGGCGAGGAATGCCCGCCGCACATCGTGCGCCGCAAGCCAGTGCGACGAGAGCTGCACCGCCGATCGCTGCGGGCTCTGCTCGAGCGCCTCGGCGTACCGGGCGTGGAAACGCGTGCGCTCCCCCGGCAGGAGATCGGCGTGGATGGCCTCGCGGACGAGGGCATGACGGAATGCGTACTCGGTGGAGTCGGCGGAGAGCAGGTTGGCGACGACGGCCTCGCGGGCTCCCGCATCCAACTCGTCCGGTGTGCCCTCGAACACGGCCGCGAGCAGGTCATGCGTGACGCAGACGCCGCCCGCCGCCAGCACGCGCAGCAGCCGCTGCGCCGGATCGCTCAGCCGCTCGAACCGGGCGAGCACCAGCTCGCGCAGCGTCTCGGGGAGGTCGTCGCCGGACTGCAGGCCGTCGATGCACACAAGCTCCTCGACGAAGAACGGCACGCCCTCGCTCAGCTCGGTGACGCGCGCGAGGGAGGGATCGTCGGGCACGCGCCCGAGCAGCTCCGCCACCAGTTCGGCGACCTGCTCCGGGCCGAGGCGCGAGAGTTCCCAGCGCGTCACGCGTCGGGTGCGCTCGAGCTCCGGCAGCCACGACCGGAGCACATGGCCACGCGGCACCTCGTCGCTGCGGTAGGTGAGGACCACCAGGAGTCGCCCTCCCTCGGCCATCCGCACGATGAAACGGAGCAGCTCGAGCGTCGACCGGTCGGCCCACTGCACGTCTTCGATCGCCAGGATGACGGGCCGATCGCCGGAGATCTTCTCCAGCAGCACCGTCACGAGCTCGTAGAGCCGCTCGGCGCCGGTGCGCGGAGGCACCGCCGACTCGTCGGCGAGTTCGGGCAGCAGCGCGGACAGCACTCCGGCCCCCGAACCGGTCGCGTCGAGCACACGCTCGAGCCCGACCGTCTGGATGAGACGGCGCAGCACCGCGGCGAACGGCGCGTACGGTGCAGCGTCGTCGCCCAGATCGACGCAACGACCGAGCAGCACGGTGGCCGTCGACTCGTGGGCCGACAGGAACTCCTCCAGCAGCCGGGTCTTGCCGATGCCCGCCTCGCCGCCGATCACGACGGCCTGCGGTTCCCCCTGCTGAGCGTCGCGGAGCGCGTCGCGCAGCGCCACCAGATCGGACTCCCGTCCGATCAATGTGGGGCTCGACGCCGGTGCTCGCATGACATCATCGTGCCACCGACCACCGACATCCGTGGCCACCGCGAACGCGGGTCTGCGGAGGGCAGACAGCCGCCCGGCGCCGCCCTCAGCGGGCGACGTCGGCCAGCTCCCTGCGCTCGTCGTTCAGACTCTCCGCGGCGGGTGCCGGCACCGGCACGACCGCGTCCAGCGTGCCGGCACCGCCGGCGACATCCGTCGACCGCGCACCCCTGCGCCCCCGGCGCTCGGCCCGCAGCCAGCGGCCCCGCTCGTCGACGCGGCGCGCCTGCTCGCGCTGCCGCTCTTCGCGCACCGCCTCGCCGGCCCGTACCCGGAAGTCCACGAACTCTTCGATCATCATGATCCGATCCCCTCTTCTTCGTGAGTCTCAGACTTCTCGCTAAGGCACCCCGCAGACATCGGGAAGATGCCCTATTCCTGCCTCCGACGACGCCCGGCGGCCGCTTAAGGGGCTTCACTCCGCCGACCACTCGGGGCAGCATGGCGGACATGGCGACCATCAACGAGCTCCAGCCCCCGTACAAAGTCGGCTACTTCGTGGGCAGCCTGTCCACGAGCTCCGTCAACCGCACGCTCTCCCGCGCCCTGCTCCGGCTGGCTCCGTCCGACCTCGTGTTCACCGAGATCCCCATCGGCGAGCTGCCCCTCTACAACCGCGACTTCGACGGCGACTTCCCGCCGGTCGCCCGCGAGTTCAAGGCGCTCATCGCCGAGCAGGATGCGCTCCTCTTCATCACGCCGGAGTACAACCGGTCCATCCCGGGCGCGCTGAAGAACGCGATCGACTGGGCCAGCCGCCCCTACGGCGAGAACGTCATCGCGCGCAAGGCGACCGCCGTCATCGGGGCGTCGCCCGGGCAGATCGGGACGGCCGTCGCACAGCAGCAGCTGCGCAGCGTCCTCAGCTTCCTCCAGGCGCCGCAGATGAACGCACCGGAGGCCTACATCTGGATGCGCCCTGGCCTCATCGAGGAGGACGGCACCGTCACCGATCCGGGGACGGAGGAGTTCCTCCGCGGCTTCATGAACGCGTTCTTCGAGTACATCGAGCGCGTGCTGACGGTGGTGCCGAGCGCATCGTGAGACTGCAGGACGAGGGCGGCGACCGCAGCGTCGAGTTGCGGCCGGCCGCCTACGACTCGGCGAGCGACCGCGTGGTCGTCGACGCGGTCGTGGAGGACGGCGCCCGGCGCTGGACGCTGACCGACGCCTGCCTGACCGACGACGAGGCGCGGGATCTGGCGGCGTGGCTCGCCGGCATCGCCGACGACACCACGGCCGCCGCCGACGAGTGGACGTCGCTCACGTTCGCCTCCACCGTCATCTCGCTCAGCGGCCACCGCATCCCGGGCGGGACGGTCGAACTGCGGATGGCGGTGCTGCGCATGGCGGCGGCCGGCGGCGGCACCGCGGATGTCGTGGTCGGTCTGCGTGCTCAGCAGGCGGCGGTCAGCGCCGCCGCCCGCGACCTCCTCTTCGAACTCGACGGCCTGCGGCGTTAAGCCCGGCGGGACGCCGTGGCCCGGTTCACCGGCCGCCCTCGCGCTTGCGGTGACGCTGCTGGATCGCCTGCTCACCGTACGGGTAGATGTCGGTGCGCGGGGTGCTCGCCTCGTCGAGGCGCGCCCGCTGCTGGTCGGTCAGTTCCAGGTCGGCCGCGCCGAGGTTGTCCTCCAGCTGCTCGACGGTCCGCGCCCCGAGGATGACGGATGTGACCGCCGGGCGGTCGCTCAGCCAGGCCAGCGACACCTGCGAGGCGGATGCTCCGGTCTCGCGCGCGACCGCATCCACCGCATCGATGATCTCCCACGTGCGCGGGTCGGCGTTGCGGGCCTCCCACGCCTCCATGCCGCGGGTCGGGTTCTCGCCGAGCCGCGTCGCGCCCGTCGGCGGCTCGTCCCGACGGTACTTGCCGCTCAGCCAGCCGCCCGCGAGCGGCGACCACGGCAGGAGGCCGATGTTCGCATCCAGAGCAGCCGGCACCACCTCGTGCTCGATTCCGCGCACGATCAGGCTGTACTGCGGCTGCAGGGTGACCGGCGCGGCCCACCCGTTCGCGCGGGCGACCTGCGCCGCCTTCGTCAGCTGCCAGCCCAGGTAGTTCGAGAAGCCGTAGTACGAGATCTTGCCCGCGGTGACGGCGTCGTCGAGGAACCGCAGGGTCTCCTCGATCGGCGTGAGGGCATCCCACGCGTGCATCTGGTACAGGTCGATGTGGTCGACGCCGAGCCGCCGCAGGGAGGCATCGAGCGCGATGCGGAGGTGGGTGCGCGAGAGGCCGAGGTCGTTGGGGCCGCCGCCCATCGGGAACCGGCCCTTCGTCGCGATCACCACCCCGTCGCGACGGCCCGGATTGCGGGCCAGCCACCGGCCGATGATCGACTCCGAGGCGCCGGTCGTGTACACGTCCGCCGTGTCGACGAAGTTGCCGCCCGCGTCGAGGTAGCGCTCCAGGATGGCGTGCGAGGTCCGCTCGTCCGCCTCCGCTCCGAAGGTCATCGTGCCGAGGGCGAACTCCGACACGATCGTTCCGCTGTTTCCGAGGTTGCGTAGATCCATAGCGCGAAACTAGCCCCGTCCCGGCGGTTTGCGTACTGTGTGCCATCGTGAAGCTGCTCCTGATCTCCGACACGCACGTCCCGAAACGCGCTCGCGCCCTGCCCGCCCAGGTGCTGGCGGCGGTGGATGCGGCCGATGTCGTCATCCATGCCGGGGACTGGGTGGATGCGGCGACGCTCGACCTGCTGGAGCAGCGCGCACGGCGGCTCGTCGGCGTCTGGGGCAACAACGACGGACCGGAGCTGCGGCGGCGTCTGCCGGAGGTCGCGAATGTGGAGCTGGGTGGCCTGCGATTCGCGGTCGTGCACGAGACCGGGCCGGCGACCGGACGCGAAGTGCGGGCCGAACGCGATCACCCGGACGCGGATGTGCTGGTGTTCGGGCACTCGCACATCCCGTGGGACACGGTGTCGCCGCGCGGGCTCCGGCTCCTCAACCCCGGCTCGCCGACGGACCGGCGACGTCAGCCGGTCTGCACCTACCTGACGCTGGACGTCGCGGACGGGCGAATCGCCGACGTCACACTGGTGCCGGTCGACCGCGGCTGACGTTGCGTGGGCCGCAACACGCCGTTACGCGTGCGCCATAACGGCGTGTTGCGACCCCGGGATGCGGGCGCGGGATACGGGCGAGCGTCACGTGCGCAGGAAACCGTCGACGAGCATCCCCCGCACCGCGGGCAGGAGGTCCGCGAGGAGCGCGTCACCGTCGACCTCCAGCAGCTGCGCCAGCGCCGCCGCGATCGCCGCGACGGACAGCTCGCCGTCGCACGCGCCCACCAGCGCGGCGAGTCCGGTGTCGGCCGACACCGTCCGCCCGAAACCGCCGCCCTGCCGGAGCAGGATCGCCGTCGGCGCGTCGGCTCCCGGCCACAGGTGCCGCTCCTCCGTCACGTCGCCCGCGAGGACCGGCCGCAGCCGGCCCAGCTCGTCGTCCGTCAGTGCGGCCTGCAGATCGTGCGCCGCCAGCGCCTCGCCGAGATGCACGCCCAACCCGGCCTCATTGGCACCGAGCGAGCCGTGCAGCCGCTCGAACCGGCGCAGCGTCGGCACGCCCGCCGACCGGCGGAGCAGCAGGTACCCGAAGCCGACCGAGCGCACCTCGCGGGCCTCGAAGTCGTCGAGCCACGCGCCGAGCAGCCGCTCGAACTCCGGCGTGCCCGGGCGGGTGCCGCCGTCGCGGATCCACGTCTCCGAGTAACGGACCGCGTCCTCCACATCGCGCTCGATGACCCAGGCGTCGAGCTGGGCGGGGGACGCATCCACCCAGTCGCGCACACGCTGGAGACCATCGCCGGTGCCGCGGTACTCCCAGTTGCCGAGCAGCTGCGCGACGCCGCCGGGCTGGAGGTGCTCGCCGCATCCACTGACGAAGGACGCCACGAGGCCGTCGCCGACCATGCCGCCGTCGCGGTACTCGTACGCGGGCACACCCTCCGCGCGCGGCGTGATGACGAACGGCGGATTGGACACGATGTGGTCGAAACGCTCGCCGGCGACCGGCTCGAACATGCTCCCGAGCCGCAGCTCGACGCCGTCGATCTCGTTGAGTGCGAGGTTCAGCGCCGCCAGGCGGAGGGCGCGCGGCGAGATGTCGGTCGCGACGACCCGGCGGGCGTGGCGTGCGGCGTGCATCGCCTGGATGCCGCATCCCGTGCCGAGGTCGAGCGCGCTGTCGACGGGGGTCTGCAGCATCAGTCCGCTGAGGGTGAGTGAGGCGCCGCCGACGCCGAGCACGTGGTCTTCGGGCAGCGCGTGGCCGAGGGCGAGCTCGCCGAGGTCGGAGACGATCCACCACTCGGCGGGGCCCGCCGCGTCCACGAAGCCGTACGGCCGGAGGTCGACCGCCGACGCGACCGTGTCGCCGTCGACCGTGTCGCCGTCGACCGTGACGAGTTCGAGCGCGAGCGCACCGTCGATCCCGAGCGCGGGGAGGGCTGCCGCGACCTCGTCCCGCGGGGCCGGCCGGCCCAGCACGAACAGCCGGGCGAGCGTCGCCAGCGCCGAGGGACCGCGGCGTCGCAGCGCCCGCTCCGCCGGGACGCGCTGCCCGCGGTGCAGGGCCTCCGCCGCCTCCTCGCCCCAGAGGTCGGTCAACGCGTCGACCGTGAGGCCGGCGCGGATCAGGTCGGACCGGAGGTCGGGGATGCGTTCGGCGGCCGGGACGGCGGGTGCGCTCATCCTTCCATTGAAGCAGGGGCAGAATGGGGCTGTGATCCGCAAGAGAGCGATCGTGTCCGGGGGCGTGCAGGGCGTCGGGTTCCGCTGGGGTGCGCGGGAGGCCGCGCAGCGCCTCGGCGTGACGGGATGGGCGCGCAACCGCCTGGACGGCACGGTCGAGGCCGAGATCGAGGGCACGCCGGAGCAGGTCGACGCGATGCTCGACTGGCTTCGCACCGGCCCTCCCGGCGCATCCGTCTCGAACGTCGCCGTCTCCGACCTCCCCCTCGCCCACGACGACGCCTTCCGCATCCACGAAACCGCCTGATCCATCCCAAGCCAACAGCTCCTGAGTTTTTCGCACGAATCGGCGAGCGAAAGCGGAAAAACTCAGGAGCTCTTGGCTCGTTGCGGGAGGGACGGACGGAGGTGCGCGGGGCAGAATGGGGGCATGACGCGCGCGACACTGCTGACCATCACCACGCCGACCGGGGCCCCGGAGGCCGGCGATCCCGGGTTCGTGGTGTCCGACTTCGACGCACCGCAGGTGCGCGTCACCGACCTGTCCGTCACCCGCGGCGACGGCGTCTTCGAGACGATCGCCGTCATCGGAGGCCACCCGCAGGCGCTCGAACCGCACCTCGCGCGACTGGCGCACTCGGCTGCGCTGCTCGACCTCCCGGCCCCGGCGGTCGACGTCTGGCGGGAGGCGGTGCGCGCGGGCATCGCCGACTTCCTCACCCGCAACGGCGACGGGGATGCGGAGCTCTACGCCAAGCTCGTCTACAGCCGTGGCATCGAGGGCTCCGGCGTCCCGAGCGGTTGGCTCTTCGTGGATGTGGGAGAGGACTTCTCGCAGGCGCGGCTCGGCATCCGGGTGGTCACCCTCGATCGCGGGCTCCGGCACGATGTCGCCGAGACGTCGCCCTGGCTGCTCGCCGGCGCGAAGACCCTCTCGTACGCGATCAACCGCGCCGCCCAGCGCGAAGCCGTACGCCGCGGCGCCGACGACGTGCTCTTCCTCAGCAGCGACGGCTACGCGCTCGAGGGCCCCACCTCCAACGTGGTGACGCTCACCGACGGCGTCGTCCGCACCCCGAACACCGACCAGGGCATCCTCGCCGGAACCACGCAGGCGGCCGTCTTCGAGTTCTTCGAGAGCCGCGGACTACGGACCGAGTTCGCTCCCCTGACGCTCGACGACGTGACCGCGGCCGACGCCCTCTGGCTCGTGTCCAGCGTCCGGCAGGCGGCACCGGTCACGCACCTCGACGACCGCGAATACCCGGTGGATGCGGCGCTCACCGCCGAGCTGAACGCCTACCTCCTCGCCCGCACCGAGTGACGCCGGACGACACCTAGACCCTTCGTTGCACCCCGATTGGCGTGGTGTCGGCAGCACCGCCTAGGCTGATCCCACCGCGCGGGCGATGGGGCCGGCGCGACGGGCGAACGACCCGTCCACGACCCGGGGAAGGAGGGTGCGCGATGACCGAACCGGTGCCACGCAGCATCGAGCTGCTCCGTCAGCAGGCGCGCGACGAACTGTCCGCGATCATCGAGCACCGCTGCCGTGCCGGGGAGGATCCGTGGCAGTTCATCCCCGATCTCCCGAGCGTCGACGAGCAGGTCGTCATCGGCCTCCGCGCCACCGCGATCGAGGCGTTCGACCTCGCCGACGAGCAGTCGCGAGCACACCATCCCTCGGCCGGCCGCGATGTGTTCGCCCGCTTCGAGTACGGGGTGCTGCGCCGGATCGCCCTGGAGCATCCCGAACTCAGCGAAGCGGTCTGGGGGATGCTCGACAAGGTCGAGCGCGCCTGACTACTCTTCCCGCATGGGAATCGTCACCGCCGACATCGCCATCTCGCTCGACGGCTTCGCGGCCGGCCCCGACCAGTCGCTCGAGCAGCCGCTGGGCGGCGGAGCAGCCAACCGCCTCCACGCGTGGATGTTCGAGTACGCCGACGCGCACGCGGAGGAGATCGACGCCATCACCGCGGCCGGCGCCTACGTCATGGGGCGCAAGATGTTCGGCCCGGTGCGGAACGAGTGGCCCGCTCCGGACGAGCCCCTCGGCGACTGGATCGGCTGGTGGGGCGACGAGCCGCCGTATCACGCTCCCGTGTTCGTCCTCACGCACTACGCACGCGAGCCGCTGGAGTTGACCGGGACCACGTTCCGGTTCGTCACCGACGGCATCCACTCGGCGGTCGAGCAGGCCCGGGCGATCGCCGGGGATGCGGACGTCGCCATCGCCGGCGGTGCGGAGACCCTGAATCAGGCGCTCTGGGCCGGAATCGTCGACGAGCTGCGGCTGCACATCGCTCCGGTGACACTCGGCGCGGGTGAGCGTGTGTTCGACCGCGTGCCCTCGCTCGAGCTGGAGCTGCTGCGCGAGCGGGTGACCCCGGAGGTCGCGCACCTCACCTATCGCGTGCGTCGCTGAGGGCTGGGCCACCGGGCGCATGCCCGTCCGGGATGCCGCCCCTGGCCCCATCCGGGTTTAAACACCCGATCCGGTCATGTTCGCGCGTCCGTCTCCGTCGGTTAAGTCGAGGGATGGAGTCGACATGGACCGGAGAACACTGCTCCGCAACGGTTTCGGTGCGGCGATCGGCGCGGGGTTGGGCCTCTCGCCCACGACGATGGCGCACTCGGCACCGGAGGTGGCGCCCTTCGGTGGTGACGGCCCCGATCTCGAGGAGCTCCGTCGTGCCCTCTCCCGGCCCGACTACCTGCTGATCCCCGGCCAGCCACGGTACGAGCAGCTCGCACCTCCGTTCAACCGCCAGTTCGCCTCCGTCCGCCCGTTGGCGATCGTCACGCCGCGCGGTCCTGCCGACATCGCGGCGTGTGTCCGCTGGGCCGTGCGCAACAGCGTGCCGATCACGCCGCGCAGCGGGCTCGGCCACAACTACGCCGGGTTCTCGACCACCGGCGGTCTGCTGCTGGTGCTCTCGCTGATGACGGATGTGGTCTGGCGGGATGACGCCCGCGCGTCCGCGCCTGTCGTCGGCTACTCGACGGGCACGATGACGAAGAAAGCGGGAACCCTCCTGGTGGAGGCCGGTGTGACCAACGGCATGCTGCATCCCCTGCTGGAACGGGGCAACATCGTCCTCCCGACCGGTCGATGCAGCAGTGTCGGGGTCGCCGGGCTCGTGCTCGGCGGAGGCATCGGATTCAGCGACAAGATGGCGGGGCTCACCTGCGACCGGTTGGTGGAGACTCGGCTGATCGGGGCCGACGGCGAGTGGATCACGTGCAGCGAGAAGGAGAACGCCGACCTCTTCTGGGCGGTGCGCGGTGGAGCGGGCGACAACTTCGGCATCCACTTCGATTTCACCCTCGACTACGACAAATACTACGGGACGGTCGCCTTCTACCGCTTCAGCTGGAGCATCGACACGGCGGTGGATGCGGCCGTCGCGCTCCAGCGCGCGTGCGCCGACGCCTTCCGCGACCCACGCCTGCACATGCGCATCGGACTGGGGACGTCCGGCACGTCAGCCCAACAGATCCGCGCCAACGCATCGGTGACGGCCATCGGGCAGTTCTACGGCAGCGCCCGTGAGCTGCGCGATCTGCTCGCCTCCGCGCTGCGCCTCGGCACACCGTCGGAGCAGGCGGCCAACGCGGCGAGCATCCGCGACGTCACCCTGGCCGAGGCGAGCGAACTGCTCAACGAGGATGTCGCGCCCGCTCCGTTCACGGGAGCATCGGCCGTGCTGACCGAGCCGCTTCCCGGCGAACGGATAGCCGCCGTCCGCGACCACCTGCTGGCCTGGCCGGGCAGTTCCAACCCGGACGGCGTCGACATCGCGCTCTTCGCGCTGGGCGGCGCCGTGAACGACGTCGCCGCGGAAGCGACGGCATACGTCCACCGCGATGCCCTGTTCATCGCGCAGTTCAACGTCAACTGGTCGGAGCGCGATCCGGCGTCGAGCCTGCGGGTGCACCGAGAGTGGCTGGACGGCCTGACGACCCTCGTTCCGTCGACGCGCGCCTACCAGAACTTCCCGGATCCGTATCTGCGAGATCCGCAGCAGGCCTATTACGGGCGTAACTACGCGCGGCTGCGAGCGGTCAAGTCCGCCTACGACCCGAGCGGCGTCTTCGGGTACGCCCAAGGCATCGCACCGCAATGACCACGTCCGGTCGGAGGCTCCTCGCCACCCGGCGGCGGCTACAACGCCGCCGCGTCCGTCACCGGCAGCCGGCACACGAAGTCGCGGCAGAGATACGCGGTCGGAAGGCCGTCGCGTGCGACGCGGCCCTCGAACAGCTCGAAACCGTCCGCAGCCAGGTCGGCCGCATCCTGCTCGGTCACCAGAGCGATCAGCGGTGCCGCATGCCGCCGCGCGGCCTGCACGAGCCCTCCGGAATCGGCGCCCACCGATCCTGCGCCGACGGCCGCGCCGCCCGTCTCCGGCCGCACCACGACCAACTGTTCCGGCTCCTCCGCCAGGCGGGACATCAGCGTGAGCGACGCCCCGAAGCCGCTGGGCACCTGGGGCGCCTGGGCGGCGACCATCCGCATCGCCTCCCGTGCAGCCCGCTCGTACTTCCGCTCCCCCGACATCAGGTAGAGCGTGTGCGCCGCCGCGGCGGTCGCGCTCAAACCCGAGGGATACGCGCCCTCGCTGGGGTCGACGCGCACGGCCAGCCCGGTCGCGGCCAGCACCGGGTCGCCTCCGCCCGGGGTCTCGAACGGGCACGTCCCCTCGCCTGCTGCATCCAGGCACAGGTCCACCAGGTCGCGCGCCGCCGCCGCGTAGCGCGCTCCGCCGCCGGCGAGCGCCAGCTCCAGGAGGCCGCTGGCGAGCCCGCCGTAGTCCTCGAGCGTCGCCTCCGCGTCGCTGGCCCGGCCACCGAGGGAGGCGCGGAGCAGCAGTCCGTCCGCCCGCCGATGGCGACTCAGCAGCATGTCGGCCGCCTCCCCCGCCGCGGCGATCCAGGCCGGTCGGTCGAGGATGCGACCGGCTCGCGCGAGCGCGCCGATCGCGAACCCGTTCCACCCGGTCAGCACCTTGGCGTCCACCGCCGGCGGCTCGAGCCTGGCCCGCTCCTCCACGGCGACCCGGTAGTAGGTGCCTTCGACTCGCGCGCCGTCGATGATGCTTTCGGAGTCCTGCGCCGAGGCGAAGCCTCCGGCCGGCCGCCGCAGCACCGCCAGCAGGAACGCGGCGACCCCGTCGGCCGTCTGCTCCGCCCAGGCGGAACCGTTCTGCTGCCACGCGGTGGCATAGGCGTCGAGCAGCAGCGCGTTGTCGTAGAGCATCCGTTCGTAGTGCGGGTCGCTCCAGTCGCGCCGGGTCGCGTACCGGAAGAAGCCGCCGTCGACCGGGTCGCGGAGCGGGGAGGCGGCCATGCGCTCCAGCGTGCGGTGCCCCAGCTCGCGCCCGGCCGGCCGGGCGAGCAGGAAGCCGAGGACCGGCGCGACGGGGAACTTCGGCGCCGTGCCGAAGCCGCCGTACTGGGGATCCTCCGCCTGCGCGAGCCGCTCGACGGCCGCGTCGAGGGCTCTCTCGTCGGGAAGGTCGGCGACCGCCGTCGCAGCTGCGGCCGCCGCCGCCATCGCCTCGCCGACCCGCGCGGCGTCCGACTCCACGGCGTCTCGGCGGTTCAGCCACGCGTCGGCGACGGCGTCGAGCACCTGACGGAACGACGCCCGACCGCCGACCGGCTCGGGCGGGAAGTAGGTTCCCGCGAAGAACGCCCGGCCCTCCGGGGTGGCGAACACCGTCAACGGCCAGCCCAGGTTGTCGGTGAAGGCGCTCGCGGCGGAGAGGTAGGCCGCATCCACCTCGGGATGCTCCTCCCGGTCGACCTTGATCGCCACGAACCGCCCGTTCAGCTCGCCGGCGGCGACCGGATCGCTGAAGCTCTCGCGCGCCATGACGTGGCACCAGTGGCAGGTCGCGTACCCGATCGAGATCAGCACCGGTACATCCCGCCGCCGCGCCTCCGCGAACGCCTCGGCGCCCCACGGGAACCAGTCGACCGGGTTGGATGCGTGAGCGCGCAGGTAGGGGCTGACCGCGTCCGCGAGCCGATTCACCATGGGCTCACCCTACGACCCGGGCGCGCGAACGGAAGCCCTCGACGCCGCCAGGCAGCAGTCGTACGGATGCGGTCAGGCCGGCCGATCCATCCCGTGCAGTCGCACCGACGAGTTGAGGTAGAACGCGGCCAGCACGGCGTACGTCAGGCAGGCGACAGCCGGGATGAACGCCCCCTCCGGCCGGCTGGCCAGCGCGCCGACGCCGGAGATGAACGCCAGGATCACCAGCGCGCCGCCGATCCAGAATCCGGCCGCGGGACGCGCGGTCGCGCGCCACCAGGGGCGCGGGTCGGTGCGGTTCTCATCGGCGCCGCGGAAGCAGCGCACACCGACGATGACGTACGCGACGTTGAGTGCGGCGACGATCAGCACATCGAGCGTGGCATTGACGAGGTTCGCGATGACGAAGCCGTTCAGCAGCAGGATGAACGCGAAGACGCCGACGATGTAGGCGATCTTCCCCGTGACCGACGTGATCCTCACCCGTCGAGCCTAGCCGGGAGCGCCGACACGGATGGGCCGTACGCTCCCGGCCGGTCTATCAGTTGACCTCGTCCGGGTGCGCGCTGACGCGTCCCTCGCGCTCGAGCGAGCTGATCGCGGCGACCTCGTCGGAGCTCAGCTCGAAGTCGAACACGTCGAAGTTCTCGGCCATGCGCTCGCGGCGGTTCGACTTCGGGAAGACGATGTTCCCGGTCTGCAGGTGCCAGCGGATGACGACCTGCGCCGGCGTCTTGCCGTGCGCCTCGGCGGCCTGCGACACCTCGGGCGTCTCGAACAGCGGGTACTTGCCCTGGCCGAGCGGACCCCACGCCTCGATCGCGATGCCGTGCTCGCGGGAGAACGCGGTCACCTCCGGCTGCTGGTGCGCCGGGTGCAGCTCGATCTGGTTGACGGCCGGGACCACGTCCGTGTTGGCGAGCAGCTTCTCCAGGTGCGGCACCAGGAAGTTGGACACGCCGATCGCCTTCGCGCGGCCCGACGCGTAGATCTTCTCGAGCGACTTCCACGCCTGCACGAAGGTGTCCTTCTGCGGCGTCGGCCAGTGGATGAGATACAGGTCGACGTAGTCGAGGCCGAGCTTGCCGAGCGACTCGTCGAAGGCCGCCTCCGCGTCGGTCTGCCGGTCGTTCCACAGCTTGGTGGTGATGAAGAGCTCGTCGCGCGGGATGCCGGACGACGCGATCGCCTGGCCGACGCCCTCCTCGTTGCCGTAGATGGCGGCGGTGTCGATGTGGCGGTAGCCGACCTCGAGGGCGTCAGTCACGATCCGGGTGGTCTCATCCGGATCGACCTTGAAGACGCCGAAGCCGAGTTGCGGGATGGTCGTCCCGTTGTTCAGGGTCAGGAGCGGAGTATTTGCGTTTGCAACCATATCCGCCACGGTACCAGGATGGTGGCGGCTGTCATCCCACCGGCCGCGACTCCTCCTCCGCCTCGCCGACGCCGACCCCTTCCCCCTCGAACCGCGCCACCAGCTCCCGCTTCAGCACCTTCCCGCTCGGCCCGAGCGGCAGCGCGTCGAGGATCTTCACGCGCCGCGGGTACTTGTACGCCGCCACCCGCTCGCGCGCGAACACGAGCAGCTCGTCGACCTCCACCTCGCCGCCGGGCATCAGCGTCACTGCCGCCATGATCTCCTGCCCGTGCGTCTCGTGCGTCACGCCGAAGACCGCCGCCAGGGCGACAGCCGGATGCGCGGACAGCACCTCCTCGACCTCGCGCGGGTACACGTTGTAGCCGTTGCGGACGATCATGTCCTTCTTGCGATCGACGATCGTGATGTAGTCGTCGTCGCTCTTCGTGCCCAGGTCGCCGGTGCGGAACCAACCGTCGACCACCGCCTCCGCGTTCGCCTCCGGGAGGTTGAGGTACCCCTTCATCAGGTTGTGTCCACGCACCACGATCTCGCCGAGCTCGCCGCGCGGGAGCAGCTGGATGCGGTCATCCGCCTCCGCGTCGGCGATCTCCACATCCACACCCCAGATGGGCGTTCCGACCGTGCCCACCCGGGTCGGACGGCCGCGGTGGTTGAAGGAGGCGACCGGCGACGTCTCGGTGAGGCCGTAGCCTTCGTGCACGTCGATGCCGTACACCTCCTTCATGCGCTCGATGACGGCGACGGGGATGGCCGCGCCGCCGCTCATCCCGTACCGAAGCGGCGGGCGGTCGGGGTTGGCCTTCGCCGCCTCCAGCAGTGCGATGTACATCGTCGGGACGCCGGTCATCACGGTGCAGGAGTGCTGGTTCATCAGTTGCAGGGCGGTGGCGCCGTCGAACTTCGGCACGAGCACGACGGCCGCTCCCGCCCGGAATCCCATGTTCATCACGCACGTCTGCCCGAACGTGTGGAACAGCGGCAGGCAGCCGAGGATGCGGTCCTCCGGCTCCAGGTCGAGCGTGCCGGAGAGCAGCACGTTCACCTGCTCGACCAGCGAGAAGTGGCATCCCTCCGCCCCCTTCGGCTTGCCGGTCGTCCCGCTCGTGTAGAGGATCGTCGCGGTGTCGAACGGGTCGCGCGGCACGTACGTGTCGACAGGCTCGGCGTCGGCGGCGAGTTCCTCCAGGCGCGGGAACGGCGCCTGCTCGTACATCTCGTCCGGCACAAGCACCGACACGGTCGGGACGCCGGCGAGCGCGGCCCCGCGCGCCCCCTCCGCGAGCAGCGGCGCGGCGCAGATCAGCAGCGACGCCCCCGAGTCGCGCAGCACGTACGCGATCTCGTCCGCCTTCAGCAGCGCGTGCACGGGCACGACGACCGCGCCGAGGGCGAGGACGGCGTAGTACGACCGGGGGAAGTCGGGCACGTTCGGCACCATCAACGCCACCTTGTCACCCGGCCCGACGCCCAGCGCGCTCAGCGCTCCGGCGTAGGCGCGGGTCTGATCCCACAGCTCGCCGTAGCGGATCTCCTGTCCCGCGAAGATCAGTGCGACGTTGTCGGGCATCCGATGCGCCGTCTCCGCCAGGATGCTCGCGACAGACATGGTCGCATAGCCGTGACTCATGGGTTCTCCTCGTCTCCGTTGACGCCGGACCCGTTCCGGGTGTGATGCGAACCTACGTCAGCGGCGGGCAGGGGGCAACGCCCCCGGCTGAGGCGGGGCGATAAGGTGGCCGACGTTCTCCAGAGAGGAATCCCATGCCCGTCTTCCGCCGCCGGCCTCCCCTTGCACCGCTCACGACGGGACGGATAGCCGCGTGGCTGGCCACGCGCGGCTACGAATCGGCCCCCATGGAGGACGGCTACCGGGTGAATTGGGAGGGCAACTCCATCGCGTTCTACCGCGACGGGCCCGAACGCTACGTCCTCACCGTGCGCGGCATCTACGACCGCACGTTTCCGACTGACATGAGGACGGACCTCGTGCTGCTGATCGACGACTACCACCGCTGGAGACCGTGGCCGAAGGCGTTCGTGGTGCCCGACGACTCGGGGTCGATCCGTGTGCAGGCCACCGTGTCGGTGTTCCTCGAACACGGAGTCAGCGACGCCCAGCTGGCCGAATTCCTCGATCTCGGCCTGGACACCATCGTCTCCTTCTTCGTCCACCTCCGAGAGCACGGGAAGTGAGAGCCCTCCGCGGCCCGCGCCGGTAGACTGGAAGGCTCATGTCTTCGACCGCGACCCTCCCCCGCATCGTCTTCCCGCCCGAGCTGCCGGTCAGCCGGAAGCGGGACGATATCGCGCGCGCCATCCGCGACAATCAGGTCGTCATCGTCGCCGGCGCGACCGGGTCGGGCAAGACCACGCAGCTGCCGAAGATCGCGCTGGAGCTCGGCCGCACCAGCATCGGCCACACGCAGCCCCGCCGCCTCGCAGCGCGCACGATCGCGGAACGCATCGCGGAGGAGCTGGGGCAGTCCGTCGGCGAGCTGGTCGGCTACCAGGTCCGCTTCACCGACAAGGTGTCCAAGGCGACCAAGATCAAGCTGATGACCGACGGCATCCTGCTCAACGAGCTGCGCCGCGACCGCATGCTGCGGGCGTACGACACGATCATCATCGACGAGGCGCACGAGCGCAGCCTCAACATCGACTTCCTGCTGGGATACCTCAAGCAGCTGCTGCCGCAGCGTCCCGACCTCAAGCTCATCATCACCTCGGCGACCATCGACCCGGAGAGCTTCGCGCAGCACTTCGCCTCCGCGGACGGCACGCCGGCGCCGATCGTCGAGGTCTCCGGCCGCACCTACCCGGTCGAGATCCGCTACCGTCCGCTGGTCGCCGAAGCGCTGGACGAAGACGACGACGATCCGGACCCGGTCCCGTCGGCCGACCGCGACTACCTCCAGGGCATCAACGACGCGCTCGACGAGCTGGCGCGTGAGGCCGCAGGCGACGTGCTCGTATTCCTCTCCGGCGAGAACGAGATCCGGGATGCGGCCGACGCGATCCGTGGCCGCAATCTCCCCGGAACCGAGGTGCTGCCGCTGTACGGCCGCCTCTCCTCCGCCGAGCAGCACCGCGTCTTCCAGCCGTCGACCCTCCCCGGCATCCGGCGCCGCGTCGTGCTCGCCACGAACGTCGCCGAGACGAGCCTCACCGTCCCGGGCATCAAGTATGTGGTGGATGCGGGCACGGCACGGATCAGCCGGTACAGCACGCGGGCGAAGGTGCAGCGGCTCCCGATCGAGGCGATCTCGCAGGCCAGCGCCAACCAGCGTTCCGGCCGTTCCGGCCGCACCAGCGACGGCATCGCCATCCGGCTCTACTCCGAGGAGGACTTCGCCAAGCGGCCCGAGTTCACCGAGCCCGAGATCCTCCGCACCAACCTCGCCGCGGTGATCCTGCAGATGATCTCGCTCGGCCTCGGCGACATCGCGGCGTTCCCGTTCCTCACGCCGCCGGACTCGCGCGGCATCAAGGATGGCCTCGACCTGCTCACCGAGCTCGGCGCGATCTCGACGACGAAGGAGGGCACCAAGCTCACCGCCGTCGGACGCCAGCTCGCGCAGCTGCCGATCGACCCGCGGTTCGCCCGCATGGTCGTCGAGTCGAAACGCCACGGAACCTCACGCGAGGTGATGGCCATCGTCGCCGGGCTCACCATCCAGGATCCGCGCGAGCGACCCGTCGAGCGCCGCGGCAGTGCGGACGAGAAGCATGCGCGGTTCGCCGACCCGACCAGCGACTTCCTCACCCTCCTCAACCTCTGGAACTACCTCGAGGAACAGCAGAAGCAACTCTCGTCCAGCGCCTTCCGGCGGCTCTGCAAGGCCGAGTTTCTCAACTTCCTGCGGGTACGTGAGTGGCAGGACGTCTACCGCCAGCTGCGGCAGCTCGCCAAGCCGCTGGGGCTGACCATCGGCGAGCCGTCCGTGAACCCCGACGGCATCCACCGCTCGCTGCTCGCCGGGCTGCTCTCGCACATCGGGCTGAAGGATGTGCGCGAGACCGGTCCTGCGCCGAAGGGTGCGGGCAAGGCCCCGCGCAGCCGGCAGGCCGAGTATCTGGGCGCCCGCCAGACCCGGTTCGTGATCTTCCCCGGATCCACCCTCGCCAAGAAGCAGCCCAACGCGGTGATGAGCGCCGAGCTGGTGGAGACATCCCGGCTGTTCGCGCGGATGAACGCGGCCATCGACCCGGCGTGGGCCGAGCCCATCGCGGGAGACCTCTGCAAACGCCAGTACAGCGAGCCGCACTGGGAGAAGAACCAGGGCTCCGTCGTGGCCTATGAGCGCGCGACGCTGTTCGGCGTCCCGATCATCCCGCGCCGGCGCGTGCAGTATGCGCGGATCGACCGGGAGCTGTCGCGCGAGCTCTTCATCCGGCACGCCCTCGTCGACGGCGAATGGGACTCCCACCAGGCCTTCGACCGCGCCAACCGGAAGCTCCGGGCCGAGCTGCGCGAGCTGGAGGAGCGCACCCGCCGCCGCGACATCCTCAACGACGACGAGGCGGTCTTCGAGTTCTACGACAAGCGCATCCCCGCCGACGTGGTGTCGACGCGCTCGTTCGAGGGCTGGTGGAAGAAGGCCAGACAGGAGACGCCCGACCTCCTCACGATGACGCCGGAGGCGCTGCTCGACGAGGAGGCGGCCGAGGTCGACGAGGACGCCTTCCCGCCCGTCTGGCGGCAGGGCGACCAGCAGCTGACCCTGCGGTACCGGTTCGAGCCGGGTGCGGAGGACGACGGGGTGACCGTGCAGGTGCCGCTTCCGCTGCTCGCCGGGCTGCTCCCCGACGGCTTCGACTGGCAGGTGCCCGGGCTGCGCCACGAGCTCGTGACCGCGCTCATCAAGTCGCTGCCGAAGGCGATCCGGCGACAGGTCGTCCCGGCCGCGGACTGGGCGCAGCGGCTGCTCGGCGAGCTGTCCGGAACAGCCGGGATGCGCGCCCACGAGGGTGAGCGGCCCGCGGCCTCCCTCGCCGACACGCTCGCGGCGACGATCTCGCGGCTGACCGGATCCCGCGTCAGCGGCTCGGACTTCGACCTCGATCGCCTCCCCGCGCACCTCCGGCCGACCTTCCAGGTCGTCGGAGAGCGCGGACGCACGTTGGCCAGCGGGAAGGACCTCGGCGCGCTGCAGGAGCGGCTGCGCTCGCGGGCCCGCGACTCGGTCGCCGCCGTCGCGGAGGCGCGAACGCCGAACGCGATCGAACGCACCGGGCTGACGACGTGGGATCTCGACGAGCTCCCCCGCTTCGTCGACTCCACGCACACCGGCCCGGGCGGCACGAAGAACGTGATCCGCGCCTACCCGGCACTCGTCGATGACGGCGACTCCGTCAGCATCCGCCTGATGGGAACGCCCGCCGAGCAGGCCCGAGCGATGCCGGGCGGCGTGCGGCGGCTGCTGCTCGCCAGCATCCCCTCGCCCGTCGCCTATGTGCAGCAGCACCTCACGGCCAACGAGAAGCTCACGCTCGCCGCGAGCCCCTACCCCAACACCAAGGCGCTGTTCGACGACTGCCTGCTCGCGGTGATCGACTCGGTGCTGTACCGGATGAAGCCCGACGGCCAGGTGTTCATGCGCGCCGAGTTCGAGGCGGTGCGGGATCGGGTGTCCGGCATCGTGATGGACTCGATGTTTGAGACGGTCGCGCTCGTCACCCGCATCCTCACCGCTGCGCGCACTGCCGAGAAGGCGATCGCGGGCGTGACGGCGCTGACCTACCTGGCGGCGCTGAACGACGCGAAGGGGCAGCTCTCCGGGCTGGTGTGGGCCGGGAAGGGTGTCGGATTCGTGTCGGCGACAGGGCTCGAGCAGCTGCGACACCTGCCGCGGTACCTCGCCGGGATCACGCAGCGCATGCAGGCGCTGCCGACGAATCCCGGCCGCGACCGGGCCTGGCAGACGCAGGTGGAGACGGCGGTCGCGCTGTACACGGACGCGGGCGGCCGCATCCCGCTCGCGCCCGGCTCGCCGCCGTCGCTGGTGCACGCGCGGTGGATGCTGGAGGAGTTCCGCGTCTCGCTCTTCGCCCAGTCGCTGGGCACCGCCGAGACCGTCTCCCTGCAGCGCATCCGCAAAGTCCTCGCCTCCTGACCCCAGCCATCACCTCCTGAGTTTTTCGCCTTTTCCGGCGCGAAAATCGCGAAAAACTCAGGAGCTGATGGCTTGAATCGGGTCAGACGCCGAGGTGGAAGCCGCCGTTGGAGTGGAGGAGCTGGCCGTTGATCCAGCCGCCGCTCTCGGACAGGAGGAACGCGACGAGGTCGGCGGTGTCCTCGGGCCGGCCGAGGCGACCGAGCGCGGTCTCGGCCGCGAGCGACTCGGCGAGGTCGGGCGTCATCCATCCGGTGTCGATCGGTCCCGGGTTGACGAGGTTCGCCGTGATCCCCCGCTGGCCGAGCTCGACGGCTGCGGCCTTCACGATGCGGTCCAGGGCGCCCTTGCTCGCGCCGTACGGGAGATTGTGCGCTGTGTGGTCGCTCGTCAGGGCGATGATCCGCCCGAGTCCCGACAGCTCGGACGGGAACTGCTCGGCGAACGCCTTCATCAGAAGCCAGGTGCCACGGGTGTTCACCGCGAAGTGCGCGTCGAAAGCGTCCACAGTGGTGTCGAGCAGCCCGCTGTCGACGGAGTGCGCGTGGCTGGCGACCACGGCCTGGATCGGCCCGAGGCCGGCCCGCACCCGGTTGACGGCCAGCGCGGGCGACTCCGGATGCGACAGGTCGACGGCGACCGGAAGCGCGCGTGCGCCGAGTGCGCGCAGCTCGTCGGCGAACTCGTCGTGCGCGTTCGCCTCCGCACCCCAGGGCATCGCGGCGTCGTAGTCATCCCAGAACGCGAACGCGACATCCCAGCCGAGAGAGGCCTGGTTGCGGGCGATGGCGGCCCCGATCGACCCCGGCCGGCTGGCGCCGGTCACGAAGACGACGGGGCGGGAGGAGCGGGCGTCGATGTCCATCCGACGATTCTGTCAGACGGCCGACGCCCGCTCCTGCCGATGAGTGGTGGCTAGAGCACCTTCGAGAGGAACGCCTGCGTCCGCTGGTGCTGCGGGTTGCTGAGCACTTCGCGCGGGTCGCCCGACTCGACGACGACGCCGCCGTCCATGAAGACCAGCTCGTCCGCGACCTCGCGGGCGAAGCCCATCTCGTGCGTCACGACCACCATGGTCATACCGCTGGCGGCCAGGCCCTTCATCACATCCAGCACTTCGCCGACGAGCTCGGGGTCGAGCGCCGAGGTCGGCTCGTCGAACAGCATCAGCTTGGGGTCCATCGCGAGCGCACGCGCGATCGCGACGCGCTGCTGCTGACCGCCGGACAACTGCGACGGGTAGTGGTCGCCCTTGTCGCTCAGTCCGACGCGGGCGAGCAGCTCGGTCGCGCGCTCCACCGCCTTCGCCTTTGAGAGGCCCTTCACGCGGATGGGCGCCTCGATGATGTTCTCCAGCGCCGTCATGTGCGGGAACAGGTTGAACCGCTGGAACACCATCCCGATCTCGCGACGCTGCCGGGCGGCCTCCTTCGGCTTCAGCTCGTACAGCTTGTCGCCGTGCTGCCGGTAGCCGACCACCTCGCCATCGACCGAGAGCCGGCCGGCGTCCACGCGCTCCAGGTGGTTGATGCAGCGCAGGAAGGTCGACTTGCCGGAGCCCGACGGGCCGATGATGCACAGCACCTCGCCCGGGTTGACCTTGAGGTCAATGCTCTTGAGCACCTCGTTCGAGCCGAAGCTCTTCGAGACGCCTTCGGCCAGCACCATGGGGGTCTTCGTGTCGGTCATCCCTTGCCTCCGAGGTCGTTGCCGTCCGGTGCACCGGCCGCGGGGAGCGCGCCGGTCGCGAGGGCCGGTTCGTTGCGGTCGGGGCGGCGCGCGTTGACGCCGCGCGAGAACCGCTTCTCCAGGAAGTACTGCCCCGTCATCAGCAGGGAGGTGAAGAGCAGGTACCAGAGCGACGCCACGATGAGCAGCGGGATGGGCGTGTACGTGACCGCCGAGATGTCGCGTGCGACACCGTAGAGGTCGGTCGTCAGCGGGATCGCCGCCACCAGCGAGGTCGTCTTCAGCATCGAGATCACCTCGTTGCCGGTCGGCGGGATGATAACGCGCATGGCCTGCGGGATGACGATGCGGGTCATCGTCTGCCACCACGACATGCCGAGCGCGGTCGCCGCCTCCTCCTGGCCCTCGTCGACCGAGAGCAGGCCGGCGCGTACGATCTCCGCCATGTAGGCGGCCTCGTTGAGCGCCAGGCCGATCACGGCGATGATGAACGCGTTCTGCATGAAGCCGAGGTTCAGATCCACGCCGATGTTCGTCCACGGCACGCCGAGGAAGATCTGCGGGTAGATCAGCGAGAACAGGCCCCAGAAGACCAGCTGCACATAGACCGGGGTGCCGCGGAAGATCCACAGGTACAGCCAGGCGACCGATTTCACGACCGGGTTCGGCGACAGGCGCATGACCGCGAGCACGAGGCCGAGCACCACGCCGATGATCATCGAGTAGATCGTCAGCTGGAGGGTCACGAGCGCAGCAGCACTGATGCGCTTGTCGAAGACGTACTTGCCGACGTACTGCCAGCCGTAGGCCTCGCGCTGGGAGGCGTCCACGATGAACCAGACCAGCAGGAGGATGAGGATCGCCGCGAAGACGATGCGCCAGGGGTGCCGGAGCTTGATCGCCTTGATCGGCTCGGAACGGGTCCCGCCCGGCGACGGGACGGATCCCGTCGCCGGCCGGGCGGTGTTGCTCTGTGACATGAAGGTCAGCCCTTCGAGGCCGCGTTGACCTCGGCAGACTCGACGGCGCCGTCGGCGACGCCCCACTTGTCGAGGATCTTCTTGTAGGTGCCGTCGTCGATGAGAGCCTGGACGGCCTTCTGCAGCACCGGGGTGAGCTCCGAGTCCTTCTTGACGGGGAGGCCGTAGGGCGCCTCGTCGAAGGTCTTGCCGGCGGCCTCGAGCTTGCCGTTCGACTTGGAGATCGCGTACAGGGTGACGGGCGAGTCAGCGCTGAGGGCGTCGGCCTTGCCGAGGATGACCGCGTTGGTCGCGTCGTCCTGCGTGTCGTAGCGGAGCGCCTGGATGGCGGGCTTGCCCTCGTCCGTGCACTTCTTCGACTTGGCGGGGACCTCGTCGGTGTCCTCGTAGGTCGTCGACTGGACGGCGACCTTCAGACCGCAGGCGTTGTCCGGGTCGATGTTCTTGCCCTTCTGGGCGGCCCAGAGGATGCCGGCCGAGTAGTAGTTGACGAAGTCGACCTGCTGCTCGCGCTCGGTGGTGTCGGTGAACGACGACATGCCGTAGTCGTCCTTGCCGCCGGTGATGCTCGGGATGATGTTGTCGAACTTCGCGATCGCGAACTCCGTCTTCACGCCGAGCTTGTCACCGATCGCCTTGGCGAGGTCGACCTCCCAGCCGACGGGCTGGGCGTTGTCGTCCTTGAACTCGTTCGGCGGGTACGTGTTGTCCATGCCGACGACGAGCTTGCCGGCGTCCTTGATCTTCTGCGGCAGCTGTCCGGCGAGGGTGTCGTCCTTCTTCACGTCCGAGACGGAGCTCGACGTTGAGCTGCCGGACGGGGTGCTGTTGTCGACGCAACCGCTGAGCGCGAGCGCTGCAACGGCGGCGACTGCGGCGATGGGGGCCGCGGTACGAATGCGCATGATTGTCGTTGTCCTTCTTCCTGTACAGGAATGTGCCTGATGCGTATTGCAAGGGTAAGGGGAGGATACCCCAGCGGCGTCGCCGCACTTCAACACTAATTCGCGCAGGGAACAGCGTTTTTCACGGACGTTTCCGGAAGGTTTCGTCGGATCCGGCAGCGGAATCCGTGGATTTGTGCGTGGGCGCGCTGCGAAACCCGCGCGGGATGCGTCCGGGCGGCCGTTTCGGGCCGTGAGGTCACGCTCCCGTAACGACCGGCCGCTCCGGGTCGTTCGACCAGGCCGAGTAGGAGCCCGCGTACAGAGCCGGCAGCGGCAGCCCGGCGATGACCATGGCGAGGGCTTCGTGGGCGGCCGTGACGCCCGATCCGCAGTACACGCCGACGGGCGTGTCGGCGTCGATGCCGAGGCCGCGGAACCGCTCCGCCAGCGCGTCGGCGGGTAGCATCCGTCC
Organism: Leifsonia sp. 1010; assembly: GCF_031455295.1. NCBI lineage: Bacteria > Bacillati > Actinomycetota > Actinomycetes > Micrococcales > Microbacteriaceae > Leifsonia > Leifsonia sp. 1010. The sequence continues at coordinate 42,651 of NZ_JAVDSL010000004.1, forward strand.
ATCGGCGTCGACGTTGTCCGTGGTGGGTGCGCTGACGGCACCCGGGATGTGACCGGGTCGCGGATCGACCGGCTCCACCTCGCCGCGGAAGCGTTCGCCCGCGCGCGCGTCCAGCAACACGGCGTCCGCCGCGACGGCGAGGGCTGCGGCGGCGTCGCCGTCGAGGGTCGGAAGCGCGCCGAACTGCACGTGGATGCTGCCAGGGATCGGCGTAGCGCCGGGCCCCTTCTCGAGCGGCATCCCGGCGTCGCGCCAGGCGGCGATCCCGCCGTCGAGCACGCGGACGTCACGCACGCCCGCGTGGCGCAGCAGCCACCACGCCCGCGCGGCCGAGCTGCCGGAGGCGTCGTCGTAGACGACGACCGAGTCGCCGTCGCCGAGTCCCCAGCGCCGCGCCGCCTCCTGGAAGGCGTCCTGCGACGGGAGCGGGTGCCGGCCATCGGTGGGCTCGCCGTGACCGGCCAGCTCGGTGTCCAGGTCGACGTACACCGCGCCCGGGATGTGCCCGCGCTCGAACTCCTCGCGGCCGGGCGGTCCGCCCAGCTTCCAGCGGACGTCGAGCACGCGCCACGCCGAACGCCGCCGGCCGGCGCCGCTCCACAGGGATTCAGCCCCGAGAGCGACGTCCAGCGCGGCGGCGGTGATCAGCGGAGAGATCTCCGTTGCCATATCAGCGACCGGTGGAGGCCTTGGCGTTCGACTCGTAGGAGGTGTTGGTGGACTCGAAGAAGTTCACCAGCTCCAGCGTGTCGTTGGCGGTCGCCATCCACTTGGCCGGGTTGGAGACCTTGTACTCGGCCTCGAAGCCCAGCTCCTCCAGCCGGCGGTCGGCCAGGTACTTCACGTACTGGTTGATGTAGTTCGCGTTCAGGCCCAGGATGCCGCCCGGGAGGAGGTCGCGGTTGTACTGCTCCTCCATCTCGACGGCGTCCAGGATCATCTGACGGATCTCGGCGGCGAACTCCGGCGTCTGCAGGTCCGGGTTCTCCTCCAGCACCGTGAGGATGAGATTGATGCCGAACTTGAGGTGCAGCGACTCGTCGCGCACCACCCAGTCGATGAGCGAGCCGAAGTTGCGCAGCAGGTTCCGCTGGCGGAACGAGAGCGCCACCATGAAGCCCGAGTAGAACCAGATCCCCTCGAGGATGACGTTGTACGCCACCAGGTTGCGGATGAAGTCCTGCTTGCCCTCGGTCGTCGTGATGTCGAGCGCCTGCTCGGTCATCCGCTTGATGAAGCGGACCTCGAACTCCTCCTTCTTCGCCATCGACGGCACGTCGACGTGGGAGTTGTAGGCCTGCTCGCGATCGATCGGGAACGTCTCGAGGACGTACTCGAACGACATGCAGTGGTTCGCCTCCTCCCACATCTGCTTCGCGAGGTAGAGGTGCGCCTCGGCCGCGTTGATGTAGGGGTAGACGCCGAAGGCGAGGGCCTTGTTGACGAGCAGCTCGTTCGGGTTGAAGTAGCTCATCAGGAAGGTGACCGCGTGGCGCTCCTCGTCGGTCATCCGCTTGAAGTCGGCGATGTCCTCACCGAGCTGGATCTCGTTCGGGAACCAGGTGTTCGCGACGGCCTGGTCGTAGAGGTCCATCGCCCACTGGTACGTGACCGGCTTGAGCAGCAGGCCCTCTTCGATTCCCGTTCCCAGAATCCCCATGGTGTTCCGTCTCTTTCGTTATTCGGTCGGTCGGCGGGTTACTGGCAGGACTCGCACTGCAGGTCGTCCATCGGGTCGACCGGCACGTAGTATTCCTCGATCTTGGTGCTGTTCACTTGTTCTCACCACCCGCGGTGCTTCCGGAGGACAGGCCGCCGAAGCCGAAGCCACGGCGAGCGGGGGCGGCGGCCGGCGCGGTCTCCGTGACGGCCGGAGCCGCAGCCGGGGCCGGGGCGCCGGCGCCGACCGACGCGAAGCCCTTGCGGCCGCCGCTGATCTCCTCGGCCTTGTTGACCTTCACGGTCGACTGCTCGGCCTGGTGGCGCGGCTTCATGTGGAGGTAGTACGTCGTCTTGACGCCCTTCTCCCAAGCCGCGTAGTAGATGTCCATCATGTCGCCGAGGTCGCGCGTCTCGAGGTACATGTTGCGGCTGATCGCCTGGTCGATCCACTTCTGAGCGCGGGCCGCGACCTCGATGAAGGCGTACGGCGAGAGCTGGAAGCTCGTCTTGAAGGTGGCCTTCACGTCGTCGGGGATCTCGGCGATGTTCTGGATGTCGCCCTGCGAGCGCAGGATCGCCTCACGGACGTCCTGCCAGATGCCGCGCTCCTGCAGCGTCTCGACCAGGTTGCGGTTGACCTCGAGGAACTTGCCCGAGGAGGTCGACCGGCTGAAGATCTGCGAGAACTGCGGGTCGAAGCCGGGCGTGGTGCCCGCGACGAGACCGATGGACGCGGTCGGTGCGATGGCCATGAGGGTGGCGTTGCGCATGCCGCCCTTGACCTTCTCGCGGAGGCGGTCCCAGTCGAGGCGGATGGTGCGGTCCACCGTGATCGGGACGCCGCGGTCGGCCTCGGTGAGGGCGATCGAGTCGTAGGGCACCAGACCCTGCGACCAGCGCGAGCCCTCGAAGTTCGGGTACGCGCCGCGCTCCTGCGCCAGGTCGGCGCTCTCGTCGATGGCGGCGTACGAGACGTGCTCCATGATCTCGTCGATCAGCTGGTAGGCCTCTTCGCTCTCGTAGCTCAGGCCGAGCTTCTCGACGACGTCGGTGAAGCCCATGACGCCGAGGCCGATCGCGCGGTTCTGCTGGTTCGAGTAGTCGGCCTCGGGAACGCTCGACACGGTGATGTCGATGAGGTTGTCGAGCTGACGGACCGCCTGGCGGGCGCTGGCCTCGATGCGCTCCCAGTCCATCTTCCCGTCGACCAGGTGACGCGACAGGTTGATCGACGCGAGGTTGCAGACCGAGACGTTGTCGCGGTCCTGCGGCAGCGTGATCTCGGTGCACAGGTTCGAGAGGTGGATGGTGCCGGTGTTGTTGTTGAGGGCACGGTTGTTGATCGTGTCCTTCCAGGTCAGCCACGGGTGGCTGGTGGTCTGGAGGCTCATCAGGATGTCCTTGAACTGCGCGCGGGCGCTGATCTTCTTGAACATCTTGAGGTTGCCGGCCTCGGCCTCGGCGACGTAGTACGCGTAACGCTCCGAGAAGGCCTTGCCGTACAGCTCGTTGAGGTCGGCGACCTCCAGCGGGTCGAAGAGGTACCAGTCCTCGTCGTTCTGGACGCGCTTCATGAACTCGTCGCTGATCCAGACCGCGGTGTTGGCGGTGCGGGTGCGGCGGTACGGGTCGCCGGAGTTCTGGCGGAGGTCGAGGAACTCCGGGAAGTCCATGTGCCAGTTCTCCATGTAGAAGCACAGGGCGCCGAACTTCTTGCCGCCGCGGCTGACCGCGCGGAGCACCGAGTCGATCGTGTGCATGAACGGGATCGGACCGGTGGAGGTGGTGTTGTTGGAGCGGATGGGTGAGCCCTGTGCACGCAGCTTGGTGACCGAGAGGCCGATGCCGCCGGTGCCCTTGGTGAGCCACATGACGTCGCGGACGCTCTTCGCGATGTGCTCGATGTCGTCCTGCATCTCCATGACGAAGCAGTTGGAGAGCTGCGGGTAGGCGGTTCCGGCGTTGACCAGGGTCGACCCGGCGGCCAGGTACTCGAGCTTCGACATCTTGTCGTAGAACGCGATGGCGTGGCTGGTGGGGTCGGCCTCGTTGAGGGAGAGGCCCATCGCGATGCGCATCCAGAAGAACTGGGGCACCTCGAGGGAGTCGCCGTTGCGCGCCTTGATGCCGTAGCGGTTGTTGAGGGTGACGACGCCGATGTACTTCAGCAGCTCGTCGCGCGAGGGGTCGAGGTAGCCGGCCAGACGGTCGAGGTCGAACGCCGTCGTGAAACGGCCGTCGAGCAGGGTCTCGGCGACGCCGCGCTCGATGTAGCCGCGGAAGCGGGAGGTGTGAAGCTCGACGAGCTCGTCGTGGCCCTCGTAGTCGCCGAGCACGCGCTTGTAGATCGTCTTGAGGAGGAGGCGTGCGGCGACGGTGTCGAACGCCGGGTCGTCCTTGACGTTCTGGAGGGCGACCTGGATGACCGCCTCGTCGAGCTGCTGCGTCGTGATGCCGTCGAACAGCGTGAGCTCGAGCTCGCTCGCGATCTGCGTCACCCACGTGATGTTCTCGTCAAGACCCTGGGCCGCATTCTCGATGGCCAGGTTGATCTTGTTGGCGTCGTACGGCTCGCGCTCGCCGTTGCGCTTCACGACTGTGATTGCCACTGTCTCTCCCTCATTCGCTAAGCCGCGTGAGCGGCGGAAATCCCCGCGGAACCGTGCCTTCCCGCATCGGGGGGAGGCTGACCGGCTCTGTGTGCTCGACCACTATATAGCGGGGGTCCGACATTTCCACTCCCCCACATCTAGTGGGCGTGTCGTCCACAGATGGGGAGAAGTTATGCACAGTTTCCACACCCCGCGAAGGGGGGATGGACAGTGTGGATACTCCCGCGGAACCGCCTTCGCGACCGATAGTGTGGATGGCTGTGAGCACCTACACGAGCCTCCTGAAGACGCCGGGCGTCGCCCGCATCATCGCGGCTCAGCTCACCGCACGCTTCCCGTTCGGCATGCTGTCGCTCGCCTTCCTGCTGCACATCGAGCGCGTCCACGACTCGTACGGCGCCGCGGGTCTGGTGCTCGGCGCGATGAGCATCGGGCAGGCCATCGCCGGCCCGATGACCAGCCGCCTGATGGGCGTCCTGGGCATGCGGGTCGTGCTCTGGACGACGCTCGCGCTGTGCTCCGTCGCGGTCGCCGCGATCGGCCTCTTCGTCATGCCCATCCCCCTGACCATGGGCGTTGCGTTCTTCGCCGGGCTCAGCATGCCGCCCATCCAGCCGGCCGTCCGCACCATCTATCCGAAGATGGTCAACTCGCGGCAGCTGACCCCGCTGTTCTCGCTCGACGCCTCGGCGCAGGAGATCATCTGGATCGCGGGCCCGGTCGCCATCACTTTCGTCTCGACCCAGATCGGAACCGTCGAGGGCATCCTGATGTCGGTCGCGATCATGCTCGCCGGCGGCTGCTGGTTCATCTCCTCGCCCGAGGTCGGGCGCGTGCGCATCCCGCGCAGCAAGCGGCGGTTCGGGACGGTGCTGGCGCGTCCGCCCGTGCTCCTCGCGACGGTCGTCGGCTTCCTGCTGATCGGCTCCTGCTCGGCGGTCGAGGCCGGTGTGGTCGCGACGTTCGGCGAGGGGTCGCCCTTGGCCGGCATTGTGCTCGCCATCTGGTCGCTCGGCTCGCTGGTCGGCGGCCTCGCGTTCGGTCACGTGCCGATCGGTCCGTGGGCGACCGCACGCCGCATGCTCATCGTCTTCGTCGGCGTCGTGCTGTCGACGTTCATGCTGTGGTCGTGGTGGGGGCTGTCGCTCACCCTCCTGATCGCCGGACTCGGCATCGCGCCCGCCCTGGCCGTGCTGTTCGCGATCGTGTCGGCGAGCGTGAAGTTCTCGGACACCGCGGAGGCCTACGGCTGGGTCGGAACCGGCCAGCTCATCGGAGCCGCCCTCGGTTCGGCGCTCGCGGGCTTCCTCATCGACGGGGTCGGTGCGGTCGGCGCCTTCTGGGTGGCCGGGGCCTTCGCCCTGGTCGGCTTCGTCGTGCCCGCCCTGGCGCACCGCATCCACCCCGACCTGCGCGGTCGCGACGCCTCTCCCATCCCCGACACCGAGCCCGTCCCCGTCCAGCCCTCCTAACCCCCTAACCCCTTTCGCCGAAGTGCACGTAGTGGCGGCTATTTCACGGTTTTAGCGACCACAACGTGCACCTCGGCAAAGCCGGGGCTGTGGATAACCGGATGCGCGGGGCCGCGGCCGAGACGATGTGCAGATGGGACGACATCTCGCCGAACTGGACGACGCGCTCACCGACGGCCCCTTCACCACGCGAGCGGGTGCTGAGACGGGGGTCACCCGCTCCCGGATGCGCGCCGGCGACCTCATCACGCCGATTCGCGGGGTCCGCATCCCCCTCCGGGCGGACGGTTTCGAAGCCCGGCTACGGGCATACGCTCTGCACCGCGAGCGGGATTTCGCGTTCAGCCACACGACGGCGGCCCGGCTGTACGACATCCCTCTACCGGCGGAACTCCCGCCAGGCATCCACGTCAGCGTGCCCGACCCCGGACGACCGCCGTCGATTCGCGGGTTCATCGGACACAAGCTGCGCCGCTGGGATGTGCGCGTGGTGGGGGGCTTGCCCGTGACGACACCGGAGCAGACCTGGATCGACCTCGCCTCCCTTCTGTCGGTGTCCGCCCTCGTCGTCGCCGGCGACTTCGTGATCGGCGGACGTCATCCACTGACCGACAAGAACGCCCTGCGTGCAGCGATCTCTGCCTCGTCGGGTCGGCGAGGCATCGCCCGCGCGCGATCGGCCTTCGAGACGATTCGCGTCGGCTCCGAGTCGCCGGGCGAGACGCGTTTGCGCCTCGCGTTGCACGAGGCCGGCTTGCCCGAGCCACTCCTCAACGTCGATATCTGCGACGACGACGGCCGCTTCGTCGCTCGTGCGGACCTTGCCTACCCCGCGTCCCGGATCGCGCTCGAGTACGAGGGCGATGTCCACCGCGTGGATCGGGCGACCTGGATGAAGGACATCGGCCGCCGGGAACGCGTAGAAGACCTGGGTTGGCGCATGGTGCGGGTGACCGCGGCGGACCTCCGCGAGCCGCACACCCTCGCGTCCCGGGTCCGTCACCTGCTCCGCACCCGGTGAATGATCGCCGAGGTGCACGTAGTGGTCGCTATTCCGCCGGAATAGCCGCCATAACGTGCACCTCGGCGAGGGGTCACCAGCGGGGGTGGACGGAGGCGCGGAAGTGAGTGTCGTAGATGCGGTGGACGGCCTCGCCGAAGCCGGAGGGGAGGCGCACGTCGGCCGCCGCCGCGTTCGCGCGCGCCTGCTCGGGCGAACGCGCGCCGGGGATGACGGTGGTGACGCCGTCCTGCGCGATGATCCACGCGAGTGCCGCCTGCGCGGGCGTCGCGCCCTCGGGCACCAGCTCCGCGAACTCGCGCGCGGCCTTCACGCCCTCCTCGAAATCCACGCCCGAGAAGGTCTCGCCCACGTCGAACGCCTCGCCGTGGCGGTTGTAGGTGCGGTGGTCGTCCGCCGCGAACGTCGTCTGCTCGCTGTACCGGCCGCTCAGCAGCCCGGAGGCCAGCGGAACCCGCGCGATGATGCCGACGCCGGCCTCGCGCGCGGCCGGGAGCACCCGGTCGAGCGGCTTGAGGCGGAAGGCGTTCAGGATGATCTGCACGGTCGCCGTGCCGGGCCGGGCGATCGCCGCGAGGGCCTCATCCACGGTCTCGACGCTGACGCCGTAGTTCTCGATGGCACCCTCTTCGACCAGGGTGTCGAGCGCGTCGTACACGGCGTCGGTCGAGAAGACGGGAGTGGGAGGGCAGTGCAGCTGGACCAGGTCCAGCCGGTCGACGCCGAGGTTCCGGCGCGAGCGGTCCGTCCACTCGCGGAACTTCGGCAGGGTGAAGTTGGCCGGATCCTGCGCCTCGCGCCGCCCCATCTTGGTCGCGACGGTGAGGGGCAGTTCGGGGTGCTCGGTCACGAACCGCCCGATGATCTGCTCGCTGCGGCCGTCGCCGTAGACGTCGGCGGTGTCGAAGAAGGTGACACCGGATTCCGCCGCCGCTTCGAGCACGCCGAGGGCATCGTCTTCCGACACGTCTCCCCAGTCCGCTCCGAGCTGCCAGGTGCCGAGTCCGACGACCGACACCTCCCGTCCTGTTCCACCGAGGATGCGCTGTTCCATGCCCTCAGCCTATGCCGGGCGGGATGCGGTGTCCGGGGGTTGCGCTCCGCCGCTTCCCGGCCACCACGCCGGCGTGAGCCGCCCGACGAGAGCGAGGAACGCATCCACGTCCCGCGGCCGCGGGCGCGTGAGCCAGACGTCGATCGCCCCAATGGTGCCGTCGGCGAGGTAGCGCGCGATCGCTCGGCGTTCCATGTCGTCGTCCGCCGGGACGACGAGGCTGTGCTGGTGGAGGAGCAGTTCGACGGATGCCTGGAAGTGCTCGCTGAGCATGGCGTGCAGACTTGCCGCTCCGCTCTCGGTCCCCAGCCCGCGCCGGTAGATGATGTCGTGGTCGTCGACGTGCCGCAGCACCGCACGGGTGACGCCGACGACGGCGGCTCCGGCATCCGACGGCTCGACGTCGACGAGGTACTCGGCGCGCAGCGCATCCAGCTCCGACCGCAGCACGCTCTCCAGCAGGGCGGCGGGCGACGGCGCGTACTCGTACACGGTCGAGCGGTGGACGCCGGCCGCCGCGGCGAGCGCCGACACCGTGACCTCACTCACCGGCCCGCGACTGGCGAGGTCGAGGATGGTGGCGCTCAGCCGGGCGAGCGTCTTCTGCTGGCGTGCATCCACCGCACGATCGTACAATGGAGTTATCCGACAGTTGTCGGATAACGAAAGGAGATTTTCATGGCTCAGTACGACGTCGCCGACCGGTCCGCGATCGTGACCGGAGGCGGCTCGGGCATCGGCCGCGCCATCGCGCTCACCCTCGCGGCGAGTGGCGCTTCGGTCCTCGTGACCGACCTGAACGAGGAGCACGCGAAGGCCGTCGTCGACGAGATCACTGCGGCCGGAGGCACCGCTCGCGCGCTCGCCGGCGATGTGACGGACCCGGAGTTCGCGACCGCCAGCGTCGCAGCGGCGAACGAGCTCGCCCCGCTCCGCATCGCCGTCAACAACGCCGGGATCGGCGGAGCGTCCGCGCCCGTCGGCGAGTACCCGGTCGACTCGTGGAGGAAGGTCATCGAGGTCAACCTCAACGCCGTCTTCTATGGGATGCAGCCCCAGCTTGACGCCATCGCGGCCAACGGCGGCGGCGCCATCGTGAACATGGCGTCCATCCTGGGCAGCGTCGGATTCGCGAACTCCTCCGCGTACGTCACCGCGAAGCACGCCCTGCTGGGCCTCACGCAGAACGCCGCGATCGAGTACGCCGGGCAGAACGTGCGCGTCGTCGCTGTCGGCCCCGGTTTCATCCGCACCCCGCTCGTCGCATCGAATCTGGATGCGGACACCCTGAAGTTCCTCGAGGGCAAGCACGCGCTCGGCCGCCTGGGCGAGCCGGAGGAGGTCGCCGCGCTCGTCGCGTTCCTCGCCTCCGATGCCGCGAGCTTCATCACCGGCAGCTACCACCTGGTCGACGGCGGCTACACCGCCCAGTAATCCTCCACAGCCTCCGGCTTTCCACAGAAGAGCCGGAGGCCTGCCGTGCTCGGTCGCGCTCGCCTAGGGTGAGGAACGTGACCGAGCACGACACCTCCCCCGACACCACTCTGCTGTCCGACGACCTCCTCTCCCGCATCCGGGAGCGCGCCGCCGGCTACGACCGCGACAACCGGTTCTTCACAGAAGACTTCGCCGAACTGGCCGACGAAGGCTACCTCCGCGCCCTCGTGCCGAAGGAGTTCGGCGGCCTGGGGCTCAGCCTGCAGCAGACCGCGCGCCTGCAGGCGCGCCTGGCCGGGGCCGCGCCCGCGACCGCCCTCGCCGTGAACATGCACCTGGTCTGGACGGGCATCGCCAAGACGCTTCGCGACCGGGGCGACGACTCTCTGGAGTTCGTGCTCCGGGAGGCCGGCCAGGGCGAAGTCTTCGCCTTCGGTCTCAGCGAGGCGGGCAACGACCTGGTGCTGTTCGGCTCGACGACGGAGGCGCGCCCGGAATCCGACGGGTCGTATCGGTTCCACGGCAGGAAGATCTTCACGTCCCTCTCCCCCGCCTGGACCCGGCTCGGCACGATGGGCCTCGACAGCACGAGCGACGACGCCCCCAAGATCGTGTACGGCTTCATCGAGCGCACCGGCGGCGGCTTCGAGATCCGGGAAGACTGGGACACGCTCGGGATGCGTGCGACGCAGAGCAACACGACGGTGCTCGACGGTGCGCGGGCCTCTGCCGACCGCGTCGTGCGGCGCCTCGACCCCGGTCCGAACCCCGACCCGCTCGTGTTCGCCATCTTCGCGAACTTCGAGATCCTGCTCGCCGCGGTCTACACGGGCATCGGATCACGGGCTCTCGATCTCGCGGTCGAAGCGGCCCACCGCCGCACGAGCCTCAAGAACGACGGGCGCAGCTACGCGAACGACCCGGACATCCGGTGGCGCGTCGCCGAAGCCGCGATCGAGCAGGATGCCCTGCTCCCCCAGCTGGATGCGCTGGCCGGCGACGTCGACACCCTCGCCGACCACGGCCGGCTGTGGTTCCCGAAGCTGGTCGGGCTGAAGGTCCGGGCCACCGAGACCGCGCGGCGGGTCGTGGATCAGGCCATCCGCGTCTCGGGCGGGTCCACCTTCTTCGCCGGCAACGAGCTGGGGCGCCTGTACCGCGATGTCCTCGCCGGGATCTTCCATCCATCCGACGCCGAGTCGGCGCACAACACCGTCGCGAACGCCTGGCTCGGGCCGACAGAAGACTGAACCGGGCACGACAGCACCGGGAGAGGAGACGCACATGCAGGAGATCACAGCGCGCCATTTCGCGGAGCGCCTGGAGCGCGGCGCGACCCAGGCCCGCGCGGCGGGATTCGACGGCCTGGTGATCGCGCCCGGCCCCGACCTCGCCTACTTCGCCGACTACCTTCCCGTCGCCACGACCGAGCGCATCACCCTGCTCGTCATCCCGGCCGACGGCGAGCCCACGATGCTCGTGCCTGCGCTCGAGCACGGCGGCGCCGCCGAGACCCGCGCCGCTGGGGCGATCCGGCTGACCGACTGGTCCGACGGTCAGGACGAGTACGTCCCGGCGGCCGCACTGCTCCGGCCGGACGGCCAATACGCGATCTCCGACGCGACCTGGGCGATGCACCTGCTCGGCCTGCAGGAGAAGCTGCCCGATGCGCGCTTCGCCGCCATCTCCAACGCCTTGCCGATGCTGCGGGCGGTCAAGACCGGCGACGAGGTCGACCGGCTCGCGGCCGCAGGGGCCGCGGCCGACGCGGCGTTCGAGGACATCCTGCGCGTCCCGTTCGCCGGGCGCACCGAACTGCAGGTGGCGGCCGACCTCGACCGACTGCTGCGCGAGCACGGTCATGCGCAGGTCGACTTCACGCTCGTCGCCTCGGGTCCGAACGGCGCCGATCCCCATCACGAGCCGGGCTCCCGGACCATCGTCGAGGGCGACATGGTCGTCCTCGACTTCGGCGGACTGCTCGACGGCTACGGGTCCGATACGACCCGGGCCGTCCACGTCGGCGAGCCCACGGACGAGGAGCGCGAGGTGTTCGACGTGGTCGCGCTGGCGCAGCAGACCGCCTTCGATGCGGTGGCCGTCGGCGTCCCGTGCGAGGAGATCGACCGGGCCGCCCGGCGGGTGATCCGTGAGGCGGGATACGGCGAATTCTTCATCCACCGGGTCGGGCACGGCATCGGCGTGACCACGCACGAACCGCCGTACATGGTCGAGGGCGAGCACCATCCCATCGAAGCGGGGATGTGCTTCTCTATCGAGCCGGGCATCTACCTGCCCGGTCGATTCGGCGTCCGGATCGAGGACATCGTCGTCGCGGCGGAAGACGGAGCGCACCGGCTGAACAACTCCAGCAGGGAGCTGCACCTGGTCGGCTGAGAACAGGCGCGCTGCGAAGCGGCCCTAGCGCACCGCGCGGTCGACAGCGACCTGCTGCGCGGCGGCGAGGATCCGGCGCCGCCGCACGAACGGCAGCGCGATCAGGCGCCATCCGACGAGGAACACGCCGAGCACGACAGCAGCCACCGCGATGAACGACGGCTGGACACCCTGGCCCGCGGAGGTGCGGATGAGCATCCCCACAGCGACCGTCATCAACCACACGGGGATGCCCGGCCAGATGATCGCGAGCGGGCGGTACCACGCCCAGGTCACCAGCCAGCCGACGACCAGGCCGACGAGGAACGGCCAGAGCGTGTCGAGGATCCCGAGGACGGAGTTCGCCTCCCCGTGGCTGCGGCGCCCGATGAGCACGAAGAGGGTCACGAGGGCCACGTCGATGACGAATGCGGCGAGCGCGGTCCTCCAGGATTTCACGGGCACCAGGCTACGCGGACACCCCCGAACGTTCGCTGGACGGGAGCCGAATTGATACCGGTGGTTATCCACAATCGGCAGCCTGTCCACAACTTCGCTCGACGGTCGACATGGCGTCCATACCCCCTCAATAGACTGACGTCAGATCCGCCCCACCCGAGCCCTGGAGCCCCGTTGCCGAACTTCGACTTCCTCACCCAGCCCGCTCTCCCGCGCCCGGATGTCACGCCCGACGACGCGGCCGCGATCGCGGCAGCGCACTTCGGTCTCGACGGCCGCATCACCGAACTCGGCAGCAACCAGGATCGCAACTTCCGCATCGACACCGGTGACGACCGGTACGTGCTCAAGCTCGCCAACCCCGTGTTCTCCGCCGACGAACTGCGGGCTCAGAACGCGGCGCTCCGCGCGCTCGCGGGGTCGGGCATCCGCATCCCGGAGGTCCTCGAGACCACCGGCGGCGATGAGCTGGTCGAGGTCGACGTCCGCGGCACGACCCTGCTCGCCCGCGTGCTGCGCTACCTCGACGGCGACCCGCTCACCGGCGTCGGTCGGCCGACCCGCGAGCAGTTGCGCACGCTCGGGACCCTCGCCGGCCGTGTCGCCGCCGGGCTCTCGGCACTCCGCCACCCTGGGCTCGACCGGACGACGCAGTGGGATGCGCGCGTCAGCGGCGAGGTCGTCGACCTGCTGCTCGAGCACGTCGCCCAGCCGGCCAAGCGCGCCGTCGTGCGGGAGGCGACCGACGCTGCACTCGCCCGGCTACGGCTCGTGCGCGACCGGCTGCGCGTGCAGGCCGTCCACGGCGACGTCACCGACGACAACATCGTGCTCGGCGAGGGCGGACCCGGCGTGATCGACTTCGGCGACGTGTCCGACGGCTGGCTCGTGGCCGAGCTGGCCGCAACCGTCACGAGCGCCCTGCACCACCTTCCCGACGAGCCGCTGGCCGTGCTGGACGTCATCGAGGCCTTCCACGCCGAGTCCCCGCTCGACGACGCGGACCTCGCCGCACTGTGGCCCCTGGTCGTCCTCCGCGGCGCCGTGCTCGTGGTCAGCGGCGAGCAGCAGGTCGCGCTCGAAGCCGACAACATCTACGCCGCTGAGAACCGCGCGCACGAGTGGGTCGCGTTCGACGTGGCCCGACGACTGAACGCGGCGGAGCTGGAGACACTGATCCGCGCCCGGCTTGCCCGGTCCGCCGTCACCGGGGCGCCGACCGGACTCGGCCGCTTGGTCGCACTCACCAGCACTCCGGAGAACCTCGCCGACCTCTCCGTCACCGCCCGCGACCTCGATGCGGGCGCCTGGGTGTCGGCGGATGCGGAGGATACCGTCCTCGCCCGCGTCTGCCGCGAGCACGGGCACGCCGTCACCCGGTACGGTGAGGCGCGGCTGACCCGCGCTCGGACCGACCGCGCCCTGCCCTCCGCGACCGTTGCCCTCGCCGTGACGCTGGATGCGCCCACCGGCGTCGAGGTGACCGCCCCGTTCGCGGGCGAGCTGGCGCTCGTCGGCGGCTCCTGGCTGCTGCGCGGCGACGATGCCGACCTCTGGCTGGACGGACTCACCCGTCCGCTCACGACCGCGACCGTGGCCGCCGGCGCCCCGATCGGCACGGCCATCCGCCTCACGGCGCAGCTCAGCACGCTGCGCGGGCACCGCCCACCAGCGTTCGTCACTCCGACGCTCCCGTTCTCTGCTTGGGCGGCCGTCTCCCCCGACCCGTCCGCGCTCTTCGGCGCCGACCTCGCAGCGGCGGATCCCGATCCGGAGGAGTCTCTGGCACGACGGGACGCGACCTTCGCCCAGGTGCAGGAGCACTACTTCGCACATCCACCGCTGATCGAGCGCGGCTGGCGGCACCACCTCGTCGACACGCGGGCCCAGAGCTACATCGACATGGTCAACAACGTGACGCAGATCGGCCACGGGCACCCGCGGCTGGTCGACGCTGTGCGGGACCAGTGGGCGCGGCTGAACACGAACTCGCGGTTCCACTACGACGAGCTCTCCCGTTTCACCGAGCGCCTGGCGGAGATCGCGCCCGAGGGGCTCGACACCGTGTTCCTGGTGAACAGCGGCAGCGAGGCGGTCGACCTCGCGCTCCGGCTGGCCCAGATCCACACCGGCCGCCGGACCATCCTGGCGGTGACCGAGGCCTACCACGGCTGGACGATGGCTTCGGACGCGGTCTCGTCGTCCCTCGGCGACAACCCGCGCGCCCTCGAGACCCGGCCCGACTGGGTGAAGCTCGTCGCCGCTCCCAACTCGCTGCGCGGGCGCCACCGCGGCCCCGACTCGGCGGCCGCCTACCTGGCCGACCTCGACGCCGACCTCGCGGAGCTGGATGCGGCCGGCACCGAGGTCGCAGGCTATATCGCCGAGCCGGTGTTCGGCAACGCGGGCGGCCTGATGCTCCCCGACGGCTACCTGGCCGGCGTCTACGAGCGCATCCGCGCGCGCGGCGGCGTCTGCATCGCCGACGAGGTACAGGTCGGCTACGGGCGGCTCGGGCACTACTTCTGGGGCTCCGAGCAGCAGGGAGTTCTGCCGGACGTCATCACGATCGCGAAGGCCATGGGCAACGGGCAGCCGCTCGGAGCCGTCATCACCCGGCGCGAGATCGCCGAGTCGTTCGCCGCCGAGGGCAGCTTCTTCTCCTCCGCCGGCGGCAGCCCCGTCTCGTCGGTGGTCGGCCTGACGGTGCTCGACGTCATGCGCGACGAGGGCCTCCAGCAGAACGCCGCGACGGTCGGCGACCACCTGGCCGCGCGTCTGCGCGAGCTGGGCGAGCGGCACCCGCTCGTCGGCGCCGTCCATGGCATGGGCCTCTACCTCGGCATGGAGCTGGTCCTCGACCGCGAGACGCTGCAGCCCGCGACCGCGGAGGCGGCGCTGGTGTGCGACCGCATGCTGGCGGAGGGCTGCATCGTCCAGCCGACCGGGGACTACAAGAACGTGCTCAAGATCAAGCCGCCGCTGTGCATCACACGCGAGAGCGCCGATCGTTTCGCGGACGCGCTCGACCTCGTGCTGGCGACCCTGTAGGCCGGAGGACGCGGCCCGCCTCCTCTCCGATCGCGGCGGCGACGGCGTCGAGCGCGGCCGACCGCAGCGACCACTGGTGCCAGTACAGCGGAACCTCGGCCGTTCGCTCGTCGTCGAGCACGACCAGCGCGCCGGAGGCGACGAGCGCATCCGCCTGCAGATCGGGCAGCATCCCC
Source organism: Leifsonia sp. 1010 (assembly GCF_031455295.1). Classification (NCBI taxonomy): domain Bacteria; kingdom Bacillati; phylum Actinomycetota; class Actinomycetes; order Micrococcales; family Microbacteriaceae; genus Leifsonia; species Leifsonia sp. 1010. The sequence goes on from NZ_JAVDSL010000004.1 coordinate 57,971, forward strand.
CAACCGAGCCCGTGCACCGCCGCCTCGACGAACTGGGTGGACGCCGGGATGTAGTGGCGCGGCGGTCGCGCACCGGGCGCGAACGCGTCGAGATAGCGGTCCTGCAGGGCGTCCTTGCGGTCGAACACCAGCATCGGCGCGACGGCGGCCGCCTCCGGACTCCAGCCGTCCGCGCACCAGCGGGCGACGAAGGCTGGGCTCGCCGCGGCCCGGTAGACCATCGAGCCGAGCGGACGGGACGTGCACCCCTGCACCGGCTCCGGATCGGACCCGATCGCCGCCAGCGCCGTCCCGTCACGGAGACGGTCGAGAGTGTGCTCCTGGTCGTCGATCGCCAGCTGGTACGCGACGCCGTCGAGCCGGGCGAGCGCGGGCAGCACCCAGGTGGCGAGGGAGTCGGCGTTGACGACGAGCGGGAGCGGCGTGCTGGTCGTGTCGTCTGCACCGGCGAGTTCTGCCGCGGCCTCCGCCTCCAGCAGGGTCAGCTGACGGGCCAGGCGAAGCAGGACGCTGCCCGCCTCGGTCGGCTCGACCGGCTTGCTGCGCCGGACGAGCACGCGCCCGCTCTGCTCCTCGAGCGCCTTGATGCGCTGACTGACCGCCGACGGGGTGATGTGGAGCGCAGCGGCGGCCGCCTCGAAGGTTCCACCGTCCACGACGGCGGCGAGGGTCCGCAGGTGCTCCACGTTGGCCGCCATATGAAGGGATGCTAATGCATCATCACGAACCTGAGCTGTACTTAGTCGACGCACCACCCTAGCGTCGAGGGGTGCTCGCAACGTTCTTCACCGGCCTCGGGTCGGCCGCATCCCTCATCGTCGCCATCGGCGCGCAGAACGCCTTCGTCCTCCGTCAGGGGCTGCGCCGCGAGCACGTCCTGCCGATCGTCGTCATCTGCGTCGTCAGCGACGCCCTGCTGATCGCGGCGGGAGTGGCCGGCATCGGCGTCCTGGTGAAGAACGCTCCGATCGCGCTCGAGGTCGTCCGCTGGGCCGGCTTCGCCTTCCTCCTCGGCTACGCCGTCTTCGCCGCGCGCCGGGCCCTCAAGCCGGAATCGCTGACCGCCTCCGGCGCCGTAGCCGGATCCCTCGCCGCCGCCGTCGGCACCTGCCTCGCGATCACCTGGCTCAACCCGCACGTCTATCTCGACACCGTGCTGCTGCTCGGCTCGCTCTCGGCCTCGCACGGCGACCCCGGCCGCTGGGTGTTCGGAGCGGGCGCTGCCACCGCGAGCCTGCTCTGGTTCGGTCTGCTCGGCTTCGGCGCGCGGTTCGCCGCTCCCGTGTTCGCGAAGCCGATCGCCTGGCGCATCCTCGACGGCGGGATCGCGGTGCTGATGGTCGTGCTCGCGATCCTGCTGGTCGTCTAGACCGGCAGGCCGCGCAGCTCAGCGGAGCGCGTCGAGGTGCGCCGCCAGCACGCCGACGGCCCGCCGGCGCTCCTCCGGTCCGTCCTCCCACAGCAGGTGGAGCGCGACACCGTCGACCAGGGCGTGCAGCCGGTCCGCCTCGACCGACGCATCCCGTCCGGCCCGCAGCTCCCCCGTTCGGTCCAGCTCCGCGAGGAGACCGGCGCACAACTCGCGAATGGCGGAGTTGAACTCGAGCAGCACCGGTCGAAGCTGTCCGCTGCTGAGCGCCAGGGCTCCGAGCTGCAGGTGTGCGGTCAGTTCGACGCGCCGTTCCTCGTCGAGGGGCAGCAGTTCCTCCAGGACGGCGAGCACGGCCGTCCTGCCCTCGCCGCGAACCCGTTCGATGCGACGTGTCGCGTTCTGCCGGATGTGCTCGAGGCAGAACCGGCGCAGCGCATCCTGCTCGGGGAAGGCCCGGCGGAGGGATGCGGTGGCGATGCCCGCTTCGGCCGCCACATTGCGCACCGACAGCCCCGCCAGGCCGTCGCGCGCAAGCACGCGCAGCGCCGCCTCGGCGATCTCGCGGTCGCGCTCCTCGTGGTCGATCAGCCGCGGCATCGTCAGCCCCTCGACACGGCCGGCCGCGCGGTCTTCCTGGGCCAGATCGTGTAGCTGACCGCCCAGAGCACATCGATGCCGAGGATCACTCCGAGGAGGGGGAAGAACCCGAGCAGCTCCGCGGTGCGCACGGGAGCTCCGACCACGAGGATCAGCACCCCGAGGATGGCCCCGGCGACGGCGCACGCGAGCAGCGTTCGCGCGGCGTCCTTCCAGCAGGCGACCGTGTACGCCCACCCCGTCGGCTTCGGACGCGGCTCGGCACCACGGAAGCGCTGCGCGAACTTCGCGTCGGCCCAGGCGATCATCCGGTGCCCGTAGGCGACCGAGATGCCGATGTAGAGGGCGGCGAGGCCGTGGTGCCAGGATGCCGTGGCCCCTCCGATCAGGTCGGCGGCGACCAGCACCAGCAGCACGACATCAATGAGCGGCGCGGCGATGAGAAGCGCGGCGCCCACGCGGGGTTTCCCGGCCGGATAGCGGGCGATCAGGCCGGCGACGATGGCCACCCAGAATCCGATCTCGCATGCCACGATCGCCAGCAGAATCATCTCGTCCCCCGAACCCCTCAGTGTTAGCACGACTGTACCAACAAAACGCGATGGGAGCGAACGCGGGCAAACAAAAAGGCCGCCCGACTGGGCGGCCTTTCCGGTTCTGGTGGAGCTAAGGAGATTCGAACTCCTGACCTCTTCGATGCGAACGAAGCGCGCTACCAACTGCGCCATAGCCCCGGGGAACTGCTTAGAAACAATAGCACCCCTCGCGGGTCCCGTCGAAATCGAGCACGGCTCAACTGGCCGCTCGGCGACGACGCAGGACCGCGTCCAGGTCCATGCTGCCGGTGTCTGCCTCGTCGAGAATCCCCATGCTCGCGTAGCGGCTCGGGACGGTCGTCGCAGCGGGCGCGGAGGCCACTGCCGAGGACACCGCAGAGGCCGATGCTGAGGCCACCGCGGACGCGACAGCGGACGGGCCCGTCGACTCCGCGACCGGCCGCTCCACGGCCCGCAGCGGCACCGGCGCAGCCACCGGAGCGGGCGGTGCGACCTCGGCCGCCCTCCGCTCGAACTCGGCGCGGGCGGCCGCGCGGCGCAGCTCCGCCGCGGCATCCACCGACGCCATCGCGGCGGCCGCGACCGTGCCGGGCGACAGGTGCAGCGGCTTCGGGAGCGGGCGGGGCGTCCAGCTCTGACGCAGCCGCTCCTGCACCGGGACGTCGTCGTGCTGAGCGTCGTCGTAGAGCTCCGGCGCGACGACGGACGTGCGCACCAGGGGCTGGGCGACCGCGGAGGCGCGGTCGGGCCGCGCGAGGCGGCCGAGCATCCATCCGGAGAGCGCGACCGCGCCGAGCGAGGCGGCGGCGAGCAGCCATGCTCCGGTCTCGAAGAGCAGAACCGTGCCCGAGACCAGCCCGATCAGGCCGGCGACGAGCACGAGGGTCGAGAGTCCGCGCGCCCGCCGGAGACGGCGGCGGCGCTGCGGCGACAGCACCGGACGAGCGGTGGATGTGGCGAGCACACGAGCGCGCTGCGCGGCAGCCGCGCGGGCGGCACGCTCCAGGGCGATCGCCTCCGCTGCGGCCCGCTCCGCCTCCTCCGCGGCACGGCGGCGCTCCTCGGCGAGGGCCTGCTCGCGGCGTGCGTGGGCGGCGGCCTCCGCGCGGGCGGCGGCGAGGGTCTTCTGCTCCGACTTGCGGAGGATGCGCTGCTGCTCGGCGACCGTCCGGGCGGTGGCCTCGAGGCGCACCTCGTCGGGAAGTTCGCTGGTCTCGGCAAGGATGCGCAGCGTCTGCTGCAGCCGCACGGCGTTCCGCTCCGTGGCGAGGTACTCCCGGCGGCGCAGCCACACCGGGACCAGATAGGCGAGCCACAAAGCGGCCGCGAGCGCGACGACGACCCCACCGCCCATCACATCCCCGTTCATGTCCTCTACGGTAGGGGCGGCGACGGCCGAGCCTCGGTCACCCGCGGGGGTGTGTCACCCGATCCAGCGCGCTTTCAGCACATTTCCACCGGAAGCACCCGGCTGAGCGGCCCGGGGATGAGAACCGGCTCAGTAATGCCGGGCGATCGGCAGCGGGATGGCCGCCGCCGCGCGGTCCTCCGCGGGCACGACCGCCGCGTCCTCGGGGACGTTGTGGTCGAGCCAGCGGCGCAGCACGCCCTGGGTCAGCTCCTCGGACACCAGCGCGAAGCAGAAGTGGTCGCGCCAGTCGCCGTTGATGTGGATGTAGCGGCGCCGCAGCCCCTCGTAGCGGAAGCCGAGCTTCTCGACCACGCGCAGGCTCGGGCCGTTCTCGGGCCGGATGCAGATCTCCATCCGGTGCAGTCCCAGCTGGTAGAAGCAGTAGTCGGTCGCCAGCGCCACCGCGGTCGGGGTGATGTTGCGACCGGCGAACTCCTCGGCGATCCAGTAGCCGATCGTCGCGCTCGACAGCGAGCCGTACGCGATCGACGAGACGTTCAGCTGCCCGGCGAGCCGGCCGTCCCACTCGACGATGAACGGCAGGCCGTGCCCGGCGCGCGCGTTCGCCAGCAGGGAGCGGATGCTCGCGCGGGTGTCGAACGACCCGGGCGCGTACGGGCTCGTCGCCTCCCACTGCCGCAGCCAGCTGCGGTTGTCGAGCAGCGACCGTTCCAGCGGCCGCGCGTCGCGCAGACGGATGGGACGCAACCCCACGCGACCCTCGGTGAGGGTGGGGACGACGAGCGCCAACGGAGTCCTCCTTCGGCCGGCCGTCAGCGGGACCGGTCGGACAGCGTCTGGATGGGCCCGGTCGGGTCGACGGGCATCTCCTCGACGAACTCCACGGGCTCGTCTTCGAGCTCCGCCGCGAACTCGCGGAGCCACGGGCGCAGCTCCGGGCCGAGGTCCTCGCGGTCGACGGCGAGGCGGACGATCGCCTTGATGTAGTCGAGTCGGTCGCCGGTGTCGTAGCGGCGGCCGCGGAAGACGACGCCGTAGACACCCCCGGTCCAGTCGGGCGCCTCCGCCATGGACTGCAGCGCGTCGGTCAGCTGGATCTCGCCGCCGCGACCCGGCTCGGTGCGCTCCAGGACGTCGAAGACCTCCGGGCGCAGCACGTAGCGGCCGATGACGGCGTAGTTCGAGGGGGCGTGCTCCTTGTCCGGCTTCTCGACGAGGCCGGTGATGCGGACGACATCCTCCTCGTCCGTCGTCTCGACAGCGGCGGCGCCGTACAGGTGGATGGAGTCGGGGTCGACCTCGAGGAGGGCGACGACGCTGGCGTGGCGCTGCGACTGCACGGTCAGCATCCGGCTCAGCAGATCGTCGCGCGCGTCGATGATGTCGTCACCGAGCAGCACCGCGAACGGCTCGCGGCCGACGTGCATCTTGGCCCGCAGGACGGCGTGGCCGAGACCCTTCGGGTCGCCCTGGCGCACGTAGTGCATGTCGGCGAGGGCGGTGGAGTAGTTGACCTTCTCGAGCCGGTCGGTGTCGCCCTTCTTGGTGAGGGTCTCCTCCAGCTCGGCGTTGCGGTCGAAGTGGTTCTCGAGGGCGTTCTTGTTGCGGCCGGTGATCATCAGGACGTCGTGCAGGCCCGCATCCACGGCCTCCTCGACGACGTACTGGATGGCGGGCTTGTCAACGACCGGCAGCATCTCCTTGGGCATCGCTTTCGTCGCCGGGAGGAAGCGGGTTCCGAGGCCGGCTGCGGGGATCACTGCTTTCGTAACGCGGTCGTGATTTGCCATGCCGCCTACAGTATCCGCATTTCGGCGGAGCACAGGATGGCATCTCCTAGGATTGCCGTATGGACTCGGACACCGCCGCTCATCGCAAGCGCGCCCTGCGTGCGGAGCTCCGCGAGCGCCGGCAGAACCTCACCACGACCGAGCGCCAGACCGCGACGGCGGGCCTGACCCGCAACCTGGTCGACCTCGCGACCGACCTGTCCGCCCGCTCGGTCGCGGCGTACCTCTCCACCCCGGTGGAGCCGGACACGCGCCCCTTCCTCAACTGGGCGCACACGCAGGGTCTGCGCGTCCTGCTGCCGATCTCGCGCGAAGACGGCCTGCTCGACTGGACCACCGGCGACGGCGAGACCGAGACCGAAGGCCTCTACGGCCTGCCCGAGGCGGTCGGCGAGCTGCTCGGACCCATCGCGATCAACGATGTCGACCTCATCCTGGTGCCGGCGGCCGCCGTCGACGCGACCGGGATGCGGATGGGCTGGGGCCGCGGCTACTTCGACAAGACGCTGGGCAGCATGGAAAAATGTCCCCCGGTGTACGCCGTCCTCTTCGACGGCGAACTGGTGGACGAGGTGCCGCGCGAGCGTCACGACCAGCCGGTGGACGGCGCGGTCACCCCGACCCGCATCGTCCAGTTCACCTGACCCCCGACCCCGACAGCGAGCGCAGCGGAAGAAGAATGCCGACCTACTCCTATTCGTGCCGCGACTGCGGCCACGCCTTCGACATCCAGCAGGCCTTCACCGACGACGCCCTCACGGTGTGCCCGAACTGCGGCGGATCGCTCCGCAAGGTGTTCGGGACCGTCGGCGTGACGTTCAACGGCTCCGGGTTCTACCGGACCGACTCGCGCGGCGGTGCGAAGAAGTCGGACTCGGGTTCGTCGTCGTCGGGTTCGTCCTCGTCCGGCTCGTCGGATTCCTCCGGCTCGTCGTCCTCCGGCTCCACGTCGTCCAGCTCCTCCACCTCCTCGACCCCGTCGACCTCGTCGTCGGGCTCCGCCGCGTAGAAGGGTTCGTTCCGGTCATGCTCAAAGGGTTCAAGGAGTTCATCCTCCGCGGAAACGTGATCGACCTCGCGGTCGCGGTCGTCATCGGCGCGGCGTTCACGGCGGTCGTCAACTCGATCGTGAACAACCTGATCAACCCGCTGATCGGCGCGATCGCCAAGACGCAGGGCCTCGAGTCGTCGCTGGTGCTGACGATCGGCGACGCGCAGATCAAGTTCGGCGCCGTGCTCGCGGCGATCATCAACTTCCTGATCGTCGCCGTGGTCGTCTACTTCGTCTTCGTCTACCCGATCAACCAGGTGCGCAAGCGGGCCGAGCGCCTGCGCAAGAAGGGCGTCGTCGAGCCGGAGGCCCCCATCACGGAGCTCGACCTCCTCACCGAGATCCGCGACCTGCTCCAGGCGCAGCAGTCGCCGCCGCAGCCGTCGGGCAAGCACGCCGACCCCCTCCCCTGACCCCTCCCGCAGCCCCCATCCGCTGAGGTGCACGTTGTCGCGGTCGACACGCCGCACAAACCCACCACAACGTGCACTTCGAGGATTTCGAACGACCGCGGCCGGGCCGTCTCCCGGCGCCGCCATCCGCTGAAGTGCACGTTGTGGCGGTCGACACGCCGCGCGACTGCGCAACTACGTGCACCTCGGCGAGACGGGATGCGCCGGGAGGCGGCGGGCTACCAGTGCGGGGGGACGTCGCGGCGGAGTTGCTCGTCGTTCGACGACCAGCTGGGGGCGTTGTCGGAGTCGGGAGCGGCCGGCGGCAGCACAGGCTCCTCGCGCGGGTCGACGCGCGGCGCCGGGTCGGTTCCGGGCGCGCCCGGGCGCTGCACACGGCGGTGCCGCCGCCTCCCGGGTGTCTCGCTCATCCCGTCCAGCCTAGAACGGACCCGCCCTACGCGAGCGGCGGCAGCGTGATCGGCGCCGTCTCGGCGTCCGGCTCCGTCTTGCCGATGAGCTTGGCGATGCGGCCGGCGACGGCGTCCGGGTCGGCGAACAGCTCGAAGCTGTGCACGCGCAGGTAGTGCCAGCCGAGGCGCCGCAGCACGTCCGGACGGAGGCGCAGCGACTCGCGGAGGCTGCCCTTCGACACGTCCTGGTCGGTCTCCACCGCGACCGCGCGGCCGCCGTGCGAGGCGACGAGGGTCAGCTTGCCGCGGTAGCCGAGGTGCACGTCGAGGCCGCGACGGGCCAGGCGCTTGGCGAGGTCGAGCACCATCGGGTCCGCGTCCGGGCTCAGGTACTCCGGAGCGGCGGCCTGGATCTGGTCCGCCTCCCCCAGCACCTGGGCGAGCGCCGCGATGCCGTGCCGCATCCGGGTCTCGTCGATGTCCTCCGGCCGGAAGCAGGAGACGATGTCCATTCCGCGGCGACCGCGGGTCATGCCGACAGCGAGCAGGCGGTCGCCGCCCGGCTCCGCGAGCGCGCCGAAGTTCGACAGCAGTCGCCCGTGCGGGGTGCGGCCGTAGCCGATGGAGAAGATGACACGGTCGCGGCTCTGCCCGACCGACTGGTCGAGGGTGACAACGGTGAACGGCTCCGCCCGGTCGCCCAGGATGAAGTCGGCCAGCTCCGAGCGCTTCGCGAAGGCCGCCAGCACCGCCTGGTTGACGCGCACGGCGTGACGCTCGCTCGCGGTGATGACCATGAGGGATTCGCGCGGACGCTCGGTCGCGTGCGCGAGCACCAGCTCGACGACCTTCGCGACCTCGGCGTCGGTCGACTCGACCGCTCCCGTGTCGGTGTCCGGCATGCCCTGACCGCCGCTGACGTAGTGCAGCGACAGGCTGCCGTGGCCGAGGTAGGTGCCGGCCCAGGGCATGGAGTCGATCATCCCGCCGTAGAAGCGGCGGTTGACCAGCTCGGCGAGGTCTTCGCCCCCGGCGCGGTAGCTGCGGCTGAGCGTGTAGACGGGGAGCAGTTCGGAGAGGCGCGCGAGCGCTGAGTCGGCGTGGAGCGCGTCCACGTCGACGTCTTCGACGGTCGTGCCGTACTCGTGCACGCCGATGTCGAAGCGCGACGGCGTCTGCGTCACCGGGTCGCCGAACGCCACGACCTGCTTCGCGCGGCGGATGACGGGGACGTTCTCGGCGAGGCTCGACGCACCCGCATCCACCAGCAGCACGGCGTCGAAACCGACCTCGCGGCCGATCGACGGCACCTCGTAGGGCGAGATCAGCCACACCGGCGCCAGCGGGCGCGCGAGGTGCGGCGCCGCCTCGTTGAGCGTGGTCGCCGTCGGCGTCGTGCTCTTCAGGAGGCGCTTCAGCGCTGCGGCCTCGTCCGGCCAGTCGACGATGCCGATCTTCCAGGTCTCGGCGAGCATCCACGCCAGCTGCTTGCCTGTCGCGGAGGCGTGCGCCTCATCCACCAGGCGGAAGTCGGCCTCGAGCCGGTCGAGCACACCGGTGTTGGCGTTGAGCAGGGCGCGGTCCGAGGCGAGCAGTGACTCCAGCACCGACTGCCACCACGCGAGCTCCAGCTCGGCGCTCACCTGCGTCTCCGGAACGTGCCGGATGGACAGGTCGGAGATCAGCGGGTCGAGCTCCTGCTCGCGCAGCTGGGTGAGCAGGGCGGTGCGCTCCTGCAGGTTGGCGAGCACCTCGGACTCGGCGGCGAGGCCGGCGATCTGGCGGGTCAGCTCCTCCACGGGGAGCGCTGCGAGCGACTGCGGCGTCCCGGTGCGGCGGAGCGGGATGTCGAGGCGCGCCAGGTCTTCGGCAACGCGCTGGTAGGCGACCTGCACGTCCGCGATCCCGACCGGGACCTCGGGCACGACGCCGGCGACGGCGAACCGGTTCCACAGGATGCGCTGCTGCTGGATGCGCCGCAGGCTCTCGTTGAGGTCGGTGACGTGCACGCCGGGCCGGACGTACTCCAGGGCGTGCTTGCGCAGGCGGCGGCGGTTGGCGCTCGACATCGACGGCGACTCGCGACGGGATGCGGTGGCCGCGATCAGCTCGGTCAGCGAACGGTCGTAGACGGAGGGCGTGAACTTGTCGAGCGTCTCGCGGATGTCGAGCAGGAGCCGCAGGTAGACGCCGAGCTCCGCGATCGACGCGAACGGACGCATCCGCGTCTGGCCGATGAGGGCCTGGGCGCGGTCGATGAGGCGAGGCAGTTCGGCGCGGTTGAGCTTCTTGGCCAGTTCGTGCGCTGCCTTCCCCTCTTCCGTCGTCGTGAAGGAGGCGCCGTACCAGGGAGAGTCGTTGGGTCCGTACCGGAACTCGCCGAGGCGGGCGGCGCGGATCAGCGCGTCCGCCGACGCGGCACGGTCGCGGGCGAGCCCCTCGATCGCCCGGCGGCCGAGACGGGCCGTCGTCGAGGGCGGGGCGGGAAGAAGGGAGAGGCGCGAAAGCTCGCGCAGCGCATCCAGAACGGACACGCGCAGCACGGGGTCGCGGCGGGTCAGCGCGGCGCGGTAATCGACGAGCACCTTCCGGAGCCGCACCAGTGCCTCGTCGACGTCGGTGACCTTCGGCTGCGTGGCCTTCTCGTTGCGGGCGATCGACTGGATGAGGTCACGGCGCAGCGTGCGCGGCGTCACCGCGAGACCCGGCAGGCCGGCCTTCGTCAGCCGCTGGGCGATGTCGTCGAGGCTCGACCGCCGCGGGCTCACCACGAGCACGCGCTTGTGCTGGGCCACCAGGGCGCCGATCGCGTTGACGATCGTCTGGGTGCCGCCGGTGCCGGGCAACGTCTTGACGACGAGGGAGTTCCCCGCCGCGATCTGCGCCACCACGTTCTCCTGCGCCTCGTCGGCGTCGAGCAGGAGGGTGTCGGTCGCGGGCGGGCGCTCGTCCTGGCGGATGGGCTCCACCGGGTTGAAGGCGCTCTCGACCGTCGTGCGCGCGGTCGGGTTGCCGGCCAGCGCATCCAGCAGCACGGTATCGAGGTCGCGCGCCTCTTCGCTCAGCGCCGGGGCGACGTCGGCGAAGGACGAGGCGACCAGCCGCGGCTGGACGTTGAACCAGGGCAGGTGCGAGGTCAGGCCCCGCAGGCGGTCGATCACCGGCTGCGGCTTGAACACGCCGTTGCTGACGGCGAGCGCGACGAAGGCGTCCGCATCCAACGTGATCTGGAACTGCTCGTTGAGGGCGCGCGCGAGCTCGGGGTTGAGGAAGGTGTGGCCCTTCAGCTTCAGCTCGAAGTCGCGGCCGTAGCGGCGGATGGCGAGCGGGCGCAGCAGGATCGGCGCGAAGTACTCCTCGGAGCCGTGACGCCACTGCGCCAGGCCGATCGCCAGGTGCACCGACTCGATGCCGCGCACGGAGCGCAGCTCGATGCCCTTCGCGGTGATCGCATTCGCGGCCGCGCGTGCGGTGCGGAGCGCCAGCTCGTCGCGGATGAGGCTGGAGAGCAGCGTGCTCTGCCCGGTGATGAACTGCGGCAGGCCGCCGGGATGCGTCGTGCTCAGCTCGATGCGCGTGCGCGGGCTGTCCTCGAAGTGGAGCAGCGGAGAGACCCCGCCGACCGCGGCGATCTCGTCGCGCCAGCGCTTCCACACCGGGTCGGCGATGTTGCCGGCGACCAGGGCCGGGTCGCCCAGACTGAGCGCGTGCGGAGCCGTCGTCGTGCGCGGGTTCAGGGCGTCATCGTCTGGGATGCCCGACGTCGCGTCGTCATCCTCGGTCTTCCTGTCCAGTCGCCACACACCGACACCCTACGTTCACATCCCCGGAAACAGCGGGAACCCGGGCGGGTTTCGCGTCAATATCATGCGCCGGAATACCGGCCCGGGTTTCCAGGCGCGCCGACGCGTCGCGGCGTGCGCGATCCACAGGGGCGATCCTCGTGCGCGATCAGGGAGCCGGGGTGAGCGTGCCGTACGGCGGGAGCGCGCCCGTCACGACCGGCACCTGCAGCCCGACCGAGTCTCCACCGCTCGTGACCGTCACGGTCGTGAGCGAGCCGGGAGCCGAATTCAGGTCGCTCACCAGGCTCTCGTCGTCCGGCGGGTCGCCCAGCTGCTGGGTGTCGCGCGGGTCGAGGGACACGCTGATGCTCTGCCCGCCGCTCGGCACGATCTCCACCTGCTGGGTGTCGTTCCCCTGGTTCACCAGTGTGACCACCAGGTTCGCCGTCTCGCCGTCGTCGCTGGTGACCAGCACGGCGTTGCCGACGAACACATCGCCAACGGTGGCGCTCGAGCCGACGCTGGCCTCCTCGATGTCGAGGGTGTCCTGCGGCGCGAACAGGTCGCACGCGGTCAGTCCCCCGGTCAGGGCCGCGGCGAGCGCCACGGCGCCGACGGTGCGGCGGAACAGCGGGATGTGCGAGAGGGTGCGGTACGACATCATCCACCTCCGGGGGACCACGGTGGCAGCACCCTAGCGTCCGCGCGGGCCGTTACGTAAGACGGGTCCTCTCGGTGCCCACGCCGCTCCCGGTAAGACCCCGCCTGTCGCGCAACGCCACGATCCCGATCAGCCCGCAGAGCAGGTAGAGCGACGCCTGCACGTCGAGCACGGGGACGATGTCGCCCGAGTCGGCGAGGAGGCCGCCGATCAGCAGCCCGACCGCCTGCGCAGCGCCGTCCAGAGTCGTGACCGCGGCGATCACCCGCCCGAGGGCGCGCGCGGGGACCGTCGTCTGAACGAGCGTGATCTCGCCGGTCGCCGTCGTCACCCCGGGGATGCCCATCGCGATGAACAGCCCGGCGTAGACCCACAGCGCCGTGGTGAACGGAGCGAGGTTCCAGGTGACGAGGGACAGCGTCCCGAAGACCAGATAGCCGACGCCGATCATCCAGCGCGGTGCCATCCGTCGCGCGAGGGCGCCCGTCACGAGTCCGCCGAGCACCCCGCCGATCGCCTGGACACCGCGGATGATGCCAGCGCCGGTGTCGCCCGCTCCGAGGTTCTGCGTCACGTAGACGAGGAACAGCACGAGGAAGAGGCCCTGCGCGACGCCGGCGAGCGCGGCGATGCCCGCGAGCGTGCGCAGGGTGGCGGACCGCGCGATCAGCGCCAGCCCCTCCACCCACTCGTGCAGGATGCGCCGCTCGGCGACCGCCGCAGGCTCGCCGTCCGCTGCCGGTGCGGCGTCGGCATTCCGCGGTCGCGGGCGCACGAACAGGACGAGCCCCGCCGTGATGAGGTACGACGCCGCATCCGCGATCACGACGCCCGGCAGCCCCCACAGCGCGAACGAGAGACCGCCGAGCGGGGAGCCGATGAGCCGGGCGAGGCTGTCGCTCACGGCGATCAGGGCGTTGCCGCGCGCCAGCTGGTCGGTGCCGACCAGTTGCGGGATCATCGCCTGCCGCGCCGGGTTGATGATCGCGCCGAGCACCGCCTCGACGGCCGCGACCGCGTAGACGATGCCCATCCGGTCGGCGCTCGCCGCGAGGAGCGGCAGGAGCAGCAGCCCCTGCAAGAGGGCGACGATGACGATCGTGCGGCGGTGATCCCACCGGTCGACCAGCACGCCGAGGAAGCTGCCGACCAGCAGCATCGGGACGAGCTCGACCAGGAACACGGTGGATGCGCCGAGCGCCGACCCGGTCGCCGACAGGGCGAACAGCGGCAGCGCGATCATGAGCAGCCAGTCGCCGGTGTCGGAGACCAGCCCCGCCGTCCAGACGAGGGCGAAGTCGCGGCGGAGCAGCGGCGAGCGCTCGCGAGCCGCCGTGGCGGTCACGATGCGCCCTCAGGGTCCGTGTCGTCCAGCCCGGCCGAGGCGCCGGCGGCCCGCGCCGCCGCGATCGCATCCGGGTGCCGGAAGGCGTTCAGGTGCAGCGCGACGACATCGCTGCCCTCGGGCGCATCGACGCGGATGAGGGCGATGTAGGGGCGGATGAGCGCATCCAGCCCCTGCATCAGCTCGCGCAACTCGCCCGGCGTCAGCTTCAGGGCGTACCCCGTCAGCAGGCTCGCCTCGCGCCACTCGATCGGCTGCTCGTCGCGCTGCGCGATGGCGCGGTGGACGAGCGCCGCCTCGTCGTCGACCTGGCGGTCGGCGAGGGCGCGCTCGACGGTGTCGGCGCCGATCGCGAACTCGGGATCCTCGGTGCGGCCGAAGGTCAGCCCGGTCGACGACGACCGGTAGGGGCGCTCGCGGCCGTCTTCCGCATCCACCGGCTCGACCAGCCCGACCTTGGCGAGCGCGCGCAGGTGATAGCTGCAATTGGATGCGGTGGAGCCGACCACCGCGGCGCACTCGCTGGCGGTCCGCGGCCCGAATGACATCAAGTGGTCGAGCAGCGCCAGGCGCAGGGGATGCGCGAGCGCGCGCAGGGCCCGCGGGTCGGTGACCGTCGTGCGCCGTTCGGGACGCGGGACGTCGGCGCCCGCACCTGCCTCCGACCCGGTTGTGAAAGACATGTTTCAGATTGTCGCGCTGGTCCTCTTTCACGTCAAGCCGGGAATGCGACCGGCTCCCCCGCGTTGTTGACCTCTATGAACGAACCCACCCGAGCGAGCGTCGGATTCCGGTCCGAACGCGGCCCCATCCTGATCGCCCTCATGCTGACGACCGGGCTCGTGGCCATCGACTCGACGATCCTCGCGACGGCGGTGCCCTCGATCGTGCAGGACCTCGGCGGGTTCTCGCAGTTCCCGTGGCTGTTCTCCGTCTACCTGCTCGCGCAGGCGGTGTCCGTGCCCGTCTACGCGAAGCTCTCCGACACCGTCGGCCGCAAGCCCATCGTGCTCATCGGCATCGCGCTGTTCCTCCTCGGATCGGTGCTCTGCGGATTCGCATGGAGCATGCCGGCCCTGATCGCCTTCCGCGCCCTGCAGGGCCTCGGCGCCGGCGCCATCCAGCCGATGTCCATCACCATCGCCGGCGACATCTACACCGTCGCCGAGCGCGCCAAGACGCAGGGCTACCTCGCCAGTGTCTGGGCCATCTCCTCCGTCGTCGGACCGACCCTGGGCGGCGTGTTCTCGCAGTTCCTGTCGTGGCGCTGGATCTTCTTCGTCAACATCCCGCTGTGCATCCTGGCCGCGTGGATGCTCATCCGCAGCTTCCATGAGACCGTCGAGCGCCGCAGGCACCGCATCGACTACCCGGGCGCCGTGCTGTTGACCGCCGGCACGACCCTGATCATCCTCGCGGTGCTCGAGGGCGGGCAGGCGTGGGCGTGGAACTCGGTGTGGAGCATCGGCGCCTTCGTGCTGGGCGGCCTGCTGCTGGTGGCCTTCGTGCTGGTTGAGCTCCGGGCCTCCGAGCCGGTGCTGCCGCTGTGGGTGTTCTCCCGGAGACTGTTGGTGACGACCACGCTGATCTCGCTGGGAGTCGGCGCCATCCTGATCGGCCTCACGTCGTACGTTCCCACTTACCTGGAAGGCACCATCGGCGTCGCGCCCATCGTCTCCGGCCTGGCCGTCGCCGCGCTGACCCTCGGGTGGCCGATCGCGGCCAGCCTGTCCGGCCGCTTCTACCTGCGTATCGGGTTCCGCAACACCGCCCTGCTCGGGATGAGCATCGCCATCGTCGGCGCGATCTCGCTCGCGCTCACCTCGCTGACCCCGTCGGTGCTGTTCGTCGCGGTCAGCTGCTTCATCGTCGGGCTCGGGATGGGCCTCATCGCCACCCCGACCCTGATCGCCGCTCAGTCCAGCGTCGCGTGGAACGAGCGCGGCGTCGTGACCGGCAGCAACATGTTCGCCCGCTCCATCGGCAGCGCCGTCGGCGTCGCCGTATTCGGAGCGATCGCCAACGCGATCATCGCCGGTTCGGCAGGCGGCGCGAAGTCGCCCGACACCATCCAGTCGGCGTCGACCGCGGTCTTCGTGGCGGTGGCGATCGCCACGGTGCTCACGATCGCCGCGGGCCTGGCGATGCCGCGCTCGCGCGTGGAGGACGTGGAGCTCGGCCGCGCGCCGGCCGCATCGAGTTGACGCGACACGCCGTGCGCGCAGTCTCGCGCACGGCGTGTTGCGTCAACCAGATCGGTCGCGGCAGGCGTCAGCCCTCGCAGGCCATGCCGTCGCCGTCGCGATCGAGGTCGTAGATGTCGGTGCCCACCACGGTCACGGGTCCTTGCACGTAGGCGGGGCCGTTTCCGCTGCCGCCCGCACAGTCAACATCCGAGGCGATCGGCACGCAGGCTCCGGCGTAGTTGGGGTCGCAACCTCCACCGGGCGCGGGAGCGGGCGCAGGCGCAGGGGCAGGCGCGGGAGGAGGCGGCGGGGCGGGCTGCCTGCTGCCGACGCTGGTGACCTGATCGACGGGCGCCGTCGTCACCGCCTCGGAGACCAGCTCGCGGGAGGTCTCCACCCCGTCGACGTACGTGACCCGATAGGTCTTCGTCTTCACGCCGTTGGCGCCGGCGGTGGTGACGGCCGACCAGCCGACGTCGTGCCCGGGGTCGTCGGCGTTCGTGGCGGCAAACGGGATGACCTCGTCCGCCGTCTCGGTGCGCACCTCGACGCTCGGCGTCGGGCTCGGCGTCGCAGACGGGGATGCGGATGCCGACGCGGTGGACGAGGTCGCGGCGGCGTCCTCCGTCGCCGGACGATTGGCCGCGTTCGCCGCGATCCCCACTCCGAGGACCAGGGCCGCGCCGAGCCCGATCGCCGCCCATCCCTTCGCTCCTACGCGCGCCACATCCACTCCTTCGGGTCGATCGCCCGAGAACCGGGCGACACCTGAAGGCTAGAGAAGTGAGAACTCCTCGGTATAGCCCGCGAACAGGGGGCGCGCGTCAGCCGGGGAGGCGGGTCAGCACCACGAACTCGTTGTAGGTGAACGCCTTGCCTGCGAAGCGCGGCAGCGGGAACGAGTACTCCCGCTCGACCGTGAGGCCCAGGCGGTCGGCGAGGCGGTGGAGGCCGTCGAAGTCGGTGAACGCGACATGGGTGGCGTCGCTCGCGTAGCCGCGCTCCTGCGGCGTGATGAAGAGGACGTGGCCGCCCGGTTTCACGTACGGCAGGTACGTCTGCACCAGCTCGACCGCGAAGTCCGGGTCGACGTGCTCCACGACGTGGGCGAGCAACAGCGAGTCGAACGCACCGGGCACCGCGTACTCGGTGGAGGGGAACTCGTCGCTCGTGAACGAGGTCAGCCCGCGCGCCCGCGCGATCGCCACCGACTCCGCATTGTGGTCGACGCCGACGCCGTTGTTCCCCAGGTGTGCCAGATTGCGGCCGAGACCGCTGCCCACATCCAGAACCCGTCCGAGGTGCAGGCGGCGGATGTTCCAGCGGTACGGAGCCTGCACATTCAGTGTGCGGCGCCACCAGCTCGTGTCCAGACGGCGGAGGCGCTCCGCGTAGTCGGCGCCCGCGGTATCCCGGCCCTCGTTCGGCTCCGCGCCCGTTCCGTGCCCTTCGGAATCCGACGGCATCAGATGGCTCGGTCTGTCGACTGCATGCGTCCACGGTAGAGCACCCGGTACAGCGCCTTCAAAGCAAAGTCCCCCTACGATCATGGGAGAACTGTCCACTGTTCGATGGGATGAGCTGAATGGCAACTGGCAGAGGGACGACTGGTCCTACCAAACGCGACCGCCGCGAGGAGGCGCGCGAAACCGCCAGGAGGATGCGCGAAGAGGCCGCCAAGAAGGCCAAGCGGCGCAAGATCATCGTTCAGGGATCGGTCATCGCCGGCGTCATCGCCGTGCTCGCCATCATCGGCGTCGTCATCTTCACCACGGTGGGGACCGGGGGCGCCGGAGCCGCGAACCCGAAGAACATGGCCAGCGGCGGCATCCTGCTCGAGTCGTCGAGCAAGGCCGTGACCACGCCGGCGATCCCGTCGGGCGGCCAGCCGACGCCGACCAAGATGGAGCTCGACGGCAAGACCGCGCACATCCAGATCTGGCTCGACTACCAGTGCCCCTACTGCGACCAGTTCGAGACCACGAACGACGACCAGATCAAGCAGTGGATGGCCGACGGCTCGGCGACCGTCGAGATCCACCCGGTCGCGATCCTCGACAGTGTGCAGAACAAGAACTACTCGACACGCGCCGGCGCTGCCGTCTCGTGCGTGGCGAACTCGCAGCCGAACAAGTTCTGGGACGTCAACGCCGCGCTCTTCGCGAAGCAGCCCGACGAGCAGACCGGCACCGGACTCACGAACGCCGAGATCCTCAGCATCTTCAAGGATGCGGGCGTCAGCTCCAAGGCCGTCACCGACTGCGTGAACAACCAGACGTACGCCGACTTCGTCACCGCGATGACGAAGGGTGCGACGACGAACTCGCAGCTGAAGAACCCGACGACCGGCGGTTTCGGAACCCCGACCGTCTTCGTCAACGGCGAGCGCTACCAGGGCGGCTTCACCGACGCCGCGCAGTTCGCCGCGTTCACGCAGGCAGCCGTGAAGGACGCCGGCTCGGGCAAGACCATCACCTTCCCCACCGCCAAGTAAAGCGAGCTCCATCCGACAGCTCCTGAGTTTTTCGCCCGAATCGTCACGATCGGGCGGAAAAACTCAGGAGCTGTCGGCTTTGGACGGGGTGTAGCGTCGGGGGCGACAAGGCGAGAGAGCGGAAGGGACGAGGCGATGGATCGGATTCCGGAGGACGGCGTCGAGGACGTAGAGGTCGGCGAGACGGATGCGGGCGAGACGCCCGGCTGGGCCGATCCGGCCGACGGCGACGTCGACTACGCGCTCAACGATCCCGAGGCCGAGGCCGACTTCGCCGACGAGCTCGTCACGAACGACTCGGTCGCCGGCGAGACGATCTGGCCGGGACCGGGCGACGGCAACGACGGCCCCACCGGCGGTCAGGCCCGCGAGGCCGAGCCGGTCTACGACGAGCACGGCGACGAGCCGGAGGATGACGGCGTGCTGACCGAAGAGGACGTCGAGGAAGAGGGCATCTAGCCCAGCGCATCCACCACTCCGCGGGCACTCCGCTCGAGGAAGCCGACGATCTCCTCCGACGGCAGGTCGGTGCCGATCGCGCTCTCGACGAGCGCCTCCTCGGCGAATGCGATCCACGATCGCAGCGCGATGCGCAGCAGCGCGGTATCCGGCACGCCCAGTTCGAGGAAGACCGCGATCACGCGATCCGCCTGCTCCCCGCGGGCCTCCTCCACCACCTGGCGCACCTCCGTGTCTCCGGAGGCGACGCCGCGCACCAGCGAATAGAACGTCCCGCTGTGCTCGCGCACGAAGGCGACGATGCGCTCCAGCGTGTCGTGGAGCCGGTCCAGCGGCGCGAGCCCGGCCACCGGCTCCGTGGCGTGGAGCATGCTGTCGCGGGCCGTGCGCACGACCTCCCGATGGAGCCCCTGCTTCGATCCGAAGTAGTGGAACAGCAGCCCGCGCGAGACGCCCGCGCGCGCCGACAACTCCTCGATGGAGAGCTGGTCCAGCGGGTTGTCGGCGAGGAACGCCACTCCGAGCGCGACGAGTTGCGCCCGTCGCTCGTCCGGCGTCAGCCGCGTGCGCCGGTCGGTGTCCATGCTTCGAGACTATCGGCCACCTCCCGGACGCTGAGGTGCCGGATCTCCTATTGACAGCCTGTCAATAACGTCTAAGCTCGCATCTGGGCCTGACTGCGCCGACGCTGTCAAGTCCCCCGAACAGGAGGATCGATGAAGTTCCGAAAGCTCGCCGGGTCGCATGCCGGACGGATCGTGCTCGCCGCCGTCCCTGTCGCCGTCGTCTCCACCGTGCTGATGACCGGCGTCGCCCAGGGCGCCGTCCCCGTCTCCTTCGCCGTCTCCGGCAGCCAGTTCCAGATCAGCGCCACCAAGCTCGACGGCACCGGCTTCTCGCAGTACGCCGGCGTCGCGCCCGACACCGCGGGCAAGGAGCACCAGGTCGCCATCGCGAACATCAAGTCGGCCACGCTCTCCGACCTCTGCCAGGCCGTCGTCACCGACACCCCGCTCGGCAAGGTCGGGATGCTGATCACCGCGGGCGGCGGCGGGAACCCGGCCTCGGCCTCCGACCTGCAGATCGGCATGACCGACCTGAAGGGCGACTCCGAGTTCCACAACATCCGCATCGGCGTCGACGCCTCCACCGTGAACACCACGGCCAAGGGTTCCGCCGGCGACTTCGCGCAGGACGCGGACACGGTCACGATCACGAACCTCCAGCAGACCGCGTGGAGCACCCAGGCCTCCGTCTTCACCCTCAGCGGCATGCACGTCGAGCTGACCGACGGCTCGAAGGGATGCTTCTGATCGTGGCCCGCGCGCACGCGAACGGCCCGATCGCGACCGACGAGGCGACGACGGCCCCGAGCGCCCGCGCGCGGTTCCGCGCGTGGCGCCGCAGCCGCCCCTTCGTCGGCGGTCTGCTGACCGCGATCGGCGGCGTCGAGATGTTCTTCTCGGGGCAGCTCGACATCGGCAAGATCCACGTGCAGCTCGGCATCGAGGGGCTGCAGGCGACAATCATCCCGATCCTGCTCGTGCTGCTCGGCATCCTGGTGATCGCGATGCCGGCGCACCGCATCTTCTACGGCGTCATCGCGCTGGCGGTCGCCGTCTACTCGCTGGTCGGCGTCAACCTCGGCGGGTTCTTCATCGGGATGCTGCTGAGCAGCATCGGAGGCATCCTCACCGTGGCATGGATGCCAAAGAAGGCCGAGACGGATGCGGCGGGCGCCGAGGCGGACGACGACGCGCATGCCGCAGGCCCGGCCGCCGCCACACCGACCGCTTCGCCTGCCGCATCACCCACCGAAGGCACGATCGCATGAGGCGGGGCCGCTCCGGCGTCGTCGCGGGTGCCCTGGTCGCGTGCATCGCCGCCGCCCTCGCGGGCCTCGGCGCGGCGCGTGTGCCGACCGCGGCTCCCGCCGCGCTGTGCATCCCGATCATCATGCCGTGCAGCTCGCCGACGCCGACCCCGACGCCCACGCCGACCGGCACCGGCATCCCGGGCGTCCCCACGCTGCCGATCCCCGGCGCTCCGGGCGCGCCGACCGCCCCCGGCTCCCCCACCCCGACGCCGACGACTCCGGCGACCCCCGCCGCCCCGGCGGGCCCGGACGCGACCGCCCCGGTCTTCACCCAGCCGCCCGCGCAGCTGGGCAGCAGCTCGCTGTCGTTCTCGGGGCTCAAGGGCATCAGCGTCGTCACGGTCCCGCTCGCCGACGGCAGCCGCATCCCCGTGCTCAAGATCTCGGCAGACAGCATCACCATCGACGGCTTCAGCCTCACCGTCCGCAAGGAGACCGGCCCCAAGCTCGCGACCACCGCCGACCAGATGGCGCTGCGCGGCAACGTGCAGGTCTACCTCGACTCGGTGACCGCGACCGGCCCCGACGGCAAGACCCTGACCCTCGGCGCGTCCACCCCTCCCCCGGCGGACGGCCTGCCTCCCCAGCTGCTGCGCGTCACACTGGGGCTCGTCGGGGTGACGGCGGACAGCATCCACTTCACCAAGCCGCACCAGCACCTGACGGACTAGCGGCCCGCCTCTATCCACCCAGGTGACGCAACACGCCGTCGGGGCCACGGCGTCGACGGCGTGTCGCGTCAAGTGGATGGGTAAGAGTGGATGCGGCCCTCAGCGGCCGCGCCGCAGCCGCCGCCGCTCGCGCCAGCTGAGCGCCGCGTACGCCTCCTGCTCGGCCCGCCGCCTGGCATCGGCCTCGCGGATGCGCTCGTCGCGTCGCTGCCGCCACCGGGCGACCTCCTCATCGACGTCGCGGGTGCGCGTGATCACGGGCGGTCCGCCCTGCAGCTGCCGACGCGCCTCGATCACGCGCCGGTTGAAGCTCTCGAGGTGCTCGCGCACGGTGCTCTCCGACGCGAGCCGGTCGAGTTTGTCGTCGAGCTCCGCGTCCTCCGTGCGCAGCAGCAGCGCCGGCGGCCCGAGTCCGGTCAGCTGCTCGCGCTCGATCTTGCGGCGGATCCACCAGTCCGGATCGTGCGTCCCGGTGAGCCCGGGCAGCGGCTTGCCCGCGCCGGGCAGGTTGTCGAAGTCGCCGCGGCGGATCGCCTGCTGGATCGAGGTCTCCACGATCTGCGCGCGCTGCTCCATGGTGGGCTGGCCGGGATTGGCCTCTTCCACCGGCTCTCCGCGCGCCTCCGCGTCTCGTCGCAGGCGGTAACGCGCGGCCTCGACGAGCGGGTCGGACTCCCGAGGCGCGCGACGGATGTCGTCGCGGTTGCGGGCCATGCGTCCAGGTTACGCCCGGCCACCGACGGTCCGCCGGGGGTTGCGTCCGCGCCCTGGCCGGTGTCGGTGGCAGCGACTACGTTCGGCCCATGGAGTTCCGCATCGAGGTGCCGCAGACCGTGCTCGACGACCTCCGACGCCGGCTGGAGGCGACGATCCTGCCCGATCCGACGCCGGGCCCTGAGTGGTCGAACGGCATCCCGCCGCGCGTGCTGGCGGCGCTCGTCGACCGCTGGCGGACGGGATACGACTGGCGCGCGTTCGAGCGGCGGGTCGACGGGTACGAGCAGCGGATGGTGCAGCTCGAGGGCTCGGATGTGCACGTCGTGCGCCTTCCAGCCCGTCGCCCGTCCGGCCTCCCGATCGTCCTCACGCACGGCTGGCCCTACTCCTTCGCATCGATGCTCAATCTCGCCGACCTGCTCGCCGAAGATCGTGACGTGGTGGTTCCGTCCTTGCCCGGGTACGGCTACTCGGGGGTGCTGCCCGAGCCGTTCTCCTCCCAGGGCGTCGCTCGGCGCTGGAACACGCTGATGACCTCCGAGCTGGGCTACGACCGGTATCTGACCTACGGCGAGGATGTCGGCGCCGGGGTGAGCGACTGGCTGGCGGGAACGCATCCCGAGTCGGTCGCCGGGATCATCGCCCCGCACGCGTCCTTCTCGGCACGCACCCGCCCGGGCGTCGAGTTGACCGACGAGGAGACGGAGTTCCTGCAGGCGGTCCACCGCCCCGAAGAATCGGGATACGCGCACATTCAGGGCACGCGTCCCGACACGCTCGCCGCCGCCCTGATCGACTCCCCCAGCGGTCTGCTCGCCTGGATCGCCGAGAAGGTGGCCGCGTGGAGTGACGGCGAGGGGCTGGAGCGCTTTGATGTGGATGACGTGCTCACCAACGTTGCGCTGTACTGGGTCACGCGGTCCATCGGAACGAGCTTCCGCCCCTACCGCGAGCCGCCCGATGACGACGACCTCCACCCGCTGGTCGAGGTGCCCGCCGCGATCATCATCCAGCGCCATGAGGCCGCTTACCCGCGGTCGCTCGCCGAGAAGAGCTACACCGACATCCGTTCGTTCGAGCGCCTGGAACACGGTGGCCACTTCACCGCGTGGGAGGCGCCGGAGGCTATCGCGCGCACGGTGCGTGAACTGGAGATGAACATCGGCAATTCATAGCCGCAGACCCGTTGACAACGCAGGAAAGCCCTTTACTGTGTGCACTAAGCAACGGATGGCAGGCTGGACCGCAGGGGGCGGGCAGCTGTACTGCGTTCCCGGTGCGCGGCGGTCGGCTTTTTCGGGTGAGCCGGCCGCCGCTAATTCTTGTCCGGCCCTGCCTCGCCGCTCCGGACCTCGGTACGCTGGCCGCCGTGACCGATGATGCTGTGGCCGATGATGCTGTGACCGATGATCCTGGGACCGCCGCCGAACACCTCCGGGCCGTGCGCGAACGCTTCGACGACCGTGCGCCTACCTACGACGAGAGCGCCATGCACCGCGACCTCGCCGCCGCGGTCGCGGCCTTCGCCGACCTGAACGGGGTGGATGCGGTGCTCGACGTGGCCACCGGCACCGGCCTGGTGCTCCGCGCCCTCCGCGACCGCGGCTACACGGGCAGCGCCACCGGCGTGGACCTCTCCCCGCGCATGATCGCCGAGGCCCGCCGACACCTCCCCGACGCCGACCTCCTCGAGGCGGATGCGACCCGCCTGCCGCTCGGCGACGGCACCTTCGACCTCGTGACGTGCGTCACCGGGCTCCAGCTGTTCCCGCATCCCGTCGCCGCGATCGCCGAGTGGGCGCGCGTCCTCCGCCCGGGCGGCCGTGCCGTGACGGCGACGTTCCTCACCTTCGATCCGTCGAAGCACCGCTCCGCCCCGCCGCAGGCGTTCATCGACCACGCCCCGTTCGACTCGGTCGAGCACCTCGCCGACACCGTGGAGTCCGCCGGCTTCCGCATCGCCCGCACCACAACGTGGACCGATGGCGCCGACGAACTCCTCCTCGCCGAACTGACCCTCCCCACCTCCTAACCCCGCCTCCCCCACCGTCGAGTCCGCACAAACTTGACGCGCGCCCGGCGCGTCTCGTGCAAAGTTTGCGGACTCGACGGTGGGGGTGGAGCGGCGGGAGGCGTCAGGCGCGGGACTCGCGGGCGAGACGCCGCATGGTCCAGAAGCAGCCGAGGAACGCGAACGCGAGGGCCAGCACCACCTGCGGCAGGTACGCCTGCCACAGCTCGCCGTTGTTGAAGATGTTGTCCGCGAACAGCGCCCAGAAGTCCGCGTCGGTGAGCGCCTGGGTCAGCGGGATGCCGACCGCGCTGACGAGGTCGGTGAAGATCCCGGCGAGCAGGCTGAGCACCACGGTCACGACCACAATCGCGACGAGCCCCCAGAAGGCGCCGCGCGTGACGCGCGCCTTCGACCCGGCGCGATACAACCACACGGCTCCCGCCGCGACACCCCACGAGACGATGGAGGCGATGAAGCCGATGTTCCACAGGATGGTCCACGCGATCACCCCGGCCGGGATGATGACGAGCGCCAGCGCGAGGCCCCGGCCGACACGCTCCTGCTGAGTGAGCGGTCCGCCGGGCGCGAGGGACTCCGCCGACGGGTACTCGGCCGCGGAAGCCGCGGCGGCATCCGCCGGCGCGTCCGTCTCCGAGTCCGCCGCAGGCGCCTCCGCGGGCACCGCGGCCGTCGGCTCCCCAGCGGCCGGCTCCGCGGGCGCCAGCTCCCCGTATCGCGGCTGAGTTCGGTCGTCTGTCGCGTCGGTCACGCGTGTCCCCCATCCCGGCCTCCCACCGAGGCGCGGAGGACAGCCTCCCACACCCGCGGGTCGCCAGTCCCGCTCGGGCCACACCCCATTTCGAGGCGCACGGAGACGGTCACGGACGACTCGCGACCCCGAACCAACGCGCCAGCCGCACCTCCAGCTCCTCCTGCGAGCTCCCGACCCACACCACGTGCCCGTCTGGCCGCAGCAGTACCGCCGGCACATCCAGCTCGTCACTGACGTCCGACACGAGATCGACCCGACCCGCCCATCCTCCGACGCTGAGCGTTCCCGTCTGGTCGAGCAGCAGCCCGCGTCCGTCGTGGAGGTGCTCGTACAGTCGTCCGCGCGACAGCCGGACGTCGCGCAGCCGCCGCCCGAGCAGCCCGCCCGCGTCCGAGCCCGCGTCCACCTCCCCCACGTCGTACCGCACCGCGATCCCGGCGACCTTCGCGCCGAAGAACTCCCCCACCCCGTCAACGTCCATGAGCTCGGTCAGCAGCCGCCGCACCGCCTGCGGCCCGGGCTCCGGCGAGATCAGCTCGCTCTGCGCCCGCGTGATCGTCAGCACGTCCTCGGCCGCCGGGTGCCGCTCGCCGAAGTAGGTGTCGAGCAGCCCGTCGGGCGCCCATCCCCCGACCTCCGCGGCGAGCTTCCAGCCGAGGTTGAAGGCGTCATGGATGCCGAGGTTCAGTCCCTGCCCTCCGAGCGGCGGGTGGATGTGCGCGGCGTCTCCCGCGATCAGCACCCGCCCGACGCGGTACCGCTCGGCGAGCCGCGTCGCGTCCGTGAACCGCGTGATCGAGCGCGGCGAGTGGATGCCGAAATCGGTCCCCGCGTACGCCCGCAGCTGCGTCCGGAACTCGTCGAGCGTCGGCGGCACCGACCGATCCTCCGACACGGATGCGGCGGGAACGACCGCCCGGTACAGCCCCTCGCCGTTGGGCCCGATCCCGAAGCCGCGGTGCGTCTTCCGCACCTCCTCGGAGACGGCGGCGATCTCCTCCGCCGACGCGGTCGCCTGAACCTCGCCGAGGATCCACTCGGTGGTCGCCGCCTCGCCGGGGAAGTCGATCCCGAGCGTCCGCCGCACCAGGCTGCGGCCGCCGTCGCAGCCGACCAGCCAGCGCCCGCGCACCCACTCACCGGATGCGAGTTCGACGCTCACCTCGTCGGCGGTCTGCGAAAGTCCGACAACCTCCACACCCCTGCGGATCTGCGCCCCCAACTCGGCCGCGCGCTCCGCGATGATCCGGTCCGTAACCGGCTGCGGCATCCCGAGGATGTAGTCGTGCGACGTGTCTAGGTGCACCGGCCGCGGGCTCGGGATGCCGGCGAACCGCCCGCCTCCCGGGTATTTCGTTCCCGCCGCGAGGAAGCGGTCGAGCAGACCGCGCGAGTCCATGATCTCGATGCTGCGCGGGTGCAGACCGAGCGACCGGACCGCGGTCGTCGGCTCCACGTCCCGCTCCAGCACCAGCACCTCCACCCCGTGCAGGCGCAGTTCGCCGGCCAGCATCATCCCGGTCGGGCCGCCCCCGCTGATGATCACATCGAACACGTCAGAACCCATGCGTCTCCCCATCCTCACAGCCACTGCGCGTCACGATTTCACGCGCGACCAGCAATTCTGGTGGATGAGGCGGCCCTTGCCGCAAGCCCCCACCCGACCGGTATCCTGGAAATGCAGGAGGGGCCGTCATCTTCGCGGTCGAGCACTCTCTGGTCGTCACCCGTGTGGGATGATTTTCGTCTAGCGCCGACCCGACATGCGCCGACCGGAGCCGCCTCGATGCCAGACCATCGCCCCGCACCCGTGCACGCGGTCGACCGCCCCGCGCTGTTCGAGTTGCTGGATGTCGGCGTCCGCGGTCCGTTGACCGTCATCATCGCCCCCGCGGGGTCGGGCAAGACGGTGCTGCTGTCCCAATGGACGGCCTCGCGCCCCGATCTCGCCGTCGCCTGGTTCCACGCCACGCGAGCCGACCGCGACGTCACGCATTTCGCGCGCCGCCTAGCCGCCGGCCTCACCGCCGCGCATCCCGCCGTGGCCGAGGTGCGCCCGGCTGCCGAGGCGACCGGCGGGCTCGGCGAGAGCTACCTGGAGGCGCTCGTCGGCGCCCTGGCGGAAGCGGATGTCGAGATCGTGATCGTCATCGACGACGTCCACGTGCTCCTGCCCGAACTCGTGGACGACCTGTCGAACCTGGCCGACCGCCTCCCGCCGAACGCCCACCTCGTGCTCGCCTCCCGCTCGGACGCGGGGATGCGGCTGACCCACCACCGCCTGCAGCACGCGCTCGTCGAGATCCGGCAGCACCAGCTGACGTTCGCGGACGACGAGACGGAAGACCTCCTCGCGCGGCTCACCGGCTCCGCGGTCGACCTCCGCACCGCGGCGACCGTCCGCCAGCACACCGACGGCTGGGCCGCGGGCGTCCAGCTCGCAGGTCTCACCCTGCGGTCACGGCCCGGCGAGGATCTGGTGGCGAGCCTCGCGGAGTCCGACCGCCTGATCGTCGACTATCTGGGCGAGGAGGTGCTCGACGCGCAATCGCCCGAGCGGAGGGAGGCCCTGCTGCGGCTGTCCGTCGCCGACGAACTGCATCCCGACCTTGTGCCCATCCTCACCGAGGCGGATCTCGGCGTCGACCTGCTGGGCCGGCTCGAGCGGGAGTCGATGTTCCTCTCCGCGCTTCCCGAGAAGCCGGGCTGGTTCGCCTTCCATGCCCTGTTCCGGAAGCTGATGCGGATGCGCCTCCGGGCGGAGCATCCCGGCCTCGAGCGGACCCTGCTGGTGCGCGTCGCCGAGTGGTCGCGCGGGCGCGGCGACACCGCGACGGCCGTCGAGGCGCTCCTGCGCGCCCAGGCCTGGGACGACGCGATGGACCTGATCGTCACCTCCGGCCGGGAGGTGTTCGAGCGCGGCTACGTCGCGACCGTGGCGCGCTGGCTCGGGACGGTGCCGGACGACATCCGACGGACCTCGGTGGATGCGGAGATCATCTACGCGATCACGTACGGCATGACCGGACGCGCCCGGGAGGCCGCCGAGTTCCTCCGCAGCGTCGCCGCGCGGCCGGACGTCGACCCCGGCCGTCGCGCCGTGGCGATGGCCTGGCTGGGCGTCACCGTGCAGTTCAACCCGCCCGCGGAGACCGCATACGAGGAGGCGGCGAGCGCCGTCGCGCTCCTCCTCGCCGACCCGGACCTCGTCCTGCCCGACCTCCTGCAACTGAACCGCCGCGACCTCCTGCTGGCCGTCTCGCTCGTCGCTGCCGGTCGTGCGCAGCTGTTCCTCGGCAACCTGGACGAGTCGCAGGAGTGGATCGAGCGGATGCTGAACTCGGCGGGCGGGCAGTACACGCCGTACCGCATCCACGCGCTCGGGAGTCTGGCCGTGGCCGACGCCTTCAGCGGGCGGCTCGTGCGCGCCGCCGTCCGGGCCGATGAAGCGCTGCGCCTGGCCGAGGAGTCGGCGCTGCTCGACCATCCCGCCACCGGGGATGCGCACATCGCGCTCGCGCTCGTCGCCGTCCGGCGTGGGCGGCCAGGTTTCGGCGCCCTGTCCCTGCGGGAGGGTGTGCTGCGCGCCTCGTGGAACGCCCGGCTGCAGCTGCTGTGGCTGGCCGTGCTGGCCGAGCGGCTGGGGCTGCCGGCCGGTGCGGAGCCCGAAGTCGCCGATCCCGTCACCGAGGCACCGCCGATCGTGCAGGTGGAACTGGATGCGCTGCGCCTCCGCCGCGCCCGCCTCGCCGGCCAGTCGGAGCCGGCGCACGACTCTCCGGCCGCGTGGTCGCCGGTCACCTTCGAGGAGATCGTCGGACGTCTGGCGCGGGGCGACGTCGCGGGTGCCGGACGTCGCCTAGAGGAACTGCCGCCCGCCGCACCTTCGGCCTCGATCGTGGAGCGCGTCGAGCGCGACGTCGCACAGGGATGGTTCTTGGCCGCGTCCGGCGACCGCGCAGGCTCCGAGCTCCACCTGGCGCGTGCGCTGTCCGTCGCCGAGCCGGAGGGCCTGATCGACGTCTTCGTGCGTGCCGGCCGTCCCGTTGCCGGGCTGATCGAAGAACTGCCCGGTGCTCCCGACGCCTTCCGTCGCGAGGTGATCCGGCTCGCGGGGCTGGCCGTCATTTCGCGCGCGCACGAGCTGCCGGACCCGCTCACTCCTCGCGAGCTGGCCATCCTCGCCTACCTGCCGACGCGCCTCTCCAACGCCGAGATCGCCGCCCGCGGCTACGTGTCCCTGAACACCGTGAAGACCCACATCGCGCGCATCTACCGCAAGCTCGATGTGCAGTCGCGCGCGGCCGCGGTCGACCGTGCGGCGGAGCTGGGCCTGCTCGAGCCGCTGGCCGTGGTCGACGAGCGCTGACGCCTGCACTCGTCACCCGCTAAACACCTGCATAAGGTCACCCCGTTCGGGTGACGCCGCCGGCTCCCCCGCGCCTTAGCGTCCTCGGTGTAGTGATGCGACTCTCATGCCGGTCGGCGGTTCGGGCCCTCCGGCCGGCATGGGTTCGGGGAAGGAGCGGACGTGACCTACATCGATCTGCCCATCGGGCTGACGCCCCGCCGCGGGGCCGAGTTCCATCTGATCCGGTGGACGCGCGGACGCGAGGAGTGGACGGCCGAGACCATCATCGCGGTCTACATCTCGTCGACCCTGACCGAGTGGATCGTCGACCACCACGGACGCCGGATACGGCTGTCGCGGCAGGAGTGGCTGCGGTATCTGCCGTGAGGGCGACGACCGAACGCGGGCTGTGCTGGACCCGGGGCGATTATTCGTCGAAGAAGTCGGCGTCGATCTCCACGGACGCATAAGTGCGTTTGACCTGCACGCCGACGCGGTACTTGATCATCAGGCCGACGAGCCGCTGGCCGTCGATCAGGATCACGCGCGACTGGACGTTTCGTGCGTAGTCCACTGCGCCGGGCGTGAATGAACTCGTCGTCAAAAACACCCCCCGGCTCGCGCCGAAGCCGTGGAGCGCACCCACGAAAGCCTGGATCGTTTCGCGCCCGATGTTGTTGCCGTCCTTGTACCGCTTGGCCTGGACATAGATCCGGTCGAGTCCGAGAGCATCCTGGTCGATGATGCCGTCGACGCCCTCGTCGTTAGGGCCGCCGATGCGTTTGCCGCGTTGTTCCGCCCCTCCGTAGCCCATGGCAAGCAAGAGGTCGACGACCGCCTGCTCGAAGAAGTCGGGATGGCTCTCCCGCAAGCGCGAGAGAAGTTCCTCGCCGACCTCCCGCTCGATCCGGTTGATGCCGTCTTCGATCTGCTCGACGGGGTCGAGGATGTCGGGATCAGACACCATCCGCTCGTCACCGTCCGGGCGATCCGTCGTCCGCCGTACCGGGTCCGGCCAGAAGGGAGCGAAGGCTTGACGAGCCCGCGCATAGTCGAACCCGCCAGGGTTGTCGTGGAGTGCTCGCCTGCCCTCTTCGTTGATGGCGTAGTGCCCACGGGACGGCCGATCCACCCAGCCAGCCTTGGACAAGTGGCTGAGTGCCCAGCCGATCCGATGCGCATAGCGGTATCCGCCTGACGTAAGAGTTTCCTCCCGGGCTTCGGGGCTCAGCCCAGCGACATCGGCTGCCGCGTCGGTGAGTTCTCGGCGATGCATCGTCTCCCCGCGGGCAAGTACAGACAGGACAGGGACGACGAAAGCAGGCCAAATGGGAACGATCGACGCTGATTCGTCTTCGGAGATAGTCACGTAGACCACTTTGGCCCAAAGTCGTCTTGCAAGCTCATCGCTCCGCCTCCGATGCCTGATTCCCCGGGAACCCGGAGGACGTAGTACGCCGCGCATCTCCGATGTCCGCGGTCCCTGCGACGATTCCTCTGAACACACGTTCGAGGGATCGGAGGCCGGCATGCGGGGCGAGGCGACCGTGCTGCACGCCGATCTCGACGCCTTTTACGCCTCGGTGGAGCAGCGGGATGCGCCCGAGCTCCGCGGCCGCCCGGTCATCGTCGGCGGCGGGGTCGTGCTTGCGGCGAGCTACGAGGCGAAGGCGCGCGGGGTGCGCACCGCGATGGGCGGTCGCCAGGCTCGCGACCTGTGCCCGGAGGCCGTCGTCGTCCCGCCCCGGATGGATGCGTACTCCGCCGCGAGCAAGGACGTGTTCGCGATCTTCCGCGACACGACCCCGATCGTGGAGGGGCTGTCGATCGACGAGGCCTTCCTCGAAGTCGGTGGGCTCCGACGCATCGCCGGCACACCCGAGCAGATTGCGACGCGCCTGCGGGAGCGCGTTCGCGCGGAGGTCGGCCTCGCCATCTCGGTCGGGATCGCGCGGACGAAGTTCCTCGCCAAAGTCGCAAGCGCCGTGAGCAAGCCCGACGGGCTCATCCTGGTCGAACCCGACCGCGAGCACGAGTTCTTGCTCCCCCTCCCCGTGGAAC
This sequence comes from Leifsonia sp. 1010, assembly GCF_031455295.1. Taxonomy (NCBI): domain Bacteria; kingdom Bacillati; phylum Actinomycetota; class Actinomycetes; order Micrococcales; family Microbacteriaceae; genus Leifsonia; species Leifsonia sp. 1010. Next base: position 88,907 of record NZ_JAVDSL010000004.1, read on the forward strand.
GTCTCTGGGGCGTCGGCGCCGTCACCGCCGAGAAGCTCCACCGTCTCGGCATCCGCACCGTCGGTCAACTCGCCGAACTCGAGGAAGCCACCGCCGAGCGCCTGCTCGGCAGGGCGGCCGGTGCGCACCTGCACGCCCTGGCCCGGCTGCGCGACCCCCGCCCGGTCAACGCGACAAAACACCGCGGCTCCATCGGATCGCAGCGCGCTCTGGGAAGCCGCCCGCGCACCTCGGAGGATCTCGACCTCATTCTGACCCAGATCATCGACCGCCTGGCGCGACGACTGCGGGATGGGGATCGCACGTGTCGCACGATCGTGCTGCGGCTGCGCTTCGGCGACTTCACCCGCGCCACGCGATCGCGCACGCTCGGGTTCCCGTCCGACCGCACCTCGGTGCTGCTGACCGTGGCGCGCAGCCTGCTCGACGCGGTCCAGCCCGAGATCGCCGAGCGGGGCATCACCCTCATCGGCATCTCGCTCTCGCATTTGGGCCGATCGGACACCTTCCAGCCCGAGTTGCCCATCGACTGGGATGACGGCGCGCGTCTCGACACCGTGCTCGACGCCGTGCGCGACCGCTTCGGCGCGACCTCGGTCGCGCGCGCCGCACAGCTGGGGCACGATCCCGGCTGGTCGACGCCGCTCCTGCCGGAACACCAATAACGCTGGCTCGGGCCCCGACCCGTGGGCTCGCCTAGCGCCGCCGGCGGGTAGGGTCCAGAGGGAATGCGCCTCGTACATCAAGGGAGAACGGATGAGACCGCTTCGCTACGCCATCAACGTCACCCTCGACGGCTGCTGCCATCACGAGGCAGGGCTTCCGCCCGACGAGGACTCGATGCGTTTCTGGACCGCCGAGATGGAGCGGGCCGACGCCCTGATCTTCGGGCGGGTGACCTACGGGATGATGGAGTCGGCGTGGCGGCGCCCGGCCTCCGGCACCTGGCCCGAGTGGATGGACGACTCGCAGCTCCCCTTCGCCGAGGCCATCGATGACGCGAAGAAGCACGTCGTGTCGAGCACGCTGACCGAGGTCGACTGGAACGCCGAATTGCTGCAGGGCGACGTGGGGCAAGCGGTGGAACGGCTCAAGCAGCAGCCCGGTGATGGCCTGTTCGTGGGCGGGGTCACGCTCCCCCGCGCGCTGGCGGATCTGGGACTGATCGACGAATACGTGCTCGTCGTGCATCCCATCGTCGCCGGGCACGGGCCTACGCTGCTTGCGGGTCTGCGCGAGCGCATCCAGCTGGACCTCGTGGATCGCCAGGAGTTCCGGTCAGGGGTGACCGCGCTGCGATTCCGGCCCAGCTAGCGGGAGCGCGGGATGATGGACTCATGCCCGCCCCTCACCGCCCCGGCCTCACGGTCGACTCGGGACTCACCATCCCCGAGTCCGAGCTGTCGTGGCGGTTCTCGCGGTCGTCGGGCCCCGGCGGGCAGGGGGTGAACACGGCCGACTCCCGGGTGGAACTCGTGTGGGATGTGGCGGGTTCCGCCGTCCTCTCGGCCGCGCAGCGCGAGCGGCTCCTCGAGCGTCTGGGCGGTCGCCTCGTCGACGGAAAGCTGACGATCGCCGCATCCGAGCAGCGCGCACAGCTGCGCAACAGGGAGGCCGCGCGCGCTCGGCTGGCCGACATCGTGGCCGACGCCCTTCGGCCGCCCGCGGCACCGCGACGACCGACGAGGCCGAGTCGTGGCGCCAGGGAACGGCGCCTGGATGCGAAGAAGCGGCGCACGGACATCAAGCGGCTGCGTCGCCCTCCTCACGACTGAGCGTCTCGGGATTCGGGCGGAGCACCCACAGATCGCGACAGGAGACGTAGCCTCGCATCGTGAAAACGAAGTGGCTGTTCCTCGTCATCGGCATCGTGCTCGTCCTCATCGGACTGCTGTGGACGCTTCAGGGGTTGAACGTGCTCGGCGGCTCCGTCATGAGCGGATCGCCGGTGTGGGGCACCATCGGCCCCATCGTGCTCATCGCTGGTGTCGCGCTCATCATCGTCGCGCTGGTGCGCCGGCGGCGGCGCTCAGACACCTGACGGCGCCCGCGTTTTCGGCGGCGAGCTGGATGCGGTGGCCGGGGAGGAAGCGGTCGACCGCTCCTCCCCCGCACCGCCTGGGTGGGTTGGGTCAGACGCGCCGGCTTCCCGTGAGCATCCGGACGAGGAAGACGATGGCCGCGATGACGAGGAGCACGATCCCGACCCAGAGCAGGAAGTTCAGCGACGAGACGAACCCTCCCGTGAGCAGGAGGATGATGGCGATCACAGCGATGACGATGAGCAGGATATTCATCAGATGACCCTTTCTGGTCGGGGGTTGATGGCTCCACGCAACCACCAGCGAGGATGCAGCGCCTCACCCCTAGGGGTGTAATGTGCGGCCATGTCGGCAGCCCCGGACGTAGCGACGAAGCCGTTCACGATCGCCCTTGTGGACGACTACGACGTCGTGCTGCTGGGTCTCGCGCACATGCTGGATGACTTCCGCGACCGGTTGGTCGTCGCAGAGATCGACGCGAACGCCCCGCTGGATGAGCCGATCGACGTCGTCCTGTACGACGCGTTCGCCCAGCCCGAGTCCGGTCACGCGCAGATCGGCGAGCTCGTACGGAACCCCCGAGCCCGCCACGTCGTCGTCTACACGTGGAACTTCCATCCCGAGCTCATCGAGAGCGCCAGCGCGCAGGGCGTCCACGGCTACCTCTCGAAGACCCTCACAGCCTCAGAGCTGGTCGCCGCCCTAGAAGCGGTGAACTCCGGACAGGTCGTCGTGAGTGACTCCCCCGCCCGCGCCCACAGCGCCGAGGAACTCGACTGGCCCGGCAAGGAGGTGGGCATCACGGACCGCGAGTCCGAGATCCTTGCCCTCATCACGCAGGGCAAGAGCAACGCGGCGGTCGCCGAGCTCACCTACCTCAGCCCGAACACGGTCAAGTCGCACATCCGCAGCGTCTACCGCAAGATCGGGGCGAGCAGCCGGACGCAGGCGGTGCTGTGGGGAGTGGAGCACGGGTTCACGCCGGACCACCGGAGGATCGAGCGGTGGGTGGGTGGGCGAGGGTAAAGGGAGCATGGGCCGAACTGGGGACTCGAACTTGCGACCGTCCTCTAAGCACTGTCCTTGCGACGGTAAAATCCGCGGAATTCCGCGGTCCTTACGCTCCGGGAGGTGACCGCGACCTCGTGGGAACTCACGCGATTGTTGGCAAGTTTGGTCGTCGGCCAATATGCAATTGGAGCTGCAATCCTTGACAGCGACCCCATTCGTATTGTCTCGTCAGCGATCCATCGGCCGCTATTCGAACTACTTCCGAGCAGGGTCGACCATCGCTCTATCCCGTGCAGCGAGTGCTGCTCCTGGCTGCTCATCGTCGGATCTCCGTCCCGACCGCTGAAGCAAGCCGGTGTCGGCTTGCATCGCAACGGTCTCGGATCCTTAGCCGGAAACCGCAGCCGCTTAGTCCTTGTCGACAACCGCCATGTCTTGAAGGTCGTTTCGACGCACTCTGAAACCAACCCGACCCGCCGGCGCGGAGTGGTAGGGAAACACGAGAGAGAAGAGGCTAGCGATGTCGTTCGCGGCAAGCGACCCACCTTCCAACGCATCTCTGACTGCGCCCTTCCGGTCCTCCTCTCGAACCGTCGAAAAATCGAGATCCGGGGAGAAGGTGAGCAACATCGCCCCTCGCGTGCCGTCACCCATCAGCCGTTCTGCCTCGGGGCCGCCGTAACGGGCACGAGGGTTCCCCGCGATGTGTTGGAGCGCGTGGCGCTGGCGGAAGGAGCTGCCTGAGAACCCGGGCCGATCTTCGCGCCGGCTGCGCTGCAGGAGCGGCACGCTCACACCATCCACTATCGCGCGGTACGGGGTCAGATCCGGGGTCAAGATAACCCATTCGCTTAGTGTTCCCTCGGCGATCGCCATGTCCATTAGGTGGAGGGTCGGCTCGAACGTGTAGTCCTTCGCCCACCTGAAACCGGAAAGCCGCTCGCGGACGTCCTCCGCGTCTGCGACCACCGCCCAGGCTTTGAAGCTTCGTACCGACGAGTTGGCGTCGACGAGGTCCTGCTGGTTGTCGTCCACATCGGGGTTCGCGAGCCGGTAGGTGAACTCGAGCGTCGAGTCGGGGGTACTCAATTGCTCGGCCCAAGGCTTCACAAGCGCGAAATGTGCGGCGTTGACACGCTTGTTCCTATCGGGCTGGCGCGGGAAGTCCTTGACGACGCCGCCGTCACCCTCGAACGCCAGCTCAGCGTTGTACATTTTGTTTCTTGCTGAGGGGCGAAGCCACGGAAGTGATTGGAATACTAGCGGCGGGATGTCGATCGGTCGGACCACTGGACGGTCGTCCTGGCGGATCAGCGAGAACTTGAGCAGCTGATCCCGGAAATCCCGCTCGTCTCTGAGGATCGCCTCGAACGCCGCGTAGAGGTTGAAACTCTTCCCCTTAGGGTCCTTGGCTTGAGTGGCGATGAACAGCCGGACCAGGTCGCGGTATCCACGACGATAACCGAACCACCGTCCCATCTGCATGAGACTGTCGGCCGCTTGAGAACGTCGCCGATAGTAGGTGATCGTGAGCTCTTCGACCGTGAATCCACGGCTCAGCTTCGCTCCGCCGACAAGGATTCGCCAGACACGGCCGGCCTGGAAATTCAGCTTCTGGTAATCCGAATTGGTGTCTCCGTTGACAACGACGACCGGGGATCCCTGTGACGTTATCCGATCAACGGCACGCCCGAGGTGTTGAATCAGGTCCGCGAAGTCGTCCGGCATGACGACGGCGCCCCACTCACCTGTCCCCCGCCGAGATTGCCATACTGGCAGGAAGTCACTCTCGAACAACTCTCGCAGCCGCGCGTTTGCGGATGGCATGCTGTAGCCCGCGGCATTCCAGATGGTGTCGATCCGCCTCGCCATCTCGGCGTGGGCTTGCTGGGTTACCGATTCGTGCACGAGCATCGTGTGGTGGTAATACGACACCGGCTTGGCGTTGACCGTGTTGTGGTCCGGGTTAGCCTCGCGCCACAGCTTGATGGCACCCGTCAGCACGAAGGCATCGATCGCCTTCATAAGGTCCGCGTCCTCGTCTGGCTGGCGGTCGAGTTCGCGCACGAACGCCGCCTTATTCGAGAGCGCGGGTGTGGGCGAGACGTCATCGGGCAAGCCGTCGAGGTCATGGAACGCTGCTCCGCCCATGTACTCGTTGCTGGGCTCTAACGAGTAGACGAAATCCCTTGGGAAGATGTCTGACACGTCGTCAGGATCAACGAAGACGTTGGCGAACGGGGTCGCGGTGTAACCGACGTACTGCGCACGCTTCAACAGGTCGAGAAGTTCGGAGAGTCGCTTGTTGATCGCTGTGCGCTCCCGCTTTCCCTCGGCGTCCACCTTGCCGAGCTGCGTGGTGTTCACCGAGGCGAGATCCGCCTCATCGTCAAGAATCAAGGTGGGTATTTCGCCAAGGTCGGCATGAATCTTCTTCAGGTCGCCCAGAATCTTGGCCAGCACTGACGAGTTCTTCTTGATGACCATCAGGCGGACGTCTGTTGTGAAGAGGTTCTCGGGCGCCCAGACTCCCTTGTTCGGGAACTTCAACTCGTTGCCAGCACGAAAATCGAGCGCCGGGAGTCCTTGCTTGAGAGCCTTATAGTCATCGGTGGAAGTGGTTAGGCGCCGTATGCGCGGAATGCCGCCCGTCGCCCAGAATTGCGCGCCATGTCGGACGAACTTGTCGCTGTGCCAATCCTGGTCGTCGCTGCGCCAATAGTCGACGTTGACCGCCTGAGAAACGTCTCCCTCTTCGATGCCGCCGAGAATGTTCTCTCGGCCCACAAGCTCCTTGTCCAGCCGGCGCTGCGTCTGATCACGAAGGATGTCGTAGGTACCGGTCAGCACGATGATGAGCCGGTAACCGGCGTCCATGGCTTTGGCGATCACGCCGGTGAAGTTCGCCGTCTTGCCACTTTGGACGTGGCCCACCACGAGGCCCTTTGCTTGGTAAGGAGTCCCCGAACACGGGTCGGAAAGTCGACTGATGATCCGATTCGTGGTCTCGTCGATGTTTTGGATCGAAGTCGCCGGCAGCGATTTCTCCAACACCGTCCGATATGCGTCCCAGTAGAACGAGTGCGCCTGACGAACTCCCGCTGTATACCAGGGCTCCCAGTCGGCGTCCTCGATGAAGACATTCTTGGCCTTGTTCGGCGGGAAAGTCTCGTTGACCACCGCTGCGGCCAGCTCGGAGAACGCAAGCTTCGAGAGAACGAGAGTGCGACGCTCGTCGGTCAGCGGCTTCGTGTCGGATATCCACCGGCCCTCTTCGACTAGATCCCACGCGCCGAGCTGAAGGTGAAATGCGGTGGACTGAGGCTCTCCCTCCGCGAACAGAAGCTCGAGCAGTTCGCTTTCGGTCACGGGCTGCTCGTCGGCGAATCCGAGATTCCGATTCACCTCGTCCAGGAGGCCTCGCGGTCCTAGCCCCTTCATTCCCTCTAGCGCACCTTTGGTTGCGGCTCTCAAGATCTCGGCCGCGGTCACGCTTCCGCAACCAATCGGGTGAACGAAGCCACGGGCTCGGGCGCGATGGATCCTTCGACGGTAGTCACATCTACACGATATTGAACGCTACCGACAAGCGCTGGTTGGGGGACGGCCTTTTGCAGACGGGAGCTCGTGATCGCGGGGAAACAGTCATCGACCAGGTAGGCTCTCGGCGGGGTACGAAGCACCCATTGCTTCGGATATTCATCCGCATCGGATTCTCGCCATCCCAGCGATTCGAGTCGACTCTCAAAAGCCCGGATGAGTCGGCGATCTAAGAGGCGCCGGATCGCGGCGATGTGCTCACCGAGCGTGCTACCTTGCTTCGCCCCGCCTGCCGCAGTGACCTGGATCGAAAGCATATAAAGAGGCCTGCCAGGCGTCGGCTCTAGTTGGGTGACGGAATTGATTAGGTGAATGCGCTGTTCACTGCGCGTGGTCTTCACCTCGGCGTCGAAACTGAGGAAGACGAAGTCGTGCTCCTCTCTATCAGGTCCGAGCCATGCGCTCATGACGTCGTCCGCAGACAGGGTGCGTAGGGAGTGCTCTGCCAGAAGAAGCTCCCCCAAGAGTCCGATCTGGGCCTCATCCGAGAGCTTCTGCTTCGTTCTGAGCAGTTCGCGGAACGAATCGACTCCTTCCGGAATCGCCGCGGCGAAGCTCAGGCCGCCACGCATCAGGTCGACCACGGATGCGAGAACCAGGTAGGCCTCGTAATGCATCTCTCGCGCGTCGACTCGCAGCTCGGCCCAAACTCCCGCGCCGAGCTCGTCAACCACGTCTACAGTGATGCGTTCGAAGCCACTGAGTTCGGGCGCGGTCTCAGCTGCCGGTGTCCGAAGACGAATCCATTCCTGCTCGGGGTTGAATTCGATGTATGCCTCCGGAGAGTCCAGAACCTTGCGGCGGCTGAAGAAGCCCGCGCGAAAATAGGCCTCGACATCGTCTCCGCTCAATCGCGAGCGCTGCGCGCTTTCACCGCTCATCGATTTGTCCTCCTCGACTCGTGGCCCATCATGCTGATATTCGATCACCCAGCTTCGGCACTTGAGTGGAACGGCCGACATCAGTCGGGATCGGCTCAACCATAGCGTTCGATATTCAACTGCGCCGTGACACAGACGCTCTTCCGCGAGATTCTCACATGGCACGGCGAGCCCTCCAAACGATGACTCGGTCGATACCCTGAGAAAATGGTCCTGCGCGAATCAACGTCTGGCGACGATGTCAGGCGCACCGTCACGCTGCCACCGGACGAAAGCATCACTGACGCAATCGGTCGGGGCCACACTCTAGCGACGGCAGTCGCGGACATTATCGACAACTCCGTTGATGCGAGAGCAGAGAACGTTCGGATCCGATTCGTCACGGACGACGATCGACTCGTGGCCGTTCGCATCCGGGACGATGGCGACGGCATGACGCCAGCCCGTCTTCAGGACGCCATGACGCTGGGGAAGCAAAGAGAACAGGAGGACGGAGCCCTAGGACATTTCGGTATCGGGTTGAAGGCCGCTTCGCTTAGCCAGGCGCTCACGCTCACCGTCTATTCGCAGCACTCCTCCGCGGATCCCTGTGCGATGCGAATCCATCGCGGATCGTTCACCGGTGAGGTTCTGGACGACATCGCCGCGCGCAACGGCTACGACTGGGACGACCGCGGCCCGGCCAGCACGGGCACCGTCGTTGAGTGGCGCGACCTCGAGACCATCAACCAGTCACAACTGCGAGCCGAACGCCGCAGCTGGCTCGAGCGGACGATCACGTCGTTGATGCAAACCCTTGGTCTAACGTTCCATCGCCTCATCCAGGAGCGCGGTGTCCGGATCGCAATAGACACTTGGGACTACCGCCTAGGAGCTCCGGGATTCCCGCGAACCGTGGAACCGCGCGATCCGTTCCAATTCAACCTCTCGGGCGACGCCCGCTACCCGACGACGATCTCGGCGACGACCAGCGACGGCGCACGGCTCGACGCTGAATGCTTCATTCTGCCGCCGAGGTCGGACTCGCCATCTGCTTGGCTGCTCGGGCGGAACCCGGTGGAGTGGCAGGGGATCTACGTTTATCGCAACGACCGGCTTCTTCAGGCCGGCGGCTGGCTTGACGTGCGCCAGGACGACAAGCGACTCCGCCTTGCCCGCATGCGGATGAACTTGACCAAACCGCTGGAACGCCACCTCCGTCTACGGCATGAGAAGAGCGGGGTTACTGCCACGCCGGAGTTCACGGCGGCGCTCGAAGCGGCGACTAACGCGAGCGGTGTGACGCTCGACCGGTTCCGCGATGACGCCGTGGAGACGTATCGCATCTCGAATGTGAAGAAACAGGCCGTCAAGCCCGCGGCACCGATCGAGTCGGGTTTGCCGGACCGCGTCGTGGAGGCGGTCAGAGATGAGTTGGGTGAGAGGGACGAGGAGCCCATCCGGATCGAGTGGAGGATGCTGCCCGAGGACCGCCTTTTCGAGATGCACCACGACAGGCGCGTGTTGCGTTTCAACCTCGGGTACCGTTCCGCCCTGGGCGGCGAGAATTCCGCAATCATCCCGACACTCGTGTACCTGCTCCTCGAGAGCAACTTCACGAAGTCCCGACTCAACCAGGTGACCAAAAATCAGATCGACGCGTGGCAGACGATCGCGTCCGCCGCGCTACTTGCGCAGCTCAGCGAGAACGCATACGACCCGCTCGCGAACTGGCCGAAGCCCGAGGCCGTCCCGGCGGACACGGAACCGCGTCCCAACATCATGGCCGGCCCACGCCCCGCCCCGCCGTCCATCGAACTGCGTTGGGCACACCTAGGCCATCGTGGACAAGTTCCACCCGAACCGGCGGAAGAGCTCGACGATAGTGCCGGTTGGGAGATGGAAACCGCAGAGCTAGTCGTGCCGGTCTCGAGCGTCGAGCGCCCGGAAGACGGCGCAACTGGTCCATCACAGGTCAACGAACCCTTCTCGCCGCCTGAAGAGTCGGTTGCCGAAGTCGATATCGGCGAGCACGAGAGGGAGTCGGGCGAGCTTGCCGCTTCGCCGCAGCCTAACGTCAACGAGACGGAGGCGGCCCGCGAACGGCTCCCACCTCTGGACGTTCACCCCGGCGACCGAGAGATCGTGGCGATGTACCGCGGCCGCACCAATATAGATGCGATCGCGACGACGCTGGACATGGAGCAGCGCGATGTCGCGATGCGCCTCTGTGCACTAGTGCTCGACCTCGAAGGCGACGACATCGACGACCAGAGACTTGCCGCAATGCACGGCATGCCGTACACGCCCGACGACCGGGAGCGAATTCTCGAGATGTACCGAGATCGGCGCACTGTGCGGGCCATCGCAGCGCACTTCAACCGCACTCCGTTCGCAATAGCGTGGCAACTGCTCTCCAGTCCCAAACGGCCCGTCGAAGTGCCGCGTAACCTGATCAAGCGCATTGATCGGGCTCTTCCGCGTGCGGCCGGCACGCCCTCGCCTGATGCGCTCGAACGTCAGTCCAGGCCTCTAACATTGGAGGAATGACCCCCTCACCTGGCACAAGGATCAAGGTGCTCGATCTGTTCGCAGGTGCGGGCGGCCTTTCGGCTGGGCTCCATGAAGCGTCGACGCGCTTCAGCACCGTCCGCGCTGTGGAGATGGACAAGGCAGCCGCGGCCTCTTACGAGGCGACGTTCGGCCGAGGGCTCACATATGCTGGCCCGATCCAGGATTGGCTCGCTGAAGAGGACGTCCCTGAAGTTGATGTCATCGTGGGGGGCCCTCCGTGCCAAGGCTTCTCGACTCTCGGTAAGCAGGATGTGGAAGACCAGCGTAATTTCCTGTGGCAGGAGTACGCCGAGACGATCGTGCGAGCCAAGCCCCGCTATTTCGTCGTGGAGAACGTTGCGGCCTTCGCTAAATCGCGTCAGTTCGAGGACTTTACGACAGCGACCCGTCTTGGAGGATCGCTCGCCGACTATCAATTCGAACACCGAGTCCTCAACGCTGCGGATTTCGGTGCCCCGCAGGCTCGGAAACGGGCCGTCGTTATCGGCTGGCGCCGTGACGTCGCGTTCCCCGGATGGCCGGATCCGACGCATTCGGCAGACGGTCGTGCGCTCCCGAAGCACAAGACGGTGGCGGATGCGCTGAATCCTGTGCCGCTCGCCCCGGATATGGACGAGGAATTCAGCCGTTGGAGATTCGAGTTCGGAGGCCGGGAGTACGCGGGTTCTTTTACACCTCGGCAGATGCACTGGAGTCGCGAGTACTCAGACCTTTCCAAGAGACGATTCCGCGAAATTCCAGAAGGCGGTAATCGATTCGACCTGCCGGATACGCTGTTGGCCGAATGCTGGAAGAAGCACCGCACGGGCTCCGCGGACGTGATGGGACGCCTGCATTGGAACCGGCCATCGGTGACGATTAGGACTGAGTTCTTCAAGCCGGAGAAGGGCCGATACCTTCATCCCGATCCTGAAGTGCACCGCGCAATCACGCACTACGAAGCGGCCCTGCTTCAGGGGTTCCCCGATAATCACCGCTTCGTAGGCTCGCGCACTGCGATCGCTAAGCAGATTGGCAATGCCGTCCCGATCCCGCTCGGCGCCGCCATCGGGCGGCAACTCTCTAACGTTCTCTGACATGTCCTGGGCGTCGTCTCCGGGCTCCCGTCGCTCAATGCAGGCGAACCGGGGACGCGACACGTTACCGGAACTTGCCGTCCGAAGACTGCTGCACGCCGACGGTCTCCGCTACCGCGTCGATTACGCTCCAATTGGCGGCCGACGACGCGCGGACATTGTCTTTACGCGCCAGAAGCTTTGCGTCTTCATCGACGGGTGCTTTTGGCACGGCTGCCCGGCTCACGCGACTAGACCTAAGTCAAACGCAGATTATTGGACGCCGAAGCTGGACCGAAACGTAGAGCGTGACCGTGAAACGACTATCTTGCTTCAGCAAGCGGGATGGACTGTGCTTCGCTTCTGGGAGCATGAGACACCGCTTGACGTGGCAAAATCAATCATCCAGGCCGTCCGCTTCCCGCAAGGCGCGGACCACTGCTAGTGCCGCTGCGCCTGGCATCTTCAGCCCCACGAGTGGCGCGACTCCAGTACCGGCTAAGGACGAATAGAGCCGGCGAAGGAACGCGATCTGTAAAGTCACTGCACGGCGAAGTGGCGAACGAGGAGGGTATCTCGGCTGCCCGGCATCCCCGTGGCCCAAGGCGGCAACTCCTGAAATCTAGACCCTAGGGTCGGTACCGGGTATGACCGAATAGATCGCTAGGGCGGCGCCCAGAGGAATGAGCAATCGCCCGGCAGGGCAACCGTCTTGAACAGGGCACGCTGCCCGTGTCAGCTCTTGGTCGGGGCTCAAGCTTGCCGCGTCCTTCTGATCAAGCAACCGTTGAAGCGTCAAGAGACGAGCAACCTGCACGTGATACGCGAGCGGCGCGCGCCCCATTTTCCCGCACTCGAAAGGTGCCCCTGGAGGGACTCGAAAACTGCGACCACCCTTTAAGCCCCGTTCCCGTGATGCCAAAATCCGCGGAATTCCGCGCTTTTTATCCCCCTCGAGATGACTGCGATCACCTAGGAACTCACTCGATTGTGGGCAAATTGTGGGCAAAAAAAGTGACTGCGGGATCATGAGCGTTCTGACATCTCGACCCATCGATAGCGGTTCTGGCCTGAGGACGAGTCTCGTGAATCAACCGCCTCATTGAACCTCTCGCCGGACAGACTCGCAGAAAGTGTCAGCCGTTGGGAAGGTCGCGCGTCGCTTCGATCTCGGCTCGCGCCTCCACGTACTTAGACCATCCAGCCGTCGCCGTCGCTAGCACCGACCCCACAGTGACCAATGGCAGGCCCCACACCACCGGATTCATCCACGTCGTATCAGTGAACTTGATTCCGAACCAGGTCCAGACAAGCACACCGGCAACAAGAAGGGCCCAGGCCCAGAGAACCCCGCGCGCGGTTTCCGTAGCTTTCGCGTAGCTGGCCTTGTCGGCGCGCCGAACACGGAACGCCCATACAGTCAGCACGACTGCGGCAATCGTGCCCGGCATGAATAGTGCCACGGCAATTACAAATTGAGCCGGGGTAGACCAAAGCGGAGCGAACGACTGCAGCATCAGCCCGTCAAGGCCGACCGGGATGAGAAAAAGTCCGGGCTGATTCGCACCCTCCGGATAGAACTCCGTCAAACCCAGCAGTAGCACGGCGACCGACAAACCCAGCAACAACAAGCCCAAGCCCCCGGCTTGGGGTGCCCAGCCGGCCCCTACAACGAGGAGACCCACGACAAACAGAAGCGCTGAGCTGCAAACAAACGAAGCACCGAGTATCCGACTGGCGCGCGCCCGACGACGAGCATGCAGGAAAGGCTGGAACTGGTAACCAATCCCGATCGCGAAGCCTGCCAACAATGAAAGACCCTGGGTGACAAGGGGGACATGGCTAGTGAAGGACGCAGCTACGATCAGCCCCGCCGAAAATACCAGGAGCCCGTAGCCCAGCGGCGACGCCCACCGACGCTCTCGGAGAGAATCAAAGGGATCACCAATTGTCACAGCGCCAGATTATGCGCACCCAGTGACACGTACGCTCGTAACACTTGTGCGTGTCTTCCCGCTGGCCCAGCCCTGATGCTTAGAATGCGAGTCCGTGCCGGTCTGACGAGGCCGCGCAGTTGTGAGTACTGGCGAGACACACTCGCAGCTGGTTGGGATCGCTCCCGAATGTGGAGCGCGCCGGACCGACTCAAGCGCGAGGTCTGACGCCGCCGATAGTGTGATCTCACCTCACCTGAGGATCGGAAACTTAGCGAGCGCAAGCGCGCAAGGAGTAACTACATATGACTGACTTTGTGCCGGGAGAGACGGAGGACGCGCGAGCTGAGCTGCTTGCTCACCTCCGGGACCTGATCCCCGCGGCGTTCGCCGATGGCGGCGCACTGGATCGCGAAGCCCTTCTCGACGCGCTGGGGCTCTCTGATGACGATTCGGCCCCGGCATTCGCTTTTTCTTGGCCATCAATCGAGATGGCTCGAGTCGAGGCTCGCGCCGCAACGACAGCCACGCTTCGACCGGATGTAGACGCGTCCGTGGAATGGGACACCGCCAGAGATGTGCTGGTCGAGGGCGACAACCTTCAGGTACTCAAACTGCTAAAGAAGGGATACGCCGGCCAGATCAAGTTGATCTACATCGATCCGCCCTACAACACCGGAGATTCGTTCACGTACAACGACGACTTCGCTGTGCCAGAGAGCGAATACCTTCAAGCAACCGGCCAGGTCGACGAGCAGGGCAACGCCATGACGAGCCGACTTGAAACGAGCGGCCGCAAGCACGACCCGTGGCTCACGATGATGTTTTCAAGACTCACTGTCGCACGCACCTTGCTGCGCAGGGACGGCGTGTTCCTCGCGTCGATCGACAACAACGAGGTTCATCACCTGCGCCTCCTCCTCGATGCCATCTTCGGGCCCGAAAACTTCGTAGACATGATGACCTGGCGCGGCGCGCGAAAGGGCGATGCAAAGCTCACCGGAGGCGGACAGGACTACATCTTGGTCTATGCGCGCGATCGCGCGTTTCTCCAGGCCAACGACATCAAGTGGCGCGAGCGTAAGGAAGGCCTCGAGCCTGTGTACGCCAAGGTTGCGGAGCTCCAGACCCAGTACGGAGCGGACTACGACGCGGCGTCTGCGGCACTCCGTGAATGGTATCGATCGCTTTCTGACGAGGACCCGTCGAAGGCGCACGCCCACTACAACAAGATCGACGACCTCGGAGTTTGGTTCGGCGACAACATCACGAGTCCCAACTTTCGCGAAAACCTGCGCTACACGTGGAAGGGCTATGAGCCTCCGGAAAACGGGTGGCGATACGAGCGCGAAACTATGGAGAAGCTCGATTCTGAAGGGCGCCTCGTATATCCCGAGGACAAAACCAAGCGCGTCAAAATCAAGTTCTACTTGCCGATGCGTGAGACCTGGGCCCCGGCTTCGGTGTTCTACCGAGATCGTCGTGCTGCCTCAACTGCGCTCGACGAGCTCATGGGAGTCAAGGTCTTCGACGACCCGAAGTCGACAGACGTGCTCGCTCGCCTCTTCCACAGCATGACTGATGACGGCGACATCATCGTCGACTTCTTCGCTGGTTCTGGGTCCACTGGGCAGGCGGTCTGGGAGCAGAATCCGCGAGACGGCAAGACGCGCCGCTGGGTCCTTGTCCAACGCCCCGAGAAACCCGACACGAGCACCGAGTCTGGCAAAAACGCGATCAAGCAGGGCTACGCCACTATTTTTGAAGTGACCGCTGAACGACTTCGTCGTGCAGCCTTGATAACACCTCAAGCCGACGGCTCCGCGCCGGGAATTCGAGTCTTCCGCACCACGGAGACAAATCTTGTCGTAGAGTCCCCGATTATCGCTTCCGAGGGGATGTCTGGTCAGGATCTGCTAACCGCCGCGATCGACCGGGCGATAAAGCCGCCGGTGAAGGACGATGCAGTCGAGCTCGACGTAGCGTGGGAGGTCGTGCTCAAAGCGACCAACCTCCAGCTCGACGCGCGCGTGACGGTTTCCGACATCGGAGGGGTCAACGTCTACGAGTTTGCACGCGCAGACTCCCCGGAAGATGGCACACGTTACCTTGTGAGCCTCGGTGCGTTCTCACTCGCCACCGCTGATGCCATTGGCCTCCAGGACAGTGACACCCTGATTCTGCGCACCGACCGAATCTCGGACGACGTGACCCTGACGCTTGCGCCGCGTCTCCAGTCCAAGTTGATCCTCCTGGAGCGGGTGCCTCGTGAAGTTTCGCTTTGACGATCAGCCACATCAGGCGGCGGCCGTAGCTTCAGTCGTCGACCTGTTCGAGGGTGCCCTGTTGCCGCCGCTGGACCTCGTTGCCGGCCTTGCGCCTGGCGCCGAGGGACATGTCAACTTTCGGCTAGACCTTGACTCGCTGGCCGCCAACCTGGCAGAAGTGACGGACCGAGAGTCTGTCCCGAGGCAGGATGCACTGATTCAGCTGGAGGACACTGACCTTCGCGACGTCGAGCGCGCGTTCCCGAACTTCTCCGTGGAAATGGAGACGGGTACGGGCAAGACCTACGTCTACATCGAGACCGCCCTGCGAATGGCCGAGCTATACGGGCTACGCAAGTTTGTGATCCTCGTGCACTCGGTCGCGATTCGTGCCGGCGTCGTCAAGACCTTCGAGCAAACGAGTGAACATTTCGCGACTAAGTTTCCGTCACTCAAGTACCGCTGGGGCGTTCTGGGGGAAACCGCTGCACTGACTGACTTCGCCGACCCTTCGAGTGACGTCCAGTTCCTCATCGCGAGCATCCAGTCGCTCGACAAGCCTGACACGAACACGCTGTACTCGAGCAAGGAGCAGCCGCAGCTGTGGGGCAACGCGATGAGCGGCGTGGCTCAGATAGCCGAGACGCGCCCGGTCGTCCTGATCGACGAGCCGCAGAATATGGCGACCACTCTGCGGCGCAAAGCCATCGCCACACTCAATCCTCTGGTGGCTCTCCGGTTCAGCGCTACGCACGCGGAACCCTTCAATCTCGTTCACCGCCTCGGACCGAAGCAGGCCGCGGAATCGGGATTGGTCAAGCGCGTGTCGGTCAAGGGAATAGTCGCGGGCGAAGATGGCACCCCATACATCCGCGTGGAGAAGGTCCGTAGCGTAAAGAAGCGCCTGATGGCAGACGCGGTGATTGACCGCGCGACTAGCTCTGGCACGAAGCGCCAGAGAGTCGTACTGCAGGCGGGGTCGGACCTGATCGAGGACTTCGGCGCGCCGAGCACCTACCGCGGCCTGGTTGTCGACGAGATCGCTCGCAAGCCCGACCGGGTGATCTTTGATAATGGCCTCGTCATGCAGCTCGGCGACGAGAACGGCGTCGACAGTCTCGCTGTGTGGAAAGACCAGATCAGGCAGACCATTCGGCGACATCTGGAACGTCAGGACCAGCTTGACGGGTCGGGGCGCGAAGTGAAGGTGCTTTCGCTCTTCTTCGTTGAGCGGGTGGCGGACTACGTCGGGGATAACGCACCTCTGCCTGCCATGTTCGACGAGGTGTTCCGCGCTGAGTGGATCAGAGCGGGCAAGAAAGAAGCCGACCTCGGCGACCCTGCGGACGTTCGTGTCGCGTATTTTCCGTCTACGAAGACCGGGATCCTGAAGGACGCTACTGGAAATTCCAAGGACGACCAAGAACAGCAGTCGCGCGCATATGAAGAGATCATCGCCAACAAGGAACTTATTCTTGATCGCGCCAATCCGCGCGCGTTCATCTTCTCCCACTCCGCGCTAAGAGAAGGTTGGGACAACCCCAACGTTTTCCAAGTTGGGTTCCTCCGCCATTCGAAGTCGGACCGCGAACGCCGTCAACAGATCGGACGAGGGCTTCGACTACCGGTCGACTCGGATGGGCTTCGCGTCTTTGACCCAGTGCTTAACCGCCTCACACTAGTCGTTGATGAGTCGTTCGTTGAGTTTCGAGATGGGCTGAACGCTGAGTACGTCAGGGAGGCGCCGAAGGGTTCCAACGCAGAAACGCCCGAGCTCGACAACTCAGATGACGAGGTCATCATCCGACGTCGGTCCGACCTTTTCGACAGCTCAGCCTTTGCTGAGCTCTGGGAGCGAATCCGTTTTAAGGCTCGCTATCGAGTCACCCTTGACGGCTCGACGCTCGCGCAGCTGGTCGCCGACTCAGAGATCCTCGAGCAGCTTCGGTACATCCAGAAGCGTGCAAACGTGGTGCAGAGTGCCGACCTCAGCTACGACGAGGAGGGCAACGTCGTGACCCGAGACACTGCTGTGTCGGAGGGACGCGGTGAACGCATCATGATTGTTGGCGAGCACCTGCCAAACGTTGTTCAACTCGTCGAAGATCAGCTCCAGTACGGGAAGTTCCCGCTTCGGCTGACCCGGAGCACCCTTGCGCAGATCCTAGGGAACGTCCCCGAGGAATACGTGGGCCGGCTGATCGATGACCCGGATCGTTGGGGCCGCATCGTTGCGCAGGCGATCCGGACCGTAACAATCGAGGAGATGGTGAAGGGCATCATCTACGAGCCTCTCGGATCGTTCGACAGCTGGGACGCAAATACCGTCCTGTTGCCGGTGGAGACCAAGACGCCAGTCCCTGCGACAGCGACCAACCCCGACCCGAAGTCTGGTGTGGTCAAGGCGCCCGAAGGAGGCCTCAACCTATATGACCACGTCGACTACGACAGCCATGTGGAGCGCAACTTCGCCGAACGTCTCGAGAGTGCTGAGGGTGAAGTTCGAATCTTCACGAAGCTGCCGCGGCGCTTCCGTGTTCGCACGCCTGTTGGCGAGTATTCGCCGGACTGGGCGATCGTCTACGACCAGGACGGGACGGAACGGCTTTACCTGGTTCGCGAGACCAAGGACACCCTGAACCTTCACGACCTCAAATGGGACGAGCGGATGCGTATCCGCTTTGCTGCCAGACACTTCGCTGCCGCTCCTGTGCCGAGCGTCGATTACACCAACACAACCGACGTGGATGGCTTCCGGATCGATATGGAACTCGGGGGAGCTTCATAATGCCGTCTGTAGAGGAAGAGCTGGCCGCCTGGCTTAATGACCGACTTCCGTGGGTCAAGAATCTGGCGGCTACCATCATGGCTCATGGAGTCGCGGATCAAGCCGCGGTCCAGGCTCTCGCGACGCAGCTCGTCGCCAAGACGCCATCTCCTGCTGTCAAGGCATTCGCTGCGGCGGACTTCCCGAGCACGGTCAGCACCGGGGCTACGGTGGAGCTTCTAGGCATCCAGGACCTCGAGAACGTAAACGCGCTCGAGAAGGGTAGCTCCCTCACGTTCGGCCAGTCAGGCCTGACCGTGATTTACGGTGACAACGGGAGCGGCAAGTCGGGATTCGCTCGGCTCGTAAAAGAGTTGGTGGGCGCTCGACACCATCAGCCGATCCTGCCGAACGCGTTTGACCCCATTGCGTCCAAGGCGCAGAGCGCCACTGTCATCTATCGGGTCAACGGCGCAGAACGGTCCCTTGCGTGGCCGGCGAAGCAAGACACCGAACTTACGCAGGTGCACTTCTACGACGAAGCATGTGGGGACCACTACCTCGTTAACGACACGGAGCTCAGCTACCGACCTTCGGCGCTCGCCTTCCTCGACGACCTGATTGAGGCAACCGATCGCCTTCGCGTCGCTATCGACGCGCAACTCGCCAGGCACAACGCTCCGTCGTACCAAGTGGTCGGTCTCAACAGCGGCACGAGTTCCAGCAACTTCTGCGCAAACTTTTCGGCAGATGTGACCGACTCCGAGATCGATGCCGCCGTCGAGCTTCCCGAAGATGCGGAGTCTTCCCTGGCAAGACTCATCCAAGAGGAGAGTCGCCTCCAAACGACGAGTCCCGTCAAGGAGCAGAATCGACTCAACAATGTGGCGAGAGCGCTCGACCGAGTGGCGGACCATCTTGATTTGTTCGAGTCTGCGCTTGGTCCCACCGCGGCAGCGGCACTCGACGACGGGATCGAGACGGCACGCTCGCTGAGGGCGGCTGCGGATCTCGCCTCCAAGGAGAGCTTCACCGACGAGCCACTCGATGGCGTCGGCTCGGAGACGTGGCGCGTCCTGTGGGACGCCGCGGAGAAGTACTCCGTTGGCGAGGCCTATCACGAGCACGAATTTCCCTTCGTCGAGTCTGGCGCGCGGTGCCCGCTCTGCCAACAGCCTCTTCAGCCCGACGGCGCACAACGGCTCGCTCGCTTCAAGGCGTTCGTGCACGAGCAGACGGCAACTCGCGCGAGGGCGGCAGAGATCGCTGCTGATCAGGGGCTATCGGCGTTCAAGGCCTTCGAAGTCATGAATGTTGAGATCACGACTTCTCTCATCACAATTGAAGGCGACGACCGCGATCTCGCGACTACTCTCCGGTCGGCGTTCGAGAGGGCCTCGAACGCCAAGACTCGCATCAGTGAGCGGCTTCGGAAGGAGAGCACCGAGCCCGCTTTGGATCTTCAGCTCCCGGACACAGGTGCCCTTCGATCCCGGGCCAAGACACTTCGGGAGAAAGCTTCAGCAATCGATCCCACGCAGTTCGCCGAACAACTGAAGGCGGCGACTTCCGCAAAGCACGATCTCGCCGACCGGATCGAGCTCGCAAAGCATGCGCCTGCGTTGAAGACGGAAGCCGCTCGGCTGCGCACCGTGCGGGACATAACGGCAATCAAGAATGGAATCAGCACTCAACCGATAACCAAGCAATCGACTGCGCTCACGCGCATTCACGTCAACGAGCGGGTCAACGACAGATTTGCCCGCGAGACAGATCGGCTCGGCCTCGAACACGTCAAGCTCGATGACAAGGGTGGCGGTAAGGGAAAGCTCCGACACAAGCCCGCCCTGCTCGGTGCGAGCCTCATGACCAAGTCAGTCCGTGATGTGCTGAGTGAGGGCGAGCAGACGGCCCTCGGTCTAGCAGGGCTCCTTACCGAGGTCAATTTCGATGCATCGAAGTCGGCGCTTGTACTGGACGACCCGATCACGTCGCTCGACCATGGGAGGCGCGAGAAGGTGGCGAGGCGGATCGCTGCGCTTGCCGGCGAGCGACAGGTCATCGTGTTCACACATGACCTCACTTTCCTTGGGGATCTCATTCGCGCAGCAGACGAAGAAGACGTGGCGCTCGCGGAGCGATCCATCACTAAGGACGGAAAGGGCATCCCCGGCCACGTGCTCGAAACCCATCCATGGAAAGCCAAGGACGCAAAGAAGCGACTGGGCGATCTTCGCGAGGGACTAGCGAGGCTCAGGAAGGAGCAGGTCGACCTTCCACCTGAGGAACATGGTCGCCGAGTACAGCTCTGGGCCGGAATGCTCTCCGAGACCTGGGAGCGCGTGGTTCGAAACGACGTAGTCGGCAAGGTCGTCGATCGCGGGACAACCGAAGTGCGTCCAAAGATGGTTAAGCTCCTAGCTCGAATCACTGACGACGACAACGCCGACTTCCAGAGTGGCTATAGCCAGGTCTCAAAATGGGCGCCCCGTCACGACAAAAGCGAAGAGGTGAACTTCGTGGCTCCCTCATGCGACGAGTTGGAGGCGGAACTGAAGCGGCTTGAGGACTGGCACAAGCGAATCGTCACCTACGCGCAGTAGCGCACGGTCGTAATGGGTCGTCCCGTCGTTCGCGCGTTGTAGCTCGGCCCAACGCCACCGACATTCTTCGCATTGCGCCCTTAAACGCTGCGGCGAACCGACCTTCGAGTGAACCGCGGTTTGCGCCGTCGTCGCTCGAATGTTTGGAATATGAATTCGAGCGCACCGATGACAGGCCAAACGAAGCATCGGATCAAGAAATGGAGTTCAATTCGAACGGATGAAGCAGAGCAGGATGAATGACGGCGAAAGAACGAGGGACATACACGCAGACGAGACCAAGGCAATGAGAGATGGAAGCCAAGGGCTAGTCAAGGACTAATTCAAGGACTAATGCACGTAGGCACTTAAGTGGAAGGGCCTCTAGCGTCCCGGTTCAGCAGGGGTTCCGTGTCAACCTAGTTGCAGTGGACCGCGCACTGCTCCGAGTTCAATATTGCGCGCGGCAGGGCCGCCCGCAACGAGGGCGAAATTGTCTGCCGCTGCGGGCTGCAGACTCGCGCCTCATGGCCGTCATTGCCTCCCCTGCGCGACCCAGCGGCCGCATCCGTTTCGACTCAGGGCTCTGGTCGAAGACGCCGCACGCGGCGCTGCTCTGCTGAGGTTTGAGGGCCTTTCCGCCGCCCGATCGTAGCTCCCTCCCGGTGCTCCGTACCGGGCTTTCGCGGCGTATCCTCCCTCCGCTTCGCTCCCTCCGGTACTCCACGGACCCGGCACTGCGCACCTACCACTCGCTCTCGATCACCCGCCGGAAAGGCACTCAAAACGATCGACCTTGGGAGTGAGCGAGATGCGGGTATTCGTTATCGACACCAGAGACATGGCCCCCGAACTGCAAAGCGGACTCCTGGGAGTCGAAGGGTCCACAAACCCGACCGCCACAGAGAAGCAGGAATGCGTGGAGACCGTCAGCCATTACGTACTGGATGGGTGGGCGATCGCCGCCGACCCGCACACCCCTATCGGGTGGCTCGCCGCACTCACCGCAGAGACGGCTTGTGTGCCCTTCGTCAATCTGACCCGGCTCGGGGGCACCCGGTAGAGGTCTTTGCCGTGGGATTGGACCCAACGACTTTCGGATTTGCGCGTCAAAACCGGCTGGGAAACACAACGTGTAGGTATGAGGGCATTCGTTCCGGCGACCGCACCGCGGCGCAGCTCGCCGACGGGCTCGGTGGCGTACCGGATCAGGCTATTCCCTGCCGGTCCGGTAGGGGACGACTTGCCGGAAAAACCCGGGTGCGCGCCAAATGCGCGCCAAAATGCCCTCCGAACCGGAACTTGTAAGTAGAGGGAGTTTTTCGAACAGGGGCAAGACTGCCGAATTTTGGAAGCCGAGGGAGGTGAGTTCAGGTGCGCGGCGGAGTAGCCAGATGGAAGCGGGGACAACAGTCCCACGGGGTCAAGCAAGCGGTCAACTACGCCTTCTCGGGCGTTTGCGACGCCACCCTCACCGCTAGAACCGCTGACGGCGTCATCGCCGCCGCCGGCTACGCTGACGCCCTTATGACCCGGTACATCGTGGAGAACGGGGCGATCCGCGACGACCTCCTCACCCGGGAGCAGCTCAAGGACTGGGTCGACGGACTCGACCCGCTCACCGGTGACCGTCGTGGGCGGGATCTCGAGTCCCCCGTCGCTGATCTGATTCTGGATGCGACGATCAACGCACCGAAATCGTTCTCCATCGCCGCCATGCTCGACCCCGACATCGCCGTCGCATACCAGGACCTCCAAGACCGGCTCCGGGACCGAATCATCAAGCTGTGGCAATCCGAGCTCAACGCCCGCCGCGGCAAAGGCGGCGCCGTCCGAGAGAACCTGGCCCGGATCGAGGTTGTCGAACTCTGCCACGAACGTTCGCGCTCCCTGGATCCGCACAAGCACCGTCACCTCTGGCTGAACGTCAAAGTCCAAGGCCAAGACGGCAAATGGTCCAACATCGACACCCGCGTCGCGTTGCGATTCCAGAACGTCATCAACGCCGAAGGTGACCTCGCCTCCCGCACCGACCCCGCCTGGATCCAAGCTCTCGCAGCCAAAGGCCTCACGCTCAACGAAGACGGGGAGATCACCCAACTTCAGCACCTGGTGCGACCGCTATCGAAGAGGTCCGCACAGATCGAAGCCAATAAGGCCGCACGGACGGCCTGGTGGAAAGAGCAGCACCCCGGGGAGGAGCCCTCGCACGATGTGCTCGGCCAGATCGACCACTGGGCGTGGGCTGTCGGCCGACCCAACAAGCCCGGCGACCTGGACGAAGGCGGATGGGCCGCGCTCATCCGGGAAGAACTCTTTGCCGCAGACCCCACACTCAGCATGCAGCGATCTCCTGCGCCGCTGACTTCCGTCGCCGTCCAGGATCTCGACCTCGAGTTGCTGGCCGCGAAGGCCGTCGTCGACGCCGACGTCCGATCGACCGCCAGCGGTGGCCGCTTTAGCACCATGGACGTGCGGGCCGGTGCGCTCCGCGCCGTCGCTGCGACTGGCGTTGTCGCCGACCGAGACGAACTCGCCGGCATCGCTCAGGAAGTCGTGGCGCGCTCGCAAACCGTGACTCTAATCTCCGAACCGGACGCCCCGAACCACGTCAAACACCTCATGGCGGTCTCGACCGCCACCCTGAAGGCAACCGTCGCCCAAAAGATCGAGGCGTTTTCCGCGCCCGGGCAGGTGCTCGATATCGAAGAAGTGGCCGCGATCGCGCGGGCAATTGAGCCTGAGCGGACCCTCGATAAGGGACAGCTCGGTGGTGCGGCCGCCATCAGTGGCACGTCCGGCAACGTCGTCATCTCTGGGCCGGCCGGCACCGGCAAGACCACCATGCTCAAGATCGCCGGCGCCGCTCTGCGGCGACGTGGCCAGAGGATGATCATCGTCGCGCCGACTAAGAAGGCGTCCGCCGTAGCGGGACGCGAAACAATGAGTTCCTCGTCGTCGCTGCACCAACTCCTGTACGACTACGGATGGCGCTGGGCGACCGTCGCATCGGGGGCAACTGCATGGCGGCGGCTCTTGGTCGGTGAGGTTGACCCGGACACAGGGACCAGCTACCGCGGCCCACGGATCCGCATCAACCCTGGCGATCGCATTGTCGTCGATGAGGCCGGAATGCTGGATCTTGAGGCCGCGTCGGCACTTCTGGATGTCGCGTATGCCAACAGAGCCGGCGTGGCTCTGGTCGGCGACCAGCGCCAAGCACTGCCGGTCGGGCACTCCGGAGCCATGGCACTTTTCTGGCGCCGGTCACCTGATCGCGTCGAGCTCACAGCTACCCACCGTTTTGACGACCAAGCGTGGGCGCAACTCGCTCTTCGTCTCCGCGATCCACACGGCCCAGACGAAATTCGCGAGGTCGCAAACCAGCTCATCCGGACGGAGCATGTCGTATTGGCAGATAGCGACATGTCCGCCCGCGAAGCGATGGTCGAAGGATGGCTTGACGCCGCGCAGTGCCGTCAAACTATTGCTCTGGTCACATCGACCCACGCCGAAGCGCAGGAGATCAGCGAAGCCATACAACGCCGCCGACTCGAATCCGGGGCGATCCGTCCTGGGCGTGCACTTTACGGGCAGTTCGGGCAATCGATCTTCGTGGGCGACGTCGTCCAGACGCGACGTAACGACAGCACCGCAGACGTGCAGAACCGTCAAAACTGGATAGTGAAGGCGATCGGCAACGACAATGTGATTCTTGCCGCCAGTACCGACACGACCGACCTTCGGAAAGTCAGTCTCGCTTACGCCGAAGAGCACATTCACCTCGCCTACGCGACAACCGTCTACGGAGTCCAAGGTGAAACCACCGACCGCGCCCTAGTTGGACCCGGTGTCGATGCCGCGGGCCTCTATGTCGGGCTCACTCGTGGAAAGCACCACAATGCCGCAGTCCTGGTGGCCTCGACCGCGGACTCAGCCAAGTCGCAACTGGTCGAGATGATGCAACGAAGCGCACTCGAAGAGACAATGGCGAAGTCCCGAGCCGCGGCGCAGGCCGAACTAAAGCGAACTGCTCGAACGCCAGCAGCACAGATCGTCAAGGCTCCTGATCCTCAACCTTCCTCCGTCGGCGTCCGATGACCCGACCGTTAGTCCGGCGAGGCTGCAGCCTTCGCAAGCAAATCACGGCCAAGCATGTTCACACCGTCCAGCGTGCCGCCCTGAACGTCGAACCAGAAAATAGCGATCGCGAGTTCGTCCGCTCTAACTCGAGCAAATGGACTCACGCCGTGGCGCGCGAAGACCACCCCCTGACGACCGTCAGCCGCGACAACTGCCGCCGCGCGCTCGACCAGCTCGACTTCCAAGTTGCCTCTCTTGTTCTCGACCCAGCCGAGATAGCCAGATCCATACAGGTCACAGACCCGGCGGGATTCACCCGCAGCGACGACCGCATCCGTGGCGCCCAGGTAACGCATCCACTCCCGGCAAAGCTCAACGGCCTCCTCGTCCGATGCCCCCAAGTGCCTCGGTTCAGGTGTCTCTCTCACACCTCCAGAGTGCACCCACCCTCAGATAGCCGGCGAGCCCGCTTGCTCTCATCGAAGCCAGCCTGCCTCGTCGGTGGCGAGAGCTAGGTTCAGCGAGTGGGTAGCATCGACGCTTACGAGTCGGCCAAAGGCCGGCGCTATCGCGTGCGCTGGCGCGACCCCGAACACCAACAACGCGAGAAGCGCGGGTTCCGCACCAAGCGCGAAGCCGAGCTTTATAACGCGACGGTCGAAGTAGCGATGATGAAGGGGACCTACTTCGAGGCGTCTCAATCCAAGATCACTGTCGGTGAGCTCGCCGAGGAATGGCTAGCCAACAAGGAGCAAGCCCTCAAGCCCTCCAGCTTCTCCCCCATCCGCATCGCCTGGCGCGTCTACGTCGAGCCGCGCTGGGCGGCGACACCGATCGGCGCGATTCGCCCCTCCGCGGTCGAGAAGTGGATCCGAGAACTGGGCCAGGGCAAAGCTGTCACGGTGCGAGTACGCGCGGGCAATGCTGGTAAGCCTAGATCGGCCGGCGTCGTCCTGCGCGCGGTCGGCATCCTCGCCGGGATCCTCGACGTTGCGGTACGTGACGGCAGGATTCCGGCGAACCCGGCTCGGGGTGCGAGTAACCTCCCGCGCAAGGGAACCAAGAAGCGTCGCCGATACCTGACAAACGAGGAGGTATTCCGCTTCGCGCGCGCCGTGCCCGACCACAAGCGAAGTATCCTTGTCCTGACTCTCGCCTATACGGGCATCCGGTGGGGTGAAGCGGTCGCGCTGACCGTGAACGACATCGACCTGGAACGTTGCCGTCTCGCCATCCACCAAACCGCCACCGAAGTGGACGGGCTCATCCACGTCGGGCCGCCGAAGAGTTGGGAGGCCCGTTCGGTGCCCTTCCCGGCGTTTCTTGCGCCTTGTCTCGAGGCGCTGGTCGCCGGCAAGAAGCGTACCGACCTCGTTTTCCCTGCCCGCGCTGGCGGCTACCTTGCTCGACCAGATACAGCCCTGAACCGGCAATCCTGGTGGCTGACCGCGCTGCGCGATGCCGAGCTTGAGCACATGACGCCGCACGATCTCAAGCACACCGCCGCTAGCCTCGCCGTGAGCGCCGGTGCGAACGTCAAAGCCCTTCAGCGCATGCTCGGACACAAGTCGGCCGCGATGACGTTGGACACCTATGCCGATCTCTTCGAGGACGATCTAGGATCCGTCGCTGATCGGCTCAACGAACGCGTGATCGCCGAGAGCGGCGGCAGCCTCTGGACTTAGCGCGACACGGCCCTATGGGCAAACACCAACCCAGAGGCCATCTCGTGCCCGATCATGCCCATGCAGAGCTCTCGCCGACGTATCGTGGCGATCTCGTCGTCGCGGACTAATGGATCGAGCAAGAGGGTGAAACTCGCGGCAGAAGACCTGCGTGAACTCGACACCTTTCGCGCGCTCGATCGTGCCCACCTTCACCGCGTCGACCGGTATCCCTGCCACTAGCCCGCCACCCTTCTCCCACGCGATGTCGTAGCCGTTCGGCCGCAGCGCAGAGGTCCCGGTCGAGCCGATCGTTTCGTCGTCTTCGATCACCAGAACGCGGAACAGAGGGGAAGCCCTGATCGGCGCTGGCGAGAACAATCTCGCGTCGACAGGGCAACCGCTTGGGACACTCACACCCCGGCGGCGGTGACCACGAAGTCGGTCGCGAACCCAGCGAACAGGCCGACCAGGATGCCGACATACAACAGGTATCCGCGGCCCATCTTGAGCGCGACACCGATGAGCTGGACCACAACGTAGACGATCGATCCAGCCGCCAGCGCGAGGAACCCCAGGGCGAGGGCGTCGTTCACGACGACGCTTCCCAGCAGCGTTCCGACCAGAGTGGGGCCGCCGCCGATCATACCGAGAAGGCCCAACTGCCGCCAGGATGGTCGCACGGCCGACGCGGCCAGCGGCGCCGTGATCCCGAAGCCCTCCGTCGCGTTGTGCAACGCGAACCCGACGACCAGAACGGCCGCCAGCTGCAACTCGCCACCCGCGGCAGACTGCCCGATGGCCAAGCCCTCCGCGAAGTTGTGGAGGCCGATGCCCACCGCGATCAGGAAGGCCAGACGGCTGGCCGGCTCTTCCAGCCGCAGCACCCCACCCGTGGACGCCCTCGCGACACCACCGGGCCGGGGTCGTGCGGCGATCCACCGGTCGTAGGCGACGAGGCCCAGCAGGCCGACGCTCACACCCGCGAACAGAAGCACCGCCAGGCCCAGGAAGGGCCACCATGACGCGGTGTGCTCAACGGACGCAGCCGTCAGGGCAGCCTCCACCGGCTCGACCGCGTGGACCAACACATCCCAGAGGACGAAAAGCAGCACACCGATCGTGATCGCGTTGAGCATCGCGCGCAGCCCCGCAGCTCGTGCGGAGAGCCTGCCGACCGGGAGGCCGATGAAGATCGTCCCTCCGGCGATCACGCCCATGACGATGACGGTCCCTGCGTTCACGCACACTCTCATTCGGTCAGATAGCCAAGGCTTACCTAACTTACCTGACCCGGACGGCGGCGATGACTGAGGGGAGCCCAGGACGGGCGTCTGGGAAGAATCTGAGAGCAGCCGCGTAGATTTGGAGCATGGTTGGCGAACGGCTGAGGCTCCTCCTTGTCGAGGACGACGCGCGCCTCGGCCCGCTCATCGAGCAGGTGCTGGCTGAGCACTACGACGTCACGCGGGTCGTGGATGGCGACGCTGGCCTCGGTGCCGGGCTCGAGCAGGACTTCGATGCCCTCGTCGTGGATCGCAGACTTCCCGGGCTGGATGGCGCCGCGCTGGTCGCTACCCTCCGGGCGCGCGGCGTCGTGGCGCCGATCCTGATGCTGACCGCTCTCGGCAGCGTCCGTGACAAGGTGGAGGGCTTGGATGCGGGCGCCAACGACTACCTGGTGAAGCCGTTCGAGTTCGACGAGCTTCTCGCCCGGCTGCGCGCTCTCACCCGTACCTTCACCGGAGAAGGCCGGGAGGTGCCGATCGGCGAATGGCGGTTCTATCCCGAGAGCCGGGCTGTGTATTCGCCGTACGAGGGACGCATCCTGCTCACCGACCGGGAGAACGCGTTGCTGCGGCTGCTGGCCGAGAACCCGCTGCGCACCTTCTCTCGCGCCCAGATCCTCGACGCCGTGTTCGAGTCCGACGATCAACCGGGAACCGTTGACACCTACGTGCACTATCTGCGCAGGAAGACGGACCCGCACATCGTGTCGACCGTGCGCGGCGCGGGCTACCGGTTGGGCCAGCCGTGAGAAGAGGTCAGGACACCGCCGATTCCATCGAGGTACGCCGCGCATCGCGCACGGTGGCACTGCAGATCACAATCGCGTCCGGCGCCCTGGTGGTGGCCGCGATCGGTGTCGCGTTCTTCTTCATCCTCGACCAGCTGCGTCCCGCCGAGGTGAATGAACCGCCCCAGCCGGGTGAGCACAAGATCTACATCGACACGACCACCGCGCTCATCGCCTTCGCCGTCGTGGGGGTGTTGGCCATCCTGATCGCCGGGGTGTTGAGCATCGTCGTCACCCGCCGCGCTGTCCGTCCGCTCGGCAAGGCGCTGGAGCTGCAGCGCAATTTCATCGAGGACGCCAGCCACGAGTTGCGCACGCCCCTCGCCGTGCTCGACGCCCGGATCCAGGTGCTGCAACGGAAGCTGGAGCCGGACGATCCGTCCGCGGCATCGATCGCAGAACTCCGAAGGGACACCCGAACCCTGATCGATGTGGTCAACGACCTGCTGCTCGCGGCGGGACCGGAGCGGGAAGCGACCTCCGATCCGTCCCCTTTCGTACACCCGGTCGAGAAGGCGGTTCAGTCGCTGCAGGTCCTCGCGCGCGAGACCGGCACAGCGTTGCTGTTCGAGAAACACGACGCGGTGTCGACGACCGTCCCGCCGACCAGCATCCAGCGCTGCGCCGTCGCTCTGATCGACAACGCCCTCGCTCACTCCCCCGCCGGATCCGAAGTGACCGTCGCCGTCCGGCGCGACGGGAAGGATGCGGTCCTCACGGTAACCGACCAGGGCGCGGGAATCACCGGAATCGAGCCGGCACGCATCTTCGACCGGTTCGCGCGCACCGAGTCGATGACGACCGGTCGCACCCGCGCCGGCTTCGGAATCGGGCTGGCACTCGTCCGGGAGATCGCCGTACGCTACGGCGGCACGGTCGCGGTCGCGTCCACAGGACCTGCCGGCACGAGCATCGAGATGCGAGTCCCGTCCGCCTGAGCGGCGCGAGACCCGCATCCCGAGCGGCTGTTCGCCGGTCAGAGGTCGAGGCTGGGCTCCCGAGACGCCGTCGACGACTCCCGGACCGCGGTGCGATCCCGCCGCGAAACGGTCAGGAAGACCACCAGGGCAAGGATGGCGAGGAGGAACAGGACGCTGGTGACGATGGTGCCCAGTCCCAGGCCGCCGTCGCTCGCCGGCTGAGCGAGGAAGTCCCCGAGGGACGCGCCCAGCGGGCGGGTGAGCACGTACGCGATCCAGAAGGCCGCAATGGCTCCGAGACGGAACACGAAGTGCGCCACAGCGACGAGGGCGATCGCACCGGCGAACACGCCTACCGACGCGAGGTAGCCCAGGTTCAACTGTTCGGCCAAGAAATCGCCCGCCGCGGTCCCCAGCGCGAAGGTGAACAGGATCGCCAGCCAGTAGAACATCTCACGTCGACGGGTCACGATCTCGTGGATCGACAGCGTCCGCTCGACGGCGTACCAGACAGCGAAGGTCGCAACGAGGGCGATCACGAAGACCGCGGTCGAGACCCCCAGCGGAACGCCGAGCGCATCCGTCAGATTGTCGGTGATCAGGGTACCGACGACACTGATGAGGACGACCGTCAGCCAGTAGATCGCCGGGACATAGCGGGTGGTCCGGAACTGTACGACCAGGACGAGCAGGAACAGCGCCGCCATGATGATCGAGGTCAGCTGGGTGCCCAGGTGCAGGTTAGTCGCCAGCAGGTCGGCGGCAGTCTCACCGACGGTGGTGGCGAGGACTTTGATGATCCAGAAGGTCGCGGTCGGCTCCGGGACCTTGTTGCCGGCAAGGGCGAGACGGTTCGGCTCGGTCATGTGTTCTCCTTGATGCGATCGGGTCGGACGCATCGAAGGCTATGGTGCGGGGGCTCAGGTAACGCTAAGAATCCGTCCGAGTTCGGCGCCGCACTGCGATCACGCGCACCAGGACCGGGACGACCGAGATCACGACGATGCCGATCAGCACCAGATCCAGATAAGACGAGACGAAGTCGGCGACGCCGGGGATGTGCCCTAGACCGTAGCCGAGCATGATGACCGCGGTCGCCCAGATCGCAGCACCCACCACGTTGAAGACGGTGAACAGGGGCCACCGCATCTTTCCGACACCCGCCGCCACGGGCGCGAAAGTCCGCACCACCGGCACGAACCGTGCCACCATCACCGCCGCTCCTCCGAAGCGGTCGAAGAACCGCTGAGTCCGGTCGACACTGGCCCGGCTGAAGAAGCCCGACTCCTTGCGTTCGAACACCCGCGGACCGGTTCGGCGGCCGATGAGATACCCGACCTGGTCACCGAGAGCCGCCGCGACGATCACCGCGACAATGATCACCCACAGTGGCTCCGAAAAGCGGCCGGCCAACGCGAGCACGCCGGTGAAGAACAGCAACGTATCCCCCGGCAGGAAGAAGCCGACCAGCAGCCCGGTCTCGATGAACGCGATCGCGCAGATCCCCAGCAGCGCCCACGGCCCGGCGGCCTGGATGATTCCCTGCGGGTCGAGCAATCCGAGATGTGCGGTCATGGTGTCCTTTCATAGAGGGCGATCAGGCCCCGGTGAGTGTGCAGCGGCGCCGTCGTTTCGTGGAAGCCGAGCTCGGTCAGCTCACGCTGTCCGTAGGTGTCGGGGTGCTGGGGGGAGGCCGCGTACTCGATCAGCCAGACGCGATCGACGCCGGCGAAGCGTCCGTGCGCTGCCGCCTCCGGAACGGTGTAAGCGGTATCGTGCCAGGTCGTCGACTCCTGGAACGGCGTCCGCAGGGTGACATCCCGGATGCCGTGGAAGCCAGCCGGATAGCCGTGCATCGCGAGCCGCGGGCGCCGTGAAGGGCGGGTCGACTCATCGAACACGACCGCATCACCGCGCCGGGAGTCACGCCCTACCGCCGCCGAAATCTGCGCCCAGTCGGACTGGTTCTTGGCATAGGGAGTGCGCTGGGCAATGTACACAGGTACGGCGACGAACACCACCAAGAGGCCCGCTGCAACTCCCAGCCACCGGCGAAGCCGGAAGAATTCGTCGATTCCGCACGCGATCAAGGCGGCGGCCGCCGGGGCGCAGAACGACACGTAGCGGGCCGTGAAGTCGGGGACGAACCCGTGCACGGCGATCAGAAGCAGAGTAGGGACGAACAGCCACGCCAGCGACAGGGAGACTAGAGTCGGTATTCGCCGTCCCGACAAGAACAGGACTCCCCCGCCCACCGCTTGCGCGACCTGAAAACGACGCCTCGCCTCGCACCAGACCGCGACACCGATCATGAACCAGGCGAAGCTGGCGAACATCCAATCGCCGAACCACAAACCGCTGAACAGGGTGGAGGGCGAAAGTTGCTGCGTCACGCCCAAGTAGGAGACCTGGGCGCGCTCGGAAATCGCCACCACCACCAGGGGAGAGGCAGCGACGAGGCCTGCAGCGGTTGCGATCACCCATCCGAGCACGGCGCGCCGTGACGTTCGCGACGTGATCACCAGGATCCCGTGCACGACTACGAACAAGGCGATGTACAGGAAGAGGTAGATGCCCACTGCGAGAACCGCGCCGCACGCGACCCAGATCAGGCGGTCGCGGCGATCGCGGGAGAGCGCGACGATGAGGATCAGCGTGAGCCAAGCGGCGACAGCGGCCGAGAACGCGTACGACCGGGCTTCCTCGCCCATGTACGTGACGCGCGGGAGGAGCACGCAGACCAGGCCCGCCAGCACCGCGACCCGACGTGACCGCAACCGATCGGCGAGGAGCACGACCGCGGTGGTCGCGACCCCGACCGCCAGGGCGCTCGGAAGGCGTACGCAGAACGGACTGAACCCGAAAACCGCGCCCCACGCGTGCAAACCCAGGTAGTACGCCCCGTGAACCGCGTCGACGTGCCCCAGCATGCGCATCAGCGATCCGACGGGCCGTTGGGCCGACATCACACTCGTCACTTCGTCGCCCCACAGCGACGGGATCCACGATCCGAGAAGTGAGCTGGCGGAGGTGAGCGCCCCGAGAACCACGGCGAGTAGGGTAGCGGAGTTCCGGCGAAGGGCGCCTTTCGGAGGTACCCGCCGCGTCACTGTGACAGACAAGGCGGCACCGTCCTTCCGAATCAGTGGCCACTCTCAGTCAATCCCAGGCCTCCTAAGAAACCTCCAAGCGGTGGCGCCCGGGAAACCTTGGAAGGTTCTTGGAGGCTTCAGTGCAGACTGACCGGGTGCGAATTCTTGTCATCGCGCTCGCAGCGCTCGCGGCCGGCGTTGCCCTCGCCGTGGTGCTGGTCCAGACGGCTGATCTAGCGGACGCGCGCGACGAAGCCGACGGAGCCCCCGACACCGTGTGAGGCCGCAAATCGGGCTGCCACCGCACGCATGATCCGATCCACCAGGAAGACCGCGGCGGTCGCGTACACCAAGCTCGCCAGGACGTCCGTCAGATTGTGCACGCCGACATACATCCGAGCGAACGCCGTCAGCAACGGAACGGCGATCGCGACCGCCAAGAGGGGCGCCCTCAGCCGGCCGCGCCCCCACATCAGGAACAGGGCCACGCAGAAGGCGGTGGCGAGAGCCGTGTGCCCGCTCGGATAGCTGAACCCCGTCGCCGTGAGCAGGTGATGTGGGAGGTCGGTGCTGAACGGGCGCGGCCGATGAACCAGCACCTTGATCAGGGTGCTCCCCAACCACGGTACGAGCACCAACACTGCAAGCCGCACCCCCGGCCACACGGACCTCCGAGCTATTCCCGTCGCCACCGCGGCGACGGCGATCACCACGCTTGCAACCACCGGCGAGAACAACCAGCTCAGCCCGAGTGAGAGTGCGACGAAGATCGGACTCTGCACGGACTCCAAACCGTGCAACACGGAAAGGTCCCACCGAGTCACGCTCGCCGACGCAGCGATCAACCATCCCACCACCAGCACCGCCACCATCACCAGCGCCGGCACCGCGAACCCGATAGCTGCCCTCACCGCTCGATATGGCGTGGCCTGTCTATGCACGACGCTGTCTGCATCCCCCATCCTTGAAACTCCCTAGGACGCCGAAACGTCGCTTCGCGCGGCCCGGATGGCGCTCCCACCGACGACGAGTGACGGCCTCGGAACCGGGCCGATCCACCGCAACAACCGGAACCATCCGAGGACGGTCAGACCGAACCGGGACCAGAGTCCGCACCAGAAGGACACCGCGACCGCTGCCACCGCAGCGGAGCCGAGAACATCGGTGAGGTAATGGGCTCCTACGTACATCCGTGACACTGCGACCATCAGTGCGAATAGGGACCCGAGCACCACCGTGAAGCGGAACCAGCGCGTGTGGCGAGAGAGCAGAAGAGCTGCGATCGCATACGACACGGCGAACGTCGTGTGACCGCTCGGGAAGCTGTCATGACCGGTCTCCGCCAGCAACGGGTGGAACATCAGGTTCCCGTTCGGGCGCGGCATCGAAACGGCCGCCTTGAAGACCTCACACGCGAGGTAGCCGAAGGCGGCGACCGACGTGAACGCGAAGGCGTTCACCGGCGAGCGCCGCACGAAGAGCAGGAAAAGGAAAGAGATCGTTAGGATCGCCACACTGCCTGCCGGAGAGAAGAGCGCCTCGATCATGAGCGCGATGCCGCTGATGAGGCCGCTCTGGTGGTGGGTCAGCCAGACATCGACCTGCACCTCAGCAGCGGCAATTGCGGGAACGAAGCGCACGAGAAACCCCAGAAGCAGGATAGCCGCGGAGCCGAGGGCCGGCAGAAGGATCCAGTGTCGGGGATGCGGCAGTACAGCCATCCTGACGCGCGGGTCGGGAGGCGCCGTCAGGGAGGACAGAGACGCGGATGTCGAACTCATCCGTCACACGTTACGAGCCCGGACCCCATGAACCGCTAAGAATCCACCAGGACCGGTTCCGGCCTCAGAGACGTGGGCCCGACTATCGGAACTCTGGCGCTCCTTAAAGTTCCTTAGAGTATTCGGCCATTGTGTGGGCAAATTGTGGGCAAATCTTGGACAGCGCCCGTTATCCGACGGGTGAATTATGCCCCTGACCGGCAGTTTCGTCGCCACCAAGAAGTGCCCCTGGAGGGACTCGAACCCCCAACCGTTTCCTTAGGACGGAACTGCTCTTCCATTGAGCTACAGAGGCTGGCCCGTCGAGTCTATCGAACCCCACGCCATCCCCTTCCCAAAAAAAGATAGCTATTCAGTGTTGCTATCTACCGGTACTCATGCTTACTATGTACCAGTAATCAGCAACACTGACTAGCAAGCAGGAAGGAGGGTCCCATGGGCAAGCAAGAGACCGAGATGCTCAAGGGGACGCTCGAGGGCATCGTGCTCGCCATCCTGTCGCGTCGGCCCGCATACGGGTACGAGATCACCGCATGGCTGCGCGACCAGGGGTTCGCCGACATCGCGGAGGGCACGATCTACGCCCTCCTCGTCCGGGTCGAACAGCGCGGGCTGGTGGATGTCGAGAAGGTTCCATCCGAGAAGGGTCCGCCCCGCAAGGTGTACTCCCTCAACGCCCGGGGTCGTGAATACCTCGAAGAGTTCTGGAGGACGTGGAGCTTCCTCGCAGAGCGGATCGAACAGCTCCACGAAGGAGACAACTGATCATGGCAGCGAAGTGGATCGAGACGATCACCGGATCCCTCGAACAGAAGAAGCAGTACCGGCAGTACAAGGCCCGCGTGCAGGCCCTGCCGGAGCCGTACCGCGGCGCCGCGAAGGCGTTCGAACGGTACTTCATGTACAACGGCGGCATCACCGACGGCGACACGCTCGTCACGATGCTCACCGATTTCGCCGACATGTGGGAGCGCGCCGCCATCGACGGCACGCCGATCAGCGAGCTCGTCGGGGGCGACCCCATCGACTTCGCCGAGACCTACACGGAGTCGTACGGCGGCGTGAAGTGGATCGACAAGGAGCGGGCCCGCCTGATCAAGGCGGTCCAGGAGGCAGAACAGGAGGAGAAGAAATGAGCGCAACCGCGATCAGCGTCCGCGGCATCCAGAAATCGTTCAAAGACGTCGAAGTGCTCCGCGGGGTCGACTTCGACGTGCAGGCGGGCACCATCTTCGCCCTGCTCGGCTCCAACGGGGCCGGCAAGACGACGCTGGTGCGCATCCTCAGCACCCTCCTCCGCGCCGACGGCGGCACCGCCACCGTGCAGGGGGTGGATGTTGCGGCCAAGCCGGGCGACGTCCGCGGCGCGATCAGCCTCACGGGGCAGTTCGCGGCGGTGGATGAGGTGCTCAGCGGACGCGAGAACCTCATCCTCATCGCCAAGCTCCGCCACCTGAAGGACCCGGCCGGCATCGCCGACGACCTCCTCGCCCGCTTCTCGCTCACCGACGCGGGCAAGCGCAAGGCCGCGACCTACTCCGGTGGGATGCGGCGCCGGCTCGACATCGCGATGAGTCTGATCGGCAACCCGCCGATCATCTTCCTCGACGAGCCGACCACCGGACTCGACCCGCAGGCGCGGATCGAGGTCTGGGAGACGGTCAAGCGCCTCGCCGGGCAGGGCACCACGGTGCTGCTCACCACGCAGTACCTGGACGAGGCCGAGCAGCTCGCCGACCGGATCGCCATCCTCCACAACGGGACGATCATCCAGAACGGCACCCTCGACGAGCTCAAGCGGCTGCTCCCCGCCGCGAAGGTCGAGTACGTCGAGAAGCAGCCGACGCTCGAGGAGGTCTTCCTCGCCCTCGTCGGCGACACGGGAGACGACAGCGGCGAGAACGCCGACAACCACACCACCACCGACCGCACCGACGGCGCGGCCGCCACAGGAAGGAAGGCACGATGACCGCCACGGTTCTCAGCGACACCGGTGTGCTCACCGGGCGCTCGCTCCGCCACATCCTGCGCAGTCCCGACACCATCATCACCACCGCGGTCACGCCGATCGCGCTGATGCTGCTGTTCGTGTACGTGCTCGGCGGGGCGATCAACACCGGCTCCAGCAGCTCGTACGTCAACTACCTGCTGCCCGGGATCCTGCTCATCACGATCGCCTCCGGGGTCGCGTACACGTCGTACCGGCTGTTCCTCGACCTGCAGGGCGGCATCTTCGAGCGGTTCCAGTCGATGCCGATCGCCCGCAGCAGCGTGCTGTGGGGGCACGTGCTCACGTCCGTCGTCGCCAACATCGTCTCCATGGCGATCGTCATCGGCGTCGCACTGATCATGGGCTTCCGCACGGGAGCGTCGGTCTGGGCCTGGCTCGGAGTCGCCGGCATCCTCATCCTCTTCACCCTCGCCCTCACGTGGCTCGCGGTCATGGCGGGACTCTCGGCGAAGACAGTGGATGGGGCCAGCGCCTTCAGCTACCCGCTGATCTTCCTGCCCTTCATCAGCTCGGCGTTCGTTCCGACCACGTCGATGCCCGGCCCGGTCGCCTGGTTCGCCGAGAACCAGCCGGTCACGTCCATCGTCAACACCATCCGGGCGCTGTTCGAGCAGCAGCCGGTCGGCAGCGACATCTGGATCGCCCTCGCCTGGCTCGTCGGCATCCTCGTCATCGCGTACGCCTTCGCGATGGTCATCTACCGCCGCAAAATCACCGCGGGTTGACCGGGGTCACCGCTGCCGGCCCCGGCACCGAACGGAAGGTTCCGACAGGACCTTCCGCTTCGGTCGTTAAGCCACTCGGCTAGCGTGGTGGGCATGAACGCCCCCGTCGACATCGAGGTCGCGACCACGCTGAGCCCCACCGATCTGGATGCGATCGAGCACCTCCTCCCCCAGCTCTCCTCCACCGCCGGCTACGACCGCGACCGGATGCTGGCCATGCTCGACCATCCCGGAACCGACCTCCTCGTCGCCCGCGTCCACGGGCAGATCGTCGGCATGGCGACCCTCGCCGCCTTCCCCCTCCCGACCGGATGGCGCGGCCACGTCGACGACGTCGTGGTCGACGACACCCAGCGCGGAAAGGGGATCGCGCGGCAGCTGCTCGAAGCGATCATCGACCTCGCCCGCGAACGCGAGCTGCGAACCCTCGACCTGACGTCGCGGCCCAGCCGCGCGGCGGCGATCCGCCTCTACGAGTCCGTCGGCTTCGAGCGCCGGGACTCTGTGCTGATGCGCTTGCGCGGGCGTGAGGCGAACGGCTAGAAGCTGAGCCGGATCCCGATGTTCTCGCCGCGATCCTCGAAGCCGAGCGACCGCGCCAGAGAGCGCGAGGCAGCGTTGCTCGCCAGGCTCCTCCAGCGGACGATGCCCGCCAGCGCGATCGCCTCATTCACCGCCGCCACGGCGACCCGGCGACCGTACCCTCTCCCCCTCGCTCCCGGGAGGGTGAGCACGCCGATGTCCGACGGCTCCTCCATCCAGACGCTCAGCCCGGCGGCAGCAACGAGCCGACCGTTCTCCCGCAGCCCGAACACCCGGGTCGCATCCGCCAGGCCCGACTCCTCGAACTCGCCCTCCCCGACCTCGTCTGCGAACAGCCGGATGTCGTGCTCCGAGACCACCTCGATGTCACGGCGATCAGACACAACGGGGTCGCTGCGGTACGAGTGGACGGCGGGCCCGAGGACGCGCGGCGAGAACGCGTTCAGGGCCATTCGCCAGCGGACCGCATCCAACGCGTCCTCCGGCGTGACCGCGCGGAGCACCGGCTCGAGCTTCGCGCGTTCTCTTCCCGGGGCGCGAAGTCGGACCGCGCCAGGTCGGACGAGGACATACACCCCGGGCCACGGGTCGCGCGCCCACGTCGTGTGGATGCCCGGCTCCCAGATCCGAGCGACATCCACTTCGAAGACTTCGGCCCAATATCCGTCGACGCGCGCCTCGGCCTCCGCCCTCATCGACGGGGGCTCACCCGGCCAGCTGCAGCTCGTGGCGGCGCCACGGCTCCGTGAACTCCTCCCAGTTGGGGTCGTTCCAGCGCATGCTGATCAGCGACGCCATGTTCAGGTGCGGCTCCTTCAGCTCGAACGGGAGCTTCCAGCCCAGCTCGCTGAGCAGACGGTCCGACTTGACGTTGTTGCAGCGGAAGCAGGCGACGACGACGTTGTCCCACGTGTGCGTACCGCCGCGAGCACGCGGGATGACGTGGTCGAGGGTGTCGCCGTACTTGCCGCAGTACGCGCACACGTGGCCGTAGCGCTCCAGCGCCGACTTGCGGGTCAGCGGGATGCGGCGGTGCGGCACCTTGATGTACTGGTTCAAGAGCACCACGCTCGGCGCATCCAGAACCAGGGAGCGGCTGTGCAGCTGCGCCCCGCTCCCGGCGATCGTCGACGCTTTGCCGCTCAGCACCAGCATGATCGCGCGTCGCGTCGCGATCACGCCGAGCGGCTCGTAGCTGGCGTTGAGAACCAGAGTCTTCATCTGCGGCCTTTCGGGACAAAAGGGAGGGTGCTCGGGCAAACAAAAAGGGCACTGTCCGTGCGGACAGCGCCCAAGGAGGAGGCGGCATGGTGGCGGCACGCCACATGGTGGCGGTGGCAGGCCTCGACGTGGTGGCGGCAGGCGAGAAAGTCTCCCCAGCGGGAGAGCGTGATGCTCGATCCCCCCGGAAGGCCGCACTCGTCCCACCCGGTCGCCCTCAGCGGCCCGGCGGAACGTGTTCCGGCCATCGGATCCTCCGATTCTGCGGCTGCATGACGCAGCGTCAGAACGCCAGGGTAACCCAGAAACGGCGCGCCACCTATTCGGGGCGCGCCGTTCCGGTGCTGTGGTGCGGAGTGTTCACCGGACGGAAACAGTTCAGGTCCGGTCCGGAGGGGATGCCGACTCGGCTCAGATGCCCAAGCGGACGATGTAGTAGTCGCTGGTCCAGATCGGGCGGATCGAGATCGACCGGCCGGTGTCCGGGGCGTCCATGATGTTGCCGTTGCCTGCGTAGAAACCGTCGTGGCCCGGCATGATCACCAGGTCGCCCGGCTGGGCGTCGGCGATCGAGATGCGCTTGCCCATCGCGGCCTGACCCGAGACCGAGTGCGGGAGCGAGATGCCGAACTGGGCGTACACGTACATGACGTAGCCGGAGCAGTCGAAGCCCGCGGGGCTGGCGCCGCCGTACACGTACGGAGTGCCGATGTACTGCTGGGCCACCGAGAACACCTGCGACAGGCTGAAGCTCGGGTACGGCGGGTTGGCAAGGAAGTCGGAGACCGACGGGCCGGTCGACTTGCTCGCGTAGGTGGCCAGCTCGACGGCGGCCTGACGGCGTGCGGCCTCTGCGGCGGCTGCAGCAGCGGCGGCGGCCTTCTGCTGGGCCAGCTGCTCCTCCGTGGTCGCGGAGGCGGCGTCGCGGTTGACGGCCGACGCGGCGACACCGCCGACCTCGACGGTCTGCGACTGCGCCTTCTTCATCGAGTCGGCGGCGCTGGGACCGAAGCCCGCGCTCTCCGCGTCGTTCGGGTTGAAAGCGAAAGCAGGGAGGGACATGGTCGCGATGATCCCGGTGGCGACGGTGATGACACCGGCGTTGAGGATCCATCCGCCCTTGCGCTTCTTCTTCGCCTGCGCAGCCGCGGAACCGGTGGCCGTGGTGACGGCGGTCGAGGCGGCGCGGCCGTTGGTGCGCGCCGGCGACGATGCCGTGCGGGACGACGACGCGGTCTCACGCTGCACGCGCTGCGCGCGGCGGGACGCGGGGGTGGAAGGGGAAGAAGTGATGTCCGTGCTGCTCTGGTCCGGGTTCGAACGGTCCTGGAGGGGACCGGTCGTGCTCGAGTCTGCCAAAGTGTGACCTCCAACGCTCCGGCAGCACTAGGGAGCTGCCCCCGTCCGCACGAGTGGCTTCGGCTTCACGGATCGAGAGACGGGTATAGGGGGGTGGAGCGTCTCGATCCAGGGTCCTGATGGGCCGGGTGGTGGCCCGTTCGGACTCGTAAGAGACTACGGGACGAGACCCCGTTTGTCACATCTTTTTGGCCGCTTTTTAACGAATCGGTAACGGGATTCAGGCGTCGACGAAGATGTGCGCCGCGAGTTCGTTGGGCAGTTCGAGCCCGGTCTCGAACCCGTCGATCTGCACGGCGACGTACGACCCGGCGGCGGAGAAAGTGCCGGTCGAGCCGGGAAAAACACCCGCCTGCTTGAGCTGCAGAAGGAGCTCGGGGTCGACCTGGGCCGGCTCGCCGAGACGACGGATCCTGGCAGTCACCCCGGAATCGCTGCTGCGGACGACATCGACCAGGTTGATCAGGTCTTCGGTGGAAAGAGAGGAGTCGGGGGCGCCCAGTTCGCCGAGTCCGGGGATCGGGTTGCCGTAGGGCGACTCGGTCGGGTGGCCGAGCATGGTGAGCAGCTTGCGCTCCACCTGCTCGCTCATCACGTGCTCCCAGCGGCACGCCTCTTCGTGCACGTACTCCCACTCGAGCTCGATGACATCGCTCAGCAGGCGCTCCGCGAGGCGGTGCTTGCGCATGACATGTACGGCCTTGCGACGGCCGTCGTCGGTGAGCTCCAGGTGGCGGTCGCCGGAGACGACGACGAGACCATCGCGCTCCATACGGCCGACGGTCTGCGAGACGGTCGGACCGGAGTGGCCGAGACGCTCGGAGATGCGCGCACGCAGGGGGACGATGTTGTCCTCCTCCAGCTCCAGGATGGTGCGAAGGTACATCTCGGTCGTATCGATCAGATCGGTCATGAACCCCTCCACGTGACGGCGAGCGAACGTCGGATATCAGCCTACTTGGTGCGGCTGACAGCCTGGCGCAGGCCCGGGCGGAGCGCCGGTACGCGCCGTCCTGGACGTGCAACAGCCAATACACTTCAGTTATGCCGGACGTCACGATCCCCTCTGAGCTGCTGCCCGCCGACGGTCGATTCGGATGCGGACCCTCCAAGGTCCGCCCCGAGCAGGTCGCCTACCTGGCCGGCGCCGGTGCGGAGCTGCTGGGCACCTCCCACCGCCAGGCACCGGTCAAGAACCTGGTGGGCCGCGTGCGCGAGGGCCTCGGCGAGCTGTTCCGCCTGCCCGAGGGCTACGAGGTCGTCATCGGCAACGGCGGCTCGACGGCGTTCTGGGATGCGGCCGCGTTCGGTCTCATCGAGAAGCGCAGCGAGAACCTCGTCTTCGGCGAGTTCGGCGGCAAGTTCGCCAAGGCGGCGCAGACGCCGTGGCTGGACGCCCCGCACGTCATCGAGGCGCCGGGCGGCTCCCGCAGCGAGGTCGAGGTCGTGGGGGGTGTCGACCTGTACGCCTGGCCGCACAACGAGACGTCCACCGGTGTCATGGCCCCGGTCCGTCGCGTCGACGGCGACGAGGGTGCTCTCACGGTGATCGACGCGACCAGCGCCGCCGGCGGTGTCGACCTCGACGTCAGCGAGGCGGACGTCTACTACTTCGCGCCGCAGAAGAACTTCGCGTCGGACGGCGGCCTCTGGCTGGCCCTCTTCTCCCCCGCCGCCCTGGAGCGCGTCGAGCGCATCGCCGCGAGCGACCGCTACATCCCCGAGTTCCTGAGCCTCAAGAACGCGGTCGACAACTCACGACTCAACCAGACGCTGAACACCCCGGCGATCGCGACGCTGGCGCTGCTCGAGAACCAGCTCGAGTGGATGAACGGCAACGGCGGCCTCGCCTGGGCCGACGCCCGCACCCGTGAGTCATCGGGCGCGCTGTACTCCTGGGCCGAGTCGGTCGAGTACGCGACCCCGTTCGTCGCCGACCCCGACCACCGGTCGCAGGTCGTCGTCACGATCGACTTCGACGAGCGCGTGGATGCGGCAGCGGTCGCGAAGACGCTGCGGGCCAACGGCGTGGTCGACACGGAGCCGTACCGCAAGCTCGGCCGCAACCAGCTCCGCGTCGCGACCTTCACCGCGATCGAGCCGGCGGATGTGCGTGCCCTGATCGGCTGCATCGAATACGTGGTCGAGCGGCTGGGCTGAGCGCGCGATGCGCCTCTGGCTCCGCGACGACGAACGTCGGCCCGACCCGGTCCCCGTGAAGACGGATGACCGGCGGGCCGTCGTCGTCGGGCTAGCCCTGTGGGTGATCGCCCTCGTCGTCGTGCTCATCGTCGGCGGACCGGTCGTCGCCTCCGGCACCTGGCTCTGGACCATCGTCGTCGGACTCGTCCTCGGCGTCCTCGGACTCGGCTACCTCACCGTCAAGCGCCGCCGCTGAGGCGTCGGACTCGTCGTCCGAGTCCTCGTCGTCATCCGCGTCGTCGTCGGAGTCCGAGTCTTCGTTGTCATCTGACTCGTCGTCGTCATCCGCGTCGTCGTCGTCCTCGTCGTCCGCGTCCTCGTCGGCGAGCGCCGCCGCCTCCTCCGCCTCGAGATCGAGGTCGCTGTCGACGTCGGTCTCCTCATCGAAGTCCACGTCGACACTGTCGATGTCGACGCCGTCCACATCGTCGTCGTCGTGCAGGTCGTGAACGTCGTGGTCGTCCTCGGCGTCGTCGAAGCCCTCCTCGGACTCGTCGTCGCCCTCGTCGTCGCCCTCGTCGTCGCCGTCGTCCGCGTCCTCGTCGTCCTCCGACTCGTTCTCCGCACCGGCGTTCGCCTCCTGCGCGGCCTGGTACTCGGCCAGGCGCTCGGACCACGGCACCCAGTCGGGCGCGAGCAGCGAACCGTCGCCGGGCATGAGCTCGGCTTCGAGAACGGTCGGCTCGTCGTCGTCGCTCGCGCGGCCGACAGTGACGGTCCAGCGCCAGTCCGGGTACCCGGGCAGGCGGCTGGCGAACAGCAGGGAGACGACGCCCGGCGCTTCGACGACATGGCCGAGGGGCTCGCCGATGGTGTTCTCCGGCGTGATCTCGCCCAGCGCCTGGAGCGCCAGCGGGACAGCGGCGAGCAGCTCGGGATCGGCGACCAGCGGTTCGGCCGGCTCCGCATCCTCGATCACCTCGACGATCTCGGTCTCCTCGACCTCGATCTCGTCGACGTCGACGTCCGTAGTCTCAGCGACCTCGGTCGCCTCGACGTCCGCCGACACCGTCTCGCTCTCGACCGTCTCGGCGGCCGGGTCGATCTCGTCGCCGCGCTCAGGCATCCAGGTCGTCCGCGACCTTGCGCAGCACGGCGGCGATCTTCGCGCCGTGCGCCTTGTCGGGGTACTTGCCGCGGCGCAGGTTCGCGCCGATGCCGTCGAGCAGCTTCACGAGGTCTTCGACGATGATCGCCATGTCGTCGGCCGACTTGCGCTTCATCTTCACCAGGCTCGGCGGAGCCTCCAGGACGCGCACGGACAGCGCCTGCGCGCCGCGCTTGCCGTCGGCGATGCCGAACTCCAGACGGGTTCCCGATTTGACGACGGCACCGGCGGGAAGCGCCGAGGCGTGCAGGAAGACTTCCTGGCCGTCATCGGAGCTGATGAAGCCGAAGCCTTTCTCCTCGTCGTAGAACTTGACCTTGCCGGTTGGCATGGGAACCTCACTTCGCATGGGGGATCGTATGACCAACCTCAATTATCCTTGATTTCGTGACCCAACAGACCCCGCCGCCGGCATCGCGGCTCCAGCGCATCCTTGCGTACATCATCGCTGCGCTCGTCATCGTCTCCCTGGTCTGCATCGCGGCCATCCTCATCGGCACCGCGGCGGGTCAGTTCGCCGCCCAGGGATCGGGTCAGGGCCTCTGGCCGACCGTGTTCTTCTTCCCCTTGGTCGCCCTTCCGATCGCGTTCGTGCTGATCGTCGTGCTGATCATCGTCAGCGCCCGCCGCAACCGCGCGCTCAACCGGGCGAACGGCACGCGCGGGGCCGCGCCCGCCGGACCCAAGGGCCGGCGCTAGGGGCCGGGGCGACCGGCGGTTCGGCGCCATGACGACCACGCTCGCTCTCGTAGCACGACTGCGAGAGCTGGATGACGCTGCGCTCGTCTCCGCGCTGCACCAGCGCACCTACCGCCGGACGGGAGTGTCCGACTTCTTCGACCTGGCGGACGCCCTGCTCGAAGCGGACTCCCTCCAGCGCGCCCTGACCCCGCTCGACCGGACGCGCCTCGGCGCGCTCGTCGCGCTGGGCAGCGGCGGCGGACCGCTGACCGCCGAGGAGCTCGCCGACCGGCTGACCCGCGAGCCGGCGACCGCCGGAACCACCGTCGAGGCGGCCGCCGCCGCCCTCGTCGACCTGGACGGCCTCCTGCTCGTCCATCCCGCCGATGCCGAGGCCGACACTGCTGCGCCGGTCGGACGCGTCGTCGTCTATGTCGCCGTGACCGAGCACCTCGCCTCGTGGCCGGCTTCCGGACTCCCGTCGCCCGCCGAGCTGCTCGGCACCCCGCCTCCGCCCGCGCTGGCGCCTGTGCCGGACACGGAGAGCCGCTTCACGGACCGCCTCGCCTCCGAGCGCGCCTTCGAGGCTGTGACGGCCGTGTCCGAACTGCTCGCGGAACTCGCCCGCGAGGGCGCCCGCCGACTGCAGAAGGGCGGA
Source organism: Leifsonia sp. 1010 (assembly GCF_031455295.1). NCBI lineage: Bacteria > Bacillati > Actinomycetota > Actinomycetes > Micrococcales > Microbacteriaceae > Leifsonia > Leifsonia sp. 1010. Next base: position 133,724 of record NZ_JAVDSL010000004.1, read on the forward strand.
CTCGCGCTCCCGGCGGTCAAGCGCCTGGCCGAGGCCCTCTCGGTGGATGCGGACGTCGTCCCCGTCGTCCTCTCCGCCGCCGAGCGCGCCGGACTCGTGGCCGTCGACGACGGGATGTGGCTGCCGACCGAGGCCGCGGCGGACTGGTCGCACTCCCCCACCCGCGACCGCTGGCGTGCCCTCGCCGCGGCGTGGCTCGACGCCCTCCCGGCCGACCTCCGCACCCTGCTCGCCCTGCGCAGCCGCGCCGCGTGGGGCGACAGCCTGCGCGAGCACGTCGCCTGGCTGTATCCGGCGGCCGTCGAGGAGGCGCAGCGGCGCGTGGATGCGCACACGCGCCTCGCCGAGTGGCTCGGCGTCACCGCGCACCAGGCGCCGTCGTCCGCGGGAACCGCCCTCGTCGAGGACGGCCCGGAAGCCGCGACCGAGGTCATGGCCGCCGCATTCCCGGCCGAGGTCGACCGCGTCTACCTGCAGCACGACCTCACCATCGTCTCCCCCGGGCCGCTGGCGCCGGAGATCGAAGGCCGCCTGCGCGGGATCGCCGACCTCGAGTCCCGAGCCCTCGCCGCGACCTTCCGCCTCTCCGCCGCTTCGGTCGACCGTGCGCTGACGGCGGGCGAAACGGCGGACGGCATCCGCGAGTTCCTCAGCGCGATCTCGCTGACCGGACTCCCGCAGCCGATCGAGTACCTGATCGCCGATGCCGCCGAGCGGCACGGGCGCGTCCGCGTGCACGAGGCGGAGCGCGAGAACGTGCGGTCGGCGGTCCGTTCGACGGACGCGACGCTGCTCCGCAGCATCCAGATCGACCAGGCGCTCAGCTCGCTGCGGCTCATCCCGACCGGCGACGGCGAACTGGTGAGCCGGTACCCGCGGGATGTCGTGTTCTGGGCGCTCAGCGATGCGCGCTACCCGGTGGTGGCGGAGGACGCGGACGGGCGCGAGGTGACGCTGCGTCGACAGCGGTTCGCGCATCCCCGGGCCGCCGAGGAGGCCGACCGCGACGCCGAACTGGTCGCCCGGCTGCGGCAGGCCGAGGACGACGCCGGTGAGGACACGGGCGAGCGTTGGCTCGCGCGGCAGCTGGATGCGGCGGTCAAGTCACGCCAGACGGTCATCGTCGAGGTGGCCATGCCCGGCGGCGATGTCGTCGACTACCTGCTGGAGCCGACCGGGGTCGGCGGCGGCCGGCTGCGCGGACGGGACCGTGCAGCGGACATCGAGCGGACACTCCCGCTCTCCAGCATCCGGGGCGTGCGGCCGGTGCCGTGATCGCGGCGGCCGTAACGGCATCGTCCGCCCAAGTCGCGCGTTGGCGCTCTGGTCCGCCTGCCGCCCTATCCGTAGATTGAGGTCGAGCGGACGGAATGGGGAAGTGTGTGGCCTGGTACATCCTCGACATTCCCGGATACGCGCGTAGAAGCATGTGGCGCTACGACGAGCTCCGCGACGTGCTCGTGGCGAGCGTGCTGCACGATTCTGCGGCGCCTGGAGCGGAGCCGACGAACGTGACTGCGGTGACGATCGATCAGCTGCTCGACAGGCTGGACGAGGCCACGGGGTCGCGCCATGGGATGCAGCGGATGGTGCTGCACCTCGGCCGAGCCGAGGTGAACGAGCCGGCGCGGTCGTGGCTCGCGTCGCGCATCCGGCTGGTCACCGATCGCGACGTACTGATCGAGGCGGCACAGAGCAACGTGCCCTGGCTCGCCGCCGAAGCGCGGAATCATTCGCTCTTCGAGGAGCCGGAGGTGGGGTCGACGACGTGCCCGCTGTGCGGCAACACGGTCGGGGTATGAGTCCGGCAGCGCTTTACCGCGCAGGGCGTAGGCTGGTGAGCTATGTCCGATGGCCCCCTGATCGTCCAGAGCGACCGCACCGTCCTGCTGGAGGTCGCGCACCCGGAGGCGGAGGACGCGCGCCACGACCTCGCCGTCTTCGCCGAGCTGGAGCGTGCGCCCGAGCACATCCACACGTACCGCATCACCCGCCTGGGGCTGTGGAACGCGCGGGCCGCCGGACACACGGCGGAGGACATGCTCGGGACGCTCGAGCGGTACTCGAAGTTCCCCATCCCGCAGACGGTGTCCGTCGATGTCTCCGAGACCGTCGCCCGCTACGGGCGGCTCGTGATCGAGCGTGACGACGAGGGGACGCTGCTGCTGCGATCCAGCGACCTGGCCGTGCTGACGGAGGTCGCGAGCGCCAAGCGGATCGCTCCGCTGCTGCTGCAGCGCCGCGACGACACGACGTTCGTCGTGGAGGCGTGGGCACGCGGGCAGCTGAAGCAGGAGCTCGTGAAGCTCGGCTGGCCGGCGGAGGACCTCGCCGGGTACACGCCCGGCACACCGCACGAGATCGGGCTGAAGGAGGACGGCTGGGCCCTGCGCGACTACCAGCGCAAGGCGGTCACCAACTTCTTCGACGGCGGTTCCGGCGTCGTGGTGCTCCCCTGCGGTGCGGGCAAGACGCTCGTCGGCGCTGGCGCGATGGCGACCGCGAAGACGACGACGCTCATCCTCGTCACCAACACCGTGTCGGCCCGGCAGTGGCGCGACGAGCTGCTGCGCCGCACGACGCTGACGGCCGAGGAGATCGGCGAGTACTCGGGACAGGTGAAGGAGGTCAAGCCGGTCACGATCGCGACCTACCAGATCCTCACCGCCAAGCGGAAAGGCGAGTACGCGCACCTGGCGCTGCTCGACGCGCTCGACTGGGGCCTCGTGGTCTACGACGAGGTGCACCTGCTGCCCGCGCCCGTCTTCAAGCTGACGGCCGAGCTGCAGGCCCGCCGCCGCCTCGGCCTGACCGCGACGCTGGTGCGCGAGGACGGCCGCGAGGGCGACGTGTTCAGCCTCATCGGCCCCAAGCGCTTCGACGCCCCCTGGAAGGAGATCGAGGCGCAGGGCTTCATCTCTCCGGCCGCCTGCTACGAGGTGCGCGTCGACCTGCCGCCGTCGGACCGGCTCAGCTACGCCGCCGCCCCCGACGACGAGCGGTACCGCCTGGCGGCGACGGCCCCCGCGAAACTCGACATCGTGCGTCAGCTGGTCGCGCGGCACGAGGGCGAGCGCATCCTGATCATCGGCCAGTACCTCGACCAGATCGACGAGCTCGCCGAGGCGCTCGACGCACCGCAGCTGACCGGCGCGACGCCCGTGGACGAGCGGGAGCGGCTCTACCAGGAGTTCCGCGACGGACGGACGAAGGTGCTCGTCGTGAGCAAGGTCGCGAACTTCTCGGTGGACCTGCCCGAGGCGACCGTCGCCATCCAGGTCTCCGGCTCGTACGGCAGCCGCCAGGAGGAGGCGCAGCGCCTCGGACGTCTGCTGCGGCCCAAGGAGTCGGGGCTGTCCGCGAACTTCTACACGCTCGTCGCGCGCGACACCGTCGACCAGGACTTCGCGCAGAACCGCCAGCGGTTCCTCGCCGAGCAGGGCTACTCGTACACGATCCTCGACGCGCACGCGCTGCAGGCGGCGTAGCGCGCCGCCCTGCGTCACCCTCCCCGCGCCGCCCTCGCCTCGCCACCTGCCCGCGCGAGATTTGCGCCAAATCGCGGTTATCGGCGCCGCATAACCGAGATTTGGCGCAAATCTCGGGCGTTCAGTGGGCGGGCGGCGGCGGGGTCAGCGCAGGAGGCGGGCGAGGGTTGCGCGCGCCTCGGGGTCTGCGGGGCGGTCGCGGAGGGTGATCGCGGCCTTCCAGAGTGCCCAGCCGCGCGCCCGCGACCAGGTGTCGTCGTCGAGGCCGACGGTCTCGACGAACGCGTCGCGTGCCGTGCCCTCGAACATCGTCCAGGCGGGCACGAGGTCGCAGGCGGGGTCTCCGACGCCGGACGTGCCGAAGTCGATCACCGCGCACAGGGCGCCCGACGCATCCGTCAGCAGATTGCCCGGCGCGACGTCGCCGTGGAACCAGACCGGCACACGGCCCCAGCGGGATGCGGTGGCCTCGTCCCAGAGGCCACGCGCGCGGTCGGCGTCGGCGGCCGGGAGCAGGGTGAACGCGGCGAGCGCCTCCTCGCCGTACACCTCCGGCGGAGCGCCGCGGAAGAAGTTGTGCGTCCCCGGCTCGGGCGCTCCGCCGGTGGGCGCCTCCCGCAGGGCGACGAGAAACCGCCCGATCGCTTCGGCGAGCACCGCATCCCGCGACACATCGCCGAGCAGCACCACCGGTCGGCCGGGCAGCCAGCGGTACACCGACCAGGGCAGCGGGTACTCCTCCGTCGGTGCGCCCTCGGCGACGGGCTGCGGGATGGGCAACGGCAGCAGCGGGGCGAGCCGCGGCAGCCACTCCTGCTCCTTCGCGACCTGCTCGCGGTAGCCCGCGGCGCTCGGCAGACGGACGCTCAGCTCGTCGCCGAGCCGGAACGTCCGGTTGTCCCAGCCGTCGTGTTCCACCGGTCGGATGGGCAGCCCCCGCCACTGCGGGAACTGCGCGTCGACGAGGCGACGCACCACACCCGCGTCGATGACCGGACGCAGCTCGGCGGCCACAGCCTCCTCAGCCCCGGACATACCGCAGCAGCAGCGTGTCATCCCCCGCCAGCGTGTGCGCCAACCGCAGCCCGAGCGGGGCGATGGGAGCCGCCCCCGTCGCGATCCGCGACGATGTCCCGCCCTCGAGGCGCGGACTGAGGGTCAGGCACAGCTCGTCGACCGCGCGCGCGGCGATCAGGTCGGCGAACAGGTGCGGACCTCCTTCGCAGTGGATGCGCGTGAGCCCGCGCTCGTGCAGCACCCGCAGTCCGCGCTCGGCCTGCACGCGCTCCCGACCGCAGACCACGACGTCCGCGACCTCCGACAGCGTCTCGCGCGCCTCCGGCCGCGACAGCTCGGTCGTGAGGATGATCGGCCGCTCGGGGGCGTCCTGGAAGATCGAGCTGCGCGGGTCCAGGTCGAGCCCGGCAGACACGATCGCGAAGACCGGATGCGCGGTCATCCCCGCTCCGCTGCGGGCGCGCGCCGACTCCGGCGCGACGCGCATAGCGCCGTACCCTTCGGCACGAACGGTGCCCGCGCCGACCAGCACGACGTCGCAGAGGCGCCGCAGCAGCTCGAACACCCGGCTGTCCACATCGTTGGACAGCCCGCCCGAGAGCCCCTGATGGGTGGCCGCGCCGTCGGCACTGCTGACGAAGTTGACCCGCAGCCACGGATCGCCCGTCCCCTCCCGGTACAGGGCCGTGATGTCGTCGTCGGTCAGCTCGGTCTGCGACGGCAGCGGCGACAGGCGGTGGATGGCGGGCTCACTCATTCACGTCTCCCATGTTGTGCTTCAGGTAGGCGGGCTGGCGGAGGCCCAGCACGGCCTCGGTCATGCGCACGGCGGCGACGGAGGCGCGGACGTCGTGCATCCGCACGATCCGTGCACCGTTGACGATGCTGATGACGGCGGCCGCGAGCGACCCCTCCAGCCGCTCAGAGCGCGGGGCGTCGAGCGTCTCGCCGATGAAGTCCTTGTTCGAGACCGCGGCGAGGGTCGGATAGCCGAGGTCCGCGATCTCACTCAGCCGGCGCGTCAGCTCGAGCGAGTGCAGCGTGTTCTTGTTGAGGTCGTGGCCGGGGTCGACGATGATCCGCTCCTCCGGGATGCCCGCGGCCTCGGCGCGCTCGACGCGGTCGAGCAGGAACGCGGACACCTCGCTCACCACATCCCCATACAGCGGCTTCGGATACGGGCGCCGCGGCTCGGCGAGGCTGTGCGTGATGACCAGGGTGGCCTCGCTGTCGGCGACGACCCGCGGAAGCTCGGGATCGCGCAGCCCGGTGGTGTCGTTGATGACGGTCGCTCCGGCGGCGATGGCTTCCCGGGCGACGGCCGCGTGGAAGGTGTCCACCGAGATGACGACGTCCGACCCGGCCCGCAGCGCCGCCACGACCGGGACGACGCGCTCGATCTCCTCCTCCACCGGCACCGGCTCGCCCGGGGCGAAGGGCGCCCCGCCGATGTCCACCCAGTCGGCGCCGAGCGCGACGGCCTCGAAGCACGCATCGACCGCCCGGTCGAACGCGTAGGTGCGGCCCTGGTCGAAGAACGAGTCGGGCGTGCGGTTCACCACGGCCATGACCGCGACCTGCCGCGAGAAGTCGAAGGTGCGCGCGCCGATCCGGCGGACGGGCACGCGCAGCGGCGGCAGGTACGGCTCAGAGCGCGGCAAGGTCGACGTCCTGATCGGCCAAGCAGTCCGCATCCACGTGCTCCCCCAGCCGGATGAGGCGCTGGATGTCGTCCTGCACGTCCCACACGTTCACGTTCATGCCCGCCACCACCCGGTCGTTGCGCAGCCAGAAGGCGATGAACTCGCGGGCGTCGACATCGCCCCGGAACACCACGCGGGCGCCGGCGGTGAGGGGGCCGTAGCCCGAATACTCCATGCCCAGATCGTATTGGTCGGAGTAGAAGTACGGGATGTCGTCGTACGACGCGCGCTCGCCCAGGATGGCGTGGGCGGCGACCTTTCCGCTGGCGATCGCGTTCGCCCAGTGCTCGCTGCGGAGGTGGCGGCCGATCGCGGGAAGGAAGGGATTCGCGACGTCGCCGACGGCGTAGACGTCGTCGATGCTGGTCCGCATCGCCTTGTCGGTGAGCACGCCCTCCGCGACCGCTGCGCCGGACCGCTCGGCCACCAGGCTGTTCGGCGACGCCCCGACACCGGCGACGACCACATCGGCGGGGATGCGCTCCCCCGATGCGAGCACGACGTGCTGTTCTTCGCCGCCGTCGACGCCGACCACCTTCGCGCCGTTGCGGAACGCGACCCCGTTGTCCCGGTGCAGCCGCTCGAAGACGCCGCCGAGCTCGCGGCCGATGGCCCCGCTCAGCGGGACCGCCGAGTGACCGATGACGGTCACGTCGTTGCCGTACCCGCGGGCCGCCGCCGCGACCTCCATGCCGATCCACCCCGACCCGACGATCACGACGCGCCGGCCGCCGACCTCCAGCGCCACGCGAAGCCAGGCGGAGTCCTCGCGCGTCCGGAGCGGGAACACCGCGCCGTGGCCGCTGCCCGGAACACCGAGCGGGCGCGCTCGCGCCCCGGTGGCGAGGACGAGGCTGTCGTAAGTGATCCGGCCGCCGTCCGACACGAACAGCTCGTGGGCGTCCGCCTCGAACGAACCCGCCTCGACGTTCGGGATGAACTCGACCGCGTTGTCCGCGTACCACTCGGCGGGATGCACGTCCGCATCCTCGATGCCGCCCTCGCCCTTCAGGTACTCCTTCGACAGCGGCGGGCGGATGTACGGCCGGTGCTCCTCTGCCCCGAGCAGCAGGATGCGGCCGCCGAAACCGCGCTCACGGAGCTCCGTGGCGACGGTCGCGCCGGCCAGGCCGGCACCGGCGATCACGACAACGGGTTCAGACATGTTCTCAGCATCCACTCTTCACACTGCGGGCGCCAGACCTGCGCACCAAGGGCGCACCGACGGCTCACAGGTAAGACCCAGCCGACGCGCAGATACTGTCTGCATGAACGCAGGACCCCGCATTCTCATCGTCGACGACGAGCCGAACATCCGCGACCTCCTCACCACCAGTCTCCGTTTCGCCGGGTTCGCCGTCCGTGCGGTCGGGAACGGCGCGCAGGCGATCTCCGCGGTCCTCGAAGAGGAGCCCGACCTCATCATCCTCGACGTCATGCTGCCGGACATGAACGGCTTCGGCGTCACCAAGCGTCTCCGCGGCGCCGGCTACACCGCGCCCATCCTGTTCCTCACGGCGAAGGACGACACCGAGGACAAGATCACCGGCCTCACCGTCGGCGGCGACGACTACGTCACCAAGCCGTTCAGCCTCGATGAGATCGTCGCCCGCATCAAGGCCATCCTGCGCCGCACGATGCAAGCCGACGAAGACGCGGTCATCCGCGCCGGCGAGCTGACGATGGACCAGGACACCCACGAGGTCTTCGTCGGCGACACCCCCATCGAGCTCAGCCCCACCGAGTTCAAGCTGCTGCGCTACCTCATGCTCAACCCGAACCGAGTGCTCTCGAAGGCGCAGATCCTCGACCACGTCTGGGAGTACGACTTCAACGGCGACGCTGGCATCGTGGAGTCGTACATCTCGTACCTGCGCCGCAAGGTGGATGCGCACTCCAGCGAGCCGCTCATCCAGACCAAGCGCGGATTCGGCTACATGCTGAAGGCCGCGAAAGCCTGAGGTGCGCACCGGGAGCACACATGCCCGGCACAGCATCCCCCGCTTAGACTGACGGCCTGATGCACTCACGTCTGCTCGACCGCTGGAACGCGATCTCCCTGCGCGCGAAGATCACGGGCGTGACCGTGCTCATGCTGACGCTCGGGCTGCTCGTGACCGGCATCGGAACGATGTCGATGCTGAAGCCGGTGCTCCTCGACCAGCTGGATGCGCAGCTCTCGGCCGCGTCCGGCGCGTCCTACCTGAACACGTACCTGTTCACCCCGACGTCCAACGAGGACCAGATCGCGACCGACTCGAGTCCGTCGGACTATTTCGCGGCGCTGTACAACTCCAGCGGCAAGCTGGTGAAGACGAACTGGTCGAATATCCCGTACGCGCACCGGCCGGCGATTCCATCCACGCTGACTCTCCCCGAAGCGAAGAGTATGAACGGCGGCTTCCCGCTTACGAGCAACGACGGCCGCACCACCTACCGCGCTCTCGCGACGACGCAGACCTTCGAGGGCAGCGGCGAGCTGGCCACCGCGATCGTCGCGACGACGACATCGCAGATCGACACGGTGATGGCGAGCTTCCTGGCGATCTTCCTCGGCTTCGGCGTGATCGTGATCGTGGTCGGCGCCGGCCTGACCCGGATGCTCGTCACGACGACGTTCTCGCCGCTGCGCGAAGTGGAGCAGACCGCGGCGGCCATCGCCGACGGAGACTTCAGCCAGCGCCTCGGCGGCGCGACCCCGAACACGGAGGTCGGGCGCCTCAACCGCTCCCTCAACACCATGCTGAACCGCATCGACCGCGCGTTCAGCGACCGCGCCCGCACAATCGAGCAGATGCGGCGCTTCGTCGGCGACGCCTCGCACGAACTCCGCACCCCTCTGGTCTCGGTCCGCGGCTACGCCGAGCTGTACCGGATGGGCGCACTCCAGACGCCCGAGGACGTTGCGCAGGCGATGGACCGCATCGAGAAGGAGGCGATCCGCATGGGCGTGCTCGTGGAGGACCTCCTCGAGCTCGCCCGCCTCGACGAGACCAAGCCGCTCGACCTGCACCGCGTCGACCTGGTGAAGATCGCGCAGGACGCGGCGATGGATGCGATGGCCGGATCCCCCGGACGCGTCGTCAGCGTGCTCACCCCCGAGCCCCTTCCGCCGCAGGACGACGACGCCACGGAGCCGGGTCTCGACACCGTGCCGATGACCATTCCGGAGAGCGATGCGCGCCCGGCGAACGCCACCGGCCCGATCGCGTTCGCTGGATCGGCGCTCGCCCGCCTGCGCCGCGGTCGCAGCCGCCGCGGGACGACCGAGCCGCTGCCCATCACGACGGCCGAGAAGGTGGTGCTCACGCAGCCCGCCCCGTCGGAGCCCGCGATCGTCATGGCGGAGGAGAACAAGCTCCGCCAGGTCATCACCAACCTGATGGGCAACGCGCTGCGCTACACGCCGGAGGGCAGCCCCATCGAGATCGCGGTGCAGATCGACCACCGCACCGAGCGCGGCATCATCGAGGTCCGCGACCACGGCGAGGGCATCCCGCCGCAGATCCGCGAGAAAATCTTCCAGCGGTTCTGGCGCGCCGACACGTCGCGCGCCCGCGAGACGGGCGGAAGCGGCCTCGGCCTCGCGATCGTCTCCTCCATCGTCGCCGCCCACAACGGCACGGTCGACGTGGTCGACACCGAGGGAGGCGGCGCCACGTTCCGCGTCTCGCTGCCGCTGGCCGGCTCCCCCGCCTCGCCGAAGCCGCTCACGCCGTAGCGCTCGCGTCGCCTAGGGTCGCTCGGTGTTGAGACCGTTGATGGCCTGAGCGATTTGCTGGATGCGTTCTGCCTTGTAGTACGGAAGCAGCACGACGCCCGCGGACCAGACCGGAAGCGCATTGATGACCGCGGTACGACCGCCAACGGATGCTCGAATCTCGAGCGTGTTCATGACGTACAGGCCCTGTTGGGCCTTGCCCACCGTCGCAGTCCAGCCGTGAGGAAGCGGGATGCGAGCGAGCACCCTCGGCCGGCCACCGAGACCGAAGAAGGTTCCGCCGTACACTCGCAGCTCCTTCCCGTCGCACCAGAGTTCGGCCCAGATGTTGCCCCACATGTGATGCGTTTCACCTCCAGCTGCCGTGCTCATGTCGGCAAGCTGCTGCGCAGTCTCCGGATAGACGGACAAAGTGCAGACCGACGCAGCGGGATGACTGCGAGAGAGGAGGCGCCTCCGTCGCGAGCTCCTGATGGCGGGTATACCCAGCAGGACGGTCAACAGGGCGATCGCGCCGACGATACCGATGACGAGTGACCATCCGTCAACGTGTCCGTCGGCGATAGCTGCTGTGAACCGCCACACCCCAAGGCCGCCGATTCCGAGTGCCGCGATCGGCCAGCCGAGGGCGTGTCCCCACGCGGGCTGCGAGCGTGCAGTGCCACTCATCGGCGATCGCCCTCCTTCGCGGCTCGCTCATGACATGCCGCTGACCACCGACCAGTCTCCCGCATCGGCGCTACCAGCGAGGCGACCGCCACGTGGTCGTGTGCCGACGTCCGAGGCATCGCGACCGCCGCAATGCGAAGAGGGCGCCTCCCCGATGGGGAGACGCCCTCTGTGCGTGGTGCGGGACTTAGAAGTCCATGCCTGCGCCCGGGTCGCCGACCGGAGCCGGGTTCTTCTCGGGCTTGTCGGCGACGACGGCCTCGGTGGTGAGGAACAGGCCCGCGATCGACGCGGCGTTCTGCAGCGCCGAGCGGGTGACCTTCACCGGGTCGTTGATGCCGGAGGCCAGCATGTCGACGTACTCGCCGGTCGCGGCGTTGAGGCCGTGGCCGACCGGGAGGTTGCGGACCTTCTCGACGACGACGCCGGCCTCGAGGCCCGCGTTGATCGCGATCTGCTTCAGCGGAGCCTCGATGGCGACCTTGACGATGTTGGCGCCGGTCGCCTCGTCACCGGTGAGCTCCAGCTTCTCGAAGGCGGTCTTGCCGGCCTGGATGAGGGCGACGCCACCACCGGCGACGATGCCCTCCTCGACGGCGGCCTTCGCGTTGCGGACAGCGTCCTCGATGCGGTGCTTGCGCTCCTTGAGCTCGACCTCGGTGGCCGCGCCCGCCTTGATGACGGCGACGCCGCCGGCGAGCTTGGCGAGGCGCTCCTGCAGCTTCTCGCGGTCGTAGTCCGAGTCGGTCGACTCGATCTCGTTGCGGATCTGCTGCACGCGGCCGGCGATGGCCTCCGGGTCGCCGGAGCCCTCGACGATCGTGGTCTCGTCCTTGGTGATGACGACCTTGCGGGCCTGACCGAGCAGGTCGAGGGTGACGTTCTCCAGCTTGAGACCGACCTCCTCGGAGATGACCTGACCACCGGTGAGGATCGCGATGTCCTGCAGCATGGCCTTGCGGCGGTCGCCGAAGCCCGGAGCCTTGACGGCGACGGACTTGAAGATGCCGCGGATCTTGTTGACGATCAGGGTCGCGAGGGCCTCGCCGTCGACGTCCTCAGCGATGATGAGGAGCTGCTTGCCGGCCTGGATCACCTTGTCGACGATCGGCAGGAGGTCCTTGATGTTGCTGATCTTCTGGTTGGCGATGAGGATGTACGGGTCCTCGAACACCGCCTCCTGGCGGTCCTGGTCCGTCACGAAGTACTGCGACAGGAAGCCCTTGTCGAAGCGCATGCCCTCGGTGAGCTCGAGCTCGGTGCCGAAGGTGTTCGACTCCTCGACGGTGACGACGCCCTCCTTGCCGACCTTGTCGATCGCCTCGGCGATGATCTCGCCGATGGTGGTGTCGCCGGCGGAGATGGACGCGGTGGCCGCGATCTCCTCCTTGGTCTCGACCTCCTTGGCGGAGGCGATGAGCTCGTCGGTGACCGCCGCGACGGCCTTCTCGATGCCGCGCTTCAGGGTGATCGGGTCAGCGCCGGCCGCGACGTTCCGCAGGCCCTCCTTGACCAGGGCCTGGGCGAGGACGGTGGCGGTGGTGGTGCCGTCACCGGCGACGTCGTCGGTCTTCTTCGCGACCTCCTTGACGAGCTCCGCGCCGATCTTCTCGTACGGGTCGTCGAGCTCGATCTCCTTCGCGATGGAGACGCCATCGTTGGTGATGGTCGGGGCGCCCCACTTCTTCTCGAGGACGACGTTACGACCGCGCGGGCCCAGGGTCACCTTGACCGTGTCGGCCAGGGTGTTCAGGCCGCGCTCGAGGCCGCGGCGCGCATCCTCGTTGAAAGCAATGATCTTTGCCATGTGTTTCTCGTCCCTCCCGGACGTGTGCGAAAGATTCCGTCTATTAGCACTCGATCAGATGGAGTGCTAAAGCGATTCTGGCACTCACCGCTGTCGAGTGCAAGATCACTCCGCGACCGGCGAACACCGGCAGCAACGGCGAAGCGCCGCCCCCGATGGGGACGGCGCTCCGCAGATTCGTTGCTTCGACGGGCTCAGGCCAGCCGCACCGACTCGGCCTGGGGGCCCTTCTGCCCCGTGCCGACCTCGAACACGACCTGCTGGCCCTCTTCGAGAACCTTGTATCCGTTCATGTCAATCGCGGAGTAATGAACGAAAACGTCCTGTCCCCCTCCATCGACGGTGATGAAGCCGTAGCCCTTCTCAGCGTTGAACCACTTCACGGTCCCGTTCGCCATGCATTACTCCCATTGCTGTGTCGCTCGCGCGATCCGTCGCCGCACGTTGACCCCGATCCTAATGCTTTCAATAGGCGGCGACGCCAGAGATTTCGCGAATCGATTCCGAAATGAGGCAAAAGTTAAACACGCGCGAAACAAAGGGAACGAGCGGCCGTTGAGCCCGGATCAGCCCTGATAGTTCGCGCCGATCACGACGGTGATGTCCGCGCCCGTGTCATCGAAGGCGTTGCTCTGCTGGATGGTCGCGCCCGGCAGCGACTGGACGACACCGAGGGCGGCTGCCTGATTGGCCGGGTTGCCGTAGTAGACGATGGTCGTCGCCAGGTCGCTGCGGTCGGCGTTGGCGAGGCCGGAGACCGTCCAGCCCGCCGCCTTGAGCTTGTCGCCGACGGTCTGCGCCAGGCCTTCCGTCGACGTGCCGTTCAGCACGTTGACCTGCAGCGCCGGGTTGACCGTCGGAACGATCGTCGGAGTCGGGGTGGCGGTCGGCGTCTGCGAACGGGACGCCGAGGCGGCCGGCCCGTGGAACGAGATGTTCCCGTTGATGACGGAGAGACCGAAGATGCCGGCGCCGACCAGGACGATCGTGGCGAGGGCGGCCCATCCGACGGCCATCCAGACCCGGCCCCGCGGGCGCGGCGCCCGGTGCGCGCCGACGCGGTTCAGGTCGTCGGGGATCTCGTCGAACCTGTCGCGGGGGTACTTCTCAGCCATCGGGGGATGCGGTCCTCGGGTTCAGTCGCCGGACGGGAGGGTCCGTGCGTGTCGGGCGGCCAGCCTCGCCTCGCGCAGCCGCAGCAGCCTCTTGACGAGCATGGGGTCGTGGCGGAGAGCGGCCGGGCGGTCGATCAGCGCACCGAGCAACTGATAGTACCGAGCCGCCGAGAGACCGAACTCCTCGCGGATGGCCTGCTCCTTGGCTCCGGCGTGACGCCACCACTGGCGTTCGAACGCGAGGATCGCGGCATCCCGATCGCTCAGCTGGTCCGTGTCCGACGGCTCGCGGTCGACCGCAGGCCGTTCGTCGGCTGACCGGGTCACGCGCACCGCCTTCCCTCGTCACGGACGCCGGACGGTGCCGGACATGCCGGTCGCGCCCCGCGCTCGCGCATCATCCTAGGGCGCAGGCCCTGTGTGTTCCCCGTTTCCTCCCGGCACGTCGCGGGACGAAACGGGAACAGCCGTCGCGGCGACGCCGTTTAGTCTGGTGACGACGAAAGGGAGAGGCATGGCACAGAACGAGACGGCCCAGGACGGATACACGGTCTCCAAGAGCGAGAACGAGTGGCGTGAGGAGCTCACCCCCGAGCAGTACGCGGTGCTGCGGGAGGCCGGGACGGAGCGCCCGTGGACCGGCGAGCTGCTCGACGAGAGCCGCGCCGGCCTGTACACCTGTGCGGCGTGCGGCGCCGAGCTGTTCAAGTCGGGCACCAAGTTCGACTCGGGGTGTGGCTGGCCGAGCTTCTACGAGTCCGTCCGCCCGGAGGCCGTGCAGCTGATCGAGGACACCAGCCTCGGCATGGTCCGCACCGAGGTGCGCTGCGCCTCCTGCGGTTCGCACCTCGGACACGTCTTCCCCGACGGCTTCGGCACGCCCACCGGCGACCGCTACTGCATGAACTCGCTCTCGCTGAACTTCACGCCGGAGTCCTGATGACGACAGGCGCGACGGCCGCTGGCGACGCCGGCGACCTCGCCGACCGCGTCGCCGCGCGCCGGTCGTACTCGCGGGTGACGCCGGACGCGCCGACCCACGAGGAGCTGCTGCCCCTGGTGGCGGCGGCCGGCCGGGTCGCCGACCACAGCGCGCTGCACCCGTGGCGTCTCATCGAGCTCCGCGGAGACGCGCGGCTGCGGCTCGGCCAGGCGTTCGTGCGGGATGCGAAGGCGACCGGATCGGAGGCGGAGAAGCTCGCATCCAAGCCGCTGCGCTCCTCACTCTTGATCGCGATCGTGTCCGTGCGGACGAAGAGCGAGAAGGTTCCCGGCTGGGAGCAGGATGCCGTGGCGTCGGGCGTCGCCCACATCCTGAGCCTGCTGCTCCACGACGCGGGCTGGGGCGTGATGTGGCGGACCGGCCACCACACCCGGTCGAAGGCGGTGCACCGGATGCACGGGCTGAAGAAGAACGAACGGCTGCTCGGCTGGCTGTACGTCGGCGGAATCCCCGCGGACAGCAAGGAGGGACACCGCCGGTCGCTCGATCCCGAGCGGTTCCTGACGGCCCTGGACTAAGCGGGCTGCCGCCGCCAGCCCCAGCGGATGCTGGCGACGGCGACCGCGACGATCGCGAGCAGTGTGCCGCCGATCGTCGAGAACGCGAGGACGTGGCCCGCGGTCGGCAGGAGCAGGTCGAGCAGGAGCGCGGAGACCAGCTGGCCTGCGACGGTTGCGAGCCCGAGCAGCAGCACGCCCGTGATCCGCACCAGGAACGCGGTCACCCCGATGAAGATGCACCCGATCGCGCCGCCGACGTAGAGCCACGGCTCCGCCGGGAGGCGTGCGGGAAGTCCGGCCAGCGCCCAGTGGCCGAACATGAGCACCACGAGGACCGCGGTGCCGACCGCGAAGTTGATGAATGTCGCGGTCAGGGCGCTCTCGGCGACGACGCGGACCTGCCCGTTGACGGCCTGCTGCCAGCCGGTGCCGAGACCCGCGATGAACGGGAGCAGCATCATCCACACCGGGGCGCTACCGCCGAACTGCGCCGATACGGCCCAGGTGACGGCGACGAGGGCGAGCAGTGCTCCGACGAGGCGCGCGGCCGTCAGAGGACGCCGGCCACCCGGACCGAGCCCGACGCGGTCGAGCACCAGCCCGCTGATGGTCTGACCGGCCACCACGGCGACCGTGAACAGCGCGACGCCGAGCGCGGCCGCCGTGAGGCCCTGCGAGAGCACCAGGAACGAGCCGGCCGCACCGCCCAGCACGTACCACCAGCGCAGGCCGCGACCGCGGAGGGCGTCGCGCACGCGGGCCAGACCGCGTCGACCGGCGGGCACGATGGCCAGCGCGACCGTGAGGATCACGAGCCCGGAGCCGAACGAGATGGCCGCGGCGGTGAAACCGTCGCCGAGCCGGCTGCCCAGCTCACCGTTGATGCGCGACTGCAGCGCGACGAGGGCACCACAGAGCAGGGCCAGGACGAGTGCGAGCCAGAGCGGGAACGAGCGAGGGGTCACTCCCCCAAGCCTAGGGCCGCGGCGGGGTCGGCTCAGGGCGCCGGGGCCTCGCCGTCCGTCGGCTCCGGCTTCGGCAGCCAGTCGATGTTCTCCTCGGGCGCGACCTCCTTCTCCGCGGTGAGGTCGTAGTCGTCGTCGTTCTTCTTGTCGCTCATGCGGCCACCATACGCTCAGCCTCCGACGGCGCCGGGCGTGTCCGCCAGCGCGCCGAGCGGCGACTCGATCGCGTCCGCGATGTCGCGTAGGAACCCGGCCGCGACTCCCCCGTCGGTGACCCGGTGATCGAACACGAGCGACAGCTGCAAAATGCGGCGGGGCACGATCGCGCCGTCCACCACCCACGGCCGCTCGATCGCCCGGCCGAGGCCGAGGATGGCGACCTCCGGGTGATTGATGATCGCGGCGCTGCCGTCGACGCCGAGGCTCCCGTAGTTGTTGATCGTGAACGTCGAGCCTGCGAGGTCGGCGGGCGGGAGAGTCCCTTCACGGGCCGCTTGCGCAAGACGGTCGAGCTCCGCATCCAGCTCGCGCACGGAGAGCCGGTCGGCCCGGCGGACGACCGGGACGAGGAGCCCGCGGTCGGTATCGGCGGCGAAGCCCAGGTTGACGCCCTCGAACAGCTGGAGGCCCTGCCCGTCGGCCGTGACGCGCCCCGCGAGCTCGGGGTGGCGCGCGAGCGCGGTGAGGGCGAACCGGGCCACGAAGGAGAGGAACGAGGGGGCGCGGCCCGTGCGGGCGAGGCGGCGGCGGCCGTCCCACAGCTCGGTCGCATCCACATCCACCCACACCGTCGCCTCGGGGATCTCGGCGCGGCTGCGCGACATCGTCTCGGCGACCGTTCGGCGCAGGCGGGAGAACGCGGTCGTCTCGCGCACCGCGAGGCCGGTGCGCGGGTCGGTCTGAGCGGTATCCGGCGAAACCGACGACGGGGATGCGGTGGATGCGCGGGCCGGCACCTGCGCGCGCGCCGACAGCGCCGCCTCCACGTCGTGCCGCGTGACGACGCCGTCCGGGCGGCCCGGGCGGAGGGTCGAGAGGTCGATCCCGTGGCTGCGGGCGAGCGCGCGGACGACCGGCGAGACGACCGGGACGACGTGCGGGCGCGGCGGTGTGACGGCGGTCGCGCGCGGCGGCTCGAGCGTCGTCGTACGCGAGGCGCGGGGGCGACGACCGGCGTGCGCCGTCGTGCCGTACCCCACCAGCACCGCGCCCGAACCGCTGGAGGTCGCCGACGCTTCCGCCGGCTCCTCCACCTCGATCAGCGGGGCGCCGACCAGGATGTTCTCGCCCTCGGCGCCGTGCAGAGCAGTCACCCGACCGGCATACGGCGACGGCACCTCGACGACGGACTTCGCCGTCTCGACCTCGGCGATCGGCTGGTCCGTCACGACGGTATCGCCGACCGCGACCAACCAGCGCACGAGCTCGGCGTCGGTCAGCCCCTCGCCGAGGTCCGGGAGGGTGAACACCCGCGTGGTCATGCGTCCTCCCACTGCAGCGCATCCACCGCATCCAGCACGCGGTCGACGTCGGGCAGGTAGAACCTCTCGAGCTTGGGCGGCGCGAAGGGGGTGTCGAACCCGGTCACCCGATGCACCGGCGCGAGCAGGTGGTGGAAGCAGCGCTCCGACACGCGCGCCACGATCTCGGCCGCCATGCTGGCGAAACCGGGAGCCTCCGCCACGACGACCGCTCGGCCGGTGCGGCGGACCGCAGCGCACACGGTCTCGTCGTCGAACGGGACGAGCGACCGCAGGTCGACGACCCCGATACTGCGGCCGTCCTCCGCGGCCGCCTCGGCCGCGGCGAGCGCGACCGGGACGGACGGGCCGTAGGCGATGAGGGTCACGTCGTCGCCCTCCCGCGCGACGCTCGCGCGGCCGATCTCGGGGAGCGGCGCCTCAACATCCACCTCGCCCGTCGACCAGTACAGCTTCTTCGGTTCGAGGAAGATGACCGGGTCGGGATGCGCGATGGCGGCGCGCAGCAGCCCGTACGCGTCTTGCGGGGTCGCGGGCGACACCACCGTCAGGCCGGGCGTGTGCACGTAGTACGCCTCCGACGAGTCGGAGTGGTGCTCCACCCCGCCGATGCCGCCGGCGTACGGGATGCGCACCACCATCGGAAGGCGCACACGGCCCTGCGTGCGGTTGCCCATCTTGGCGACGTGGTCGACGATCTGCTCGAAAGCCGGATACGCGAAGGCGTCGAACTGCATCTCGACGATCGGGCGCATCCCGTTCATGGCCATGCCGACCGCCGTGCCGACGATGCCGGACTCGGCCAGCGGGGTGTCGAAGCAGCGGCTCTCGCCGAAGCGGGCGGTGAGCCCGTCGGTGATGCGGAAGACGCCGCCGAGCGCGCCGACGTCCTCGCCGAAGACGACCACGGACGGGTCGGCGGCGAGGGCGTCGGCGAGGGCGCGGTTCAGGGCCTGCGCCATCGTCATGGTGACGGGCGCGGTGGATGCTTCCTGCGGCGGTTCGGCGCCGGCCGGGCGTTCGGCGGGAGCGTCGTGCATGAGCGTCATCGTGCGGCCTCCTGGCTGGTCTGGCCCGCATGGCCCGCGCGGCCCGCGTCGGCGGCGCGGAGCTCGGCGGCGAGCTGCTCGGCCTGCTCGCGCAGCTGCGGGGTCGGCGTGGCGTAGACGTGGGCGAACAGGTCTTCGGGATGCGGCTCGGCGTCGGCCATGATCGCCGTGCGGAGGTCCGCGGCGACCCGCTCCGCGTGGGCGTGCGCCTCGGCGTCGTCGCCCTCGGTGAGGACTCCCTGCGCCGTCAGCCAGGCGCGCAGCCGGAGCAGCGGGTCGCGCGCGAGCCACGGCTCCACCTCGTCGGAGGTGCGGTAGCGGGTGGCGTCGTCGGCGTTGGTGTGCGACTTGACCCGGTAGGTGACCGCCTCGACGAGCGTCGGGCCACCTCCCTCCCGCGCCTCCTCGACGGCCTGCCCGAGCACCGCGAGCAGAGCGGCGAGGTCGTTGCCGTCGACGAGGCGCCCGCGCATCCCGTAGCCGACGCCCTTGTGCGCCAGGCTCGGCGCGGCGGTCTGCCGGCTGAGGGGCACCGAGATCGCGTAGCCGTTGTTCTGCACCAGGAAGACCACGGGCAGGTGGAAGACGGCGGCGAAGTTGAGCGCCTCGTGGAAGTCGCCCTCACTCGTCGCGCCGTCGCCGCACATCGCGAGCACCACGGTGTCCTCGCCGCGGAGGCGGGCGGCGTGGGCGAAGCCGACGGCGTGGAGCAGCTGGGTCGCCAGCGGCGTCGCCTGGGGGGCCACGCGGTGCCGGTTGGGGTCGTAACCGGAATGCCAATCGCCGCGGAGCAGCACGAAAGCCTCGAACGGGTCGACGCCGCGCGCGATCACGGCGACGGTGTCGCGGTAGGTCGGGAACAGCCAGTCCTGCTCGCCGAGCACCATCGCCGCGGCGATCTCGCAGGCCTCCTGACCGTGCGACGACGGATAGACCGCGAGCCGGCCCTGGCGGACAAGGGCGTCGGCTTGGTCGTTGAGGCGGCGGGCGAGGACGAGGCGGCGGTAGCCGTCGCGCAGGGTGTCCTGATCGGGGACGCGCTCGGGCGCCAGGGCGGCGTGGCCGCTCAGGTCAGCGGACCCGTCCTGGTCGATGAGCCGCAGCGGGGTGTCGCCCGGCAGCAGGTCGTCCGCGCGCAGCGGTGCGTCGGCGTGCATCCGTTCTCCTTTGAAAGACGTCGCTCATCATCAGGATGACTTCGCTGGACCCCGGACGCTACGGGTGCGCCGGAACCGAGACGAATGGATGCGCGGAGCGCGTTCGAGTGCCAGACTGTCCAGCACCATGGACGACATCGACGTACGCATCCTGGACGCTCTGCGCGCCGACGGCCGCGCCTCCATCACCGCGGTCGCGGAGGCGGCGCACGTGTCGCGCGCGAACGCGTACGCGCGGCTCTCTCGGCTCGTGTCGGACGGCGTGATCACCGGCTTCACGGCGAAGGTCGACCCGCGGCTGTCCGGGCGCCGGTCGTCGGCGTACGTGACCATGCGCGTGGAGCAGGCGGCCTGGCACGACCTCCGCGACCGCCTGCGACAGATCCCCGAGGTGGAGCACTTCGCGCTCGTCGGCGGCGACTTCGACGTCATCCTGCTGGTGCGGGCCCGGGACAACGAAGACCTGCGGCGGGTGGTGCTGGAGGAGCTGACGAGCATCCCGTCGGTACGGGACACGAAGACGTCGCTGGTGTTCGAGGACCACGACCAGCGGTAGGGACGCGCGGCGCCAGCGTAGGTGTGAAACGTTCGAAACTCCGACGCACCGCGGCCGGGACGGAGATACGCGCCGGAACCGGCGGAATCTCCGACCGGGCGCATCCACGCGCTTCCATCGGCGATGCGGGCGCCAGCGTCGGTATGAAACGTTCGAAACTCCGACGCGCCGCGGCTGTGATGGAGATACGAGCCGGAACCGGCGGAATCTCCGACCGGGCGCATCAACCCGCTTCCGTCGGCGACGCGAGCGCCAGCGTAGGTATGAAACGTTCGAAACTCCGACGCACCGCGGCTGTGACGGAGATACGCGCCAGGACCGGCGCGATCTCCGACCGGACGCATCCACCCCCTTCCGTCGGCGGTGCGAGCGCCAGCGTAGGTATGAAACGTTCGAAACTCCGACGCACCGCGGCCGGGACGGAGATACGCGCCACGACCGGCGGGATCTCCGACCGGACGCATCAACCCGCTTCCGTCGGCGATGCGGGCGCCAGCGTAGGTGTGAAACGTTCGAAACTCCGACGCGCCGCGGCCGGGATGGAGATTGGCGCCGGAACCGGCGGGATCTCCGACCGGGGCGGGCCGACGCGGCGACGGCGCGGGTTGCCCGTGGGCGGCGATTCTGCGACGATGCAATTGCTGAACGTTCGTTCGGTAATTCGTCGCGTTCGAGGAAGAGGGCAGCGATGGCGGAGGCCTACCTCGTCGGCGGGGTGCGCACCCCGGTCGGCCGCTACGGCGGAGCGCTCGCGGGAGTCCGTCCCGACGACCTCGCCGCGCTCGTCGTCGCCGAGGCCGTACGGCGGGCCGCCGCTCCCCGGGACGCCCTCGACGAGGTGATCCTGGGCGCCGCGAACCAGGCCGGCGAGGACAACCGCAACGTCGCGCGCATGGCCGTGCTGCTCGCCGGGCTGCCGGACGCGGTGCCGGCGATGACGGTCAACCGGCTGTGTGCATCCGGCTTGACCGCGGTCATCCAGGCCGCGCAGGCGATCCGGGCCGGGGATGCGGACCTGGTGGTGGCGGGCGGAGTCGAGTCGATGACCCGAGCGCCCTGGGTGCAGGCGAAGCCGGAGCGGCCGTGGGCGAAGCCCGGGCCGCAGTACGACACGTCGATCGGCTGGCGATTCACCAACCCGCGCCTGCTTGAACGCGATAAGGCGACCTACACGATGCCCGAGACGGCCGAGGAGGTCGCCCGGCTCGACGGCATCACACGGGAGGAGGCCGACGCCTTCGCCCTGGAGAGCCACCGGCGAGCCGTGGCCGCGGCCGACGGCGGACGGTTCGACGCCGAGCTGCTCCCCGTCGAGACCGCGGCCGGGACGGTCACCGCCGACGAGGGCATCCGCCGCGACACCGGGATGGATGCGCTGGCGCGTCTGAAGCCGGTCGTCGCGGGCGGCAGTGTGGTCACCGCGGGCAACGCATCGCCACTGAACGACGGAGCGTCCGCGATCGTGGTGGCGAGCGCAGCGGCCGTCGAGCGCTGCGGACTGCAGCCCCGGGCGCGCATCGTGGCCGCGGCCAGCGCCGGCGTCGCGCCGGAGATCATGGGCCTCGGTCCGGTTCCCGCGACGCAGAAGGTCCTCGCACGCGCCGGACTCGACGCCTCCGACCTCGGCGCGATCGAAATCAATGAGGCGTTCGCCAGTCAGGCCATCGCCTGCATCCGCCGCCTCGAGCTCGACCCCGCGGTCGTCAACGCGGAGGGCGGCGCCATCGCCCTCGGCCACGCGCTCGGGTCGAGCGGGTCGCGCATCCTCGTCACCCTGCTCGGCCGGATGGAGCGGGAGGGGGCACGACGCGGGCTCGCGACCATGTGCGTGGGCGTCGGCCAGGGCACCTCGCTGATCGTGGAGGCGGTATGACCGGGTACAGCACTCTCGCGGTCGAGGAGCGCGGCGACCGGGTCGTGGTCACGCTCGACCGGCCGGAGCGCCGCAATGCGATCGACCAGCAGATGGTGGACGAGCTGCACCGCGTGTGCGCGACGCTGGAAATGCAGCCGCGCATCCTCATCCTCACCGGTTCGGGCGGCGTGTTCGCCTCCGGAGCCGACATCGCCGAGCTGCGAGAGCGCACCGCCGCCGACGCCGCGAGCGGCATCAACGACACGATCTTCACCCGCATCGCGATGCTGCCGATGCCGGTGATCGCCGCTCTCGACGGCTACGCGCTGGGCGGCGGAGCCGAACTCGCCTACGCCGCCGACCTGCGGATCGGCACCCCGCGACTCCGCATCGGCAACCCGGAGACCGGCCTCGGGATCATCGCCGCCGCCGGCGCGCTGTCGAGGCTGCCGGAGCTCGTCGGCCTGCCGCTCGCCACCGAGCTGGTGCTGACCGGGCGCATCCTCACCGGCGAGGAGGCGCTCGCAGCCGGACTCGTCGGCGACCTGTTCGAGCCGGGCGAGCTGCTCACGGCAGCCCACGCCCTGGCCGACCGCATCGCCGCGAACGACCCCCTGGCGACCCAGCTCACCAAGCGGGTGCTGCGCGAACCGGCCGAACGGCATCCTGCCGCCGAGCGTGAGGCGCAGGCGGTGCTGTTCGAGTCGCCGGAGAAGCGGCGGAGGATGACCGAGTTCCTGGAGCGGAGGGGCCGGAGATGAGCACGTCGGGGCTGCCCGAACGGGTCGCCGTCATCGGCGGCGGGCGGATGGGATCGGGGATCGCGCACGCGTTCCTCATGGCGGGTGCCGAGGTGACCGTCGTCGAGCAGAACGCGACCGCCGCGTCGGAGGCGCGGGAGCGCATCCTGACCGCCGTCGAGGGCAGCGTCCGCCGCGGCTCCCCAGCCCCCGACCCGGCGCGCCTGCTCGTCACCGTGACCTGGGAGGCTCTGAACGGCGCCGGCCTCGCGATCGAGGCGGTGCCCGAACTGCTCGACCTGAAGCGCGAAGCCCTGGCCCGCGCGGAGCAACTGCTGCCGGTGGATGCGGTGCTCGCCACGAACACCTCGTCCCTGTCGATCGACGCCCTGGCGGACGGCCTGACCCGGCCGGGCGCCTTCCTGGGGCTGCACTTCTTCAACCCGGTCCCCGCATCCACTCTCGTGGAGGTCGTGCTGGGTACCGCGACCGCCGCCACCGCCGGGGAGGCCGCCGAACGATGGGTGCGCGCGCTGGGCAAGACGGCGATCACCGTGCGCGACTCCCCCGGCTTCGCCTCCTCCCGCCTCGGGGTGCTGCTCGGGCTGGAGGCGATCCGCATGGTCGAGGAGGGCGTCGCCACCCCCGACGGCATCGACACGGCGATGGAGCTCGGCTACAAGCATCCCGTCGGTCCGCTGCGGCTCACCGACATGGTCGGGCTGGATGTGCGGCTCGACATCGCCGAGTACCTCGCCCGCGAGCTGGGGCCGCGTTTCGAGCCGCCGGAGCTGCTGCGGCGCATGGTGGATGAGGGGATGCTCGGCCGCAAGACCGGCCAGGGGTTCTTCGCCTGGGGCGAGGACGGGTCGCCGATCGCTACCGCTGGGGAGCGTCCACGATGAGGTTCGTGATGCGCGCCGTGCAGAGCCGGTTGCCGTCCTCGTCGGTGATGACGATCTCGTGCGAGGCGATGGTGCGGCCCAGCCGGATCGCGGTCGCCACCCCGGTCACGAGGCCCGACCGCGCCGCGCGATGGTGCGTCGCGTTGATGTCGACGCCGACCGCGCTGCGTCCGGGACCGGCGTGGATGACGGCCGCCCACGACCCGAGCGCCTCCGCGAACGCGACCGACGCGCCGCCGTGCAGCAGCCCGAACGACTGCCGGTTGCCCTCGACGGGCATCGTCGCCACCACGCGCTCCGCGGACTGCTCCAGGATGCGCACCCCCATCTTCACGTCGAGCTCACCCAGTTCGATCGTCCAGTCGCCGTCGGCCATGCCGCCAGCATACGCATCCACTCGAGGAGGCCTTCGATGATCCTGCCCAGTTACATCCGCGATGGATGGTGGACGCCAGAATCCGCGGTCGGTGCTGCCACGGAGGACGGCGTCGCCGAGGTGCTCGACGCCTCCACCGGCGCCGTCATCGCCCGGGTCAGCACCGCCGGCCTCGACCTCGCCGGCGCGCTCGACCACGCCCGGACCGTCGGACAGCGCTCCCTCGGCGCGTTGACGTTCCACCAGCGCGCCCTGCTGCTCAAGCAGCTTGCGCAGGCGCTCACCGAGCGCAAGGACGAGTTGTACGAGCTGTCGGCCCAGGCCGGCGCGACCCGGGCCGACGCCTGGATCGACGTCGACGGCGGCATCGGCGCGATGTTCACCTACGGCTCGAAGGGACGGCGCGAGCTGCCCAACGCGCAGGTCGTGCTCGACGGGCCCGCCGAGCAGCTGTCGAAGGACGGCAGCTTCCTCGGCCGCCACGTCTACACCCGGCTGCCGGGCGTCGCCGTGCAGATCAACGCCTTCAACTTCCCGGTCTGGGGGATGCTCGAGAAGCTCGCGCCCTCCTTCCTCGCCGGGATGCCGACGCTCGTCAAGCCGGCCACCCCGACCGCGTTCGTGGCCGAGGCCGCGGTGCGGATCATGGTCGAGTCCGGGCTCCTTCCCGCGGGCTCCCTGCAGCTGGTGAGCGGATCGGTCCCCGACCTGTTCGACCACCTGCGGCTCGGTGACCTGGTCGCGTTCACGGGGTCCGCATCCACCGCCGAACGCCTGAAGGCGCACGACTCGGTGCAGACCGGCGGGGTGCGGTTCACGAGCGAGACCGACTCGATCAACGCGTCGGTGCTCGGGCCGGATGCCGTCACCGGGACGCCGGAGTTCGACGCGTACGTGAAGGGGCTGGTCGTCGAGATGACGGCCAAGTCGGGGCAGAAGTGCACGGCCATCCGCCGGGCGATCGTTCCCACAGCGCTTGAGGGCGATGTGATCGCCGCGGTGCGCGACCGCATCGCCTCGCGCGTCGTGATCGGGGATCCGCGCGCCGAAGGCGTCACGATGGGGCCGCTCGCCTCGCGCACGCAGCGCGAGGAGGTGCTGCGGCAGGTGGGACGGCTCGTCGCGGCGGGCGGCGAGCTGGTGCTCGGTGGGCTCGACCAGCCGACCGTGGTCCGGGCCGACGGCACGACCGGCGTCGTTCCGGAGGGTGCCTTCGTCGCGCCGGTGCTGCTGCGGTTCGCCGACGCGTGGACGCCTGAGGCGCACACGGTCGAGGCGTTCGGGCCGGTCGCGAGCGTCCTGTCCTACGACACGGCGGAGGAAGCGGTCGCGCTGGTCGCGCGCGGCGGCGGGTCGCTCGTCACCAGCGTGGCTTCGCATGACCCGGAGTTCGCGCGCACGTTCGTGCTCGGCTCGGCGGCGTACAACGGCCGCGTCCTCGTGGTCGACCGCGACGACGCCCGCACCTCCACCGGACACGGCTCCCCCATGCCGCACCTCGTGCACGGAGGACCGGGTCGAGCGGGAGGCGGCGAGGAGCTGGGCGGGATCCGCGCGGTGCTGAACCACATGCAGCGGACGGCGCTGCAGGGGTCTCCCGATCTGCTCACCGCGATCACCGGGGTGTGGCATCCCGGTGCCGCCGCGTCGGCCGAGCCGCCGCATCCCTTCCGCAAGTCGCTGGCGACCCTGCGGATCGGCGACCAGGTGCAGTCCGGGTCGCG
Organism: Leifsonia sp. 1010; assembly: GCF_031455295.1. Lineage (NCBI taxonomy): Bacteria > Bacillati > Actinomycetota > Actinomycetes > Micrococcales > Microbacteriaceae > Leifsonia > Leifsonia sp. 1010. The sequence continues at coordinate 159,555 of NZ_JAVDSL010000004.1, forward strand.
GCGGGTCACGCTCGACGACATCGAGACGTTCGCAACGTTCACCGGCGACACGTTCTACGCCCATATGGATGAGGAGGCCGCGGCCGCGAACCCGTTCTTCCCCGGGCGGGTGGCGCACGGGTATCTGCTCGTGTCGTGGGCGGCCGGGCTGTTCGTGGACCCGGCGCCGGGGCCGGTGCTCGCCAACTACGGGCTGGAGGACCTGCGGTTCCTGACGCCCGTCGTGCCCGGCGACAGCATCCGCGTCGCCCTGACGGCGAAGCAGATCACGCCGCGCGAGACCGACGACTACGGCGAGGTCCGATGGGATGCGCGCATCCTGAACCAGCACGACGAGCTCGTGGCCACCTACGACGTCCTGACCCTCGTAGCCAAATAGCCCCATCCACAAGCCAACAGCTCCTGAGTTTTTCGCACGAATCGCCGCTGCGAGCGCGAAAAACTCAGGAGCTATTGGCTTCGGGCGGAACCGCGCGGGTCAGCGGAGGGCGAGAGCGAGGATGGTGTCGGCGAGGTCGTCGGGGGTCAGGGGGCCCGCGGGGGTGTACCACTCGGTGAGGGAGTTGATCATCCCGAAGAGGAGGCGCGCGACGACCGCGGGGTCGGCGTCGGTACGCAGCGAGCCCTCGGCCCGCGCCTCGGCCACCAGTTCGGCCACCGCGTGGTCGAACGCGCGGCGACGGGCCAGCGCCGCCCGCTCCACGTCGGTGTTGCCGCGGACGCGCAGCAGCAGTGTCACGTACGGCAGCCGGTCGGCGAGCACGCGGACGGCGCCCCGCAGCACGTAGGCGAGCCGGTCGGCCGCCGGCCCGGCCGTCGCCTCGGGCGCTCGCAGCACGCCCTCCAGCCCGTCGAGGGCTTCATCGAGCGCGAGGGCGAGCAGCTCGTCCTTGGACGAGACGTGGTGATAGATCGCCGACTTCGACAGCCCGAGGCGGTCGGCGAGCATCCCGATGGACGTCGCGTCGTAGCCGTGCTCGTTGAACGCGGCGACCGCGACCTCGAGGATGCCCCGCTGGTCGTAGCCGGGCCGCCCTCGGCGCAGGGCGTCGGAGCGGAGCGTGTCGGTCACGCGCCCAGTCTGGCACGCGTGCCGCTCTCGTGGATATACTGAACGAACGATCAGTAAGTATTGATCCGCGAGGAGAGGTCGACGATGACCACCACCACAGAGGCGCCAACCGACACCGACGGTCAGGCACGCTTCGACGAGCTGATCGCCTCCGACTCCCGCGTGGAGCCGCGCGACTGGATGCCGGACGACTACCGCCGCACGCTCATCCGGCAGATGTCGCAGCATGCCCACTCCGAGATCATCGGGATGCAGCCGGAGGCCAACTGGATCACGCGCGCTCCGAGCCTGAAGCGCAAGGCGATCCTCATGGCCAAGGTGCAGGACGAAGCCGGCCACGGGCTCTACCTCTACTCCGCGACCGAGACCCTCGGCATCACGCGCGACGAACTCACCGAGCAGCTGCTCTCCGGCCGCGCCAAGTACTCCTCGATCTTCAACTACCCGACGCTGAGCTGGGCGGACATCGGAGCGATCGGCTGGCTGGTCGACGGCGCCGCGATCTGCAACCAGGTGCCGCTCTGCCGCTGCTCCTACGCGCCGTACGGCCGCGCGATGGTCCGCATCTGCAAGGAGGAGTCGTTCCATCAGCGGCAGGGCTTCGAGATCCTGCTGACGCTGATGCGCGGCACCCCCGAACAGCAGCGGATGGCACAGGATGCGGTGAACCGCTGGTACTGGCCGTCGCTGATGATGTTCGGGCCGCCCGACGGCGACTCGCCCAACTCGGCCCGCTCGATGGCGTGGAAGATCAAGCGCTTCTCGAACGACGACCTGCGTCAGCGCTTCGTCGCGATGCTCGTCCCGCAGGCCGAGGCGCTCGGCGTCACGCTGCCCGACCCGGACCTCCGCTGGAACGAGGAGCGCCAGGCGTACGACCTGGGCCCGATCGACTGGAGCGAGCTCCAGGAGGTCATCGCCGGCCGCGGCGTCTGCAACGCACAGCGTCTGCAGCGGCGCCGGGAGGCGCACGAGGACGGCCGCTGGGTGCGGGAGGCGGCGGCCGCGTACGCCGAGAAGCAGCGTTCCGCCCGCGAGACCGCGGAGGCGGTCGCATGACCGCCGAGGCGTGGCCGCTGTGGGAGGTGTTCGTGCGGGCCTCGCGCGGCCTCAGCCACGTGCACGTCGGCTCGCTGCACGCCCCCGACGAGGAGCTCGCGGTGCGGAACGCCCGCGACCTGTACACCCGGCGGGGCGAGGGCGTCTCGATCTGGGTGGTGCGCTCCGACCTGATCACCGCGAGCGACCCGGACGCGAAGGATGCCTTCTTCACCGCGCCGGAGGGCAAGAACTTCCGCCACGCCACGTACTACACCGCCGCCGAGGGGGTGAAGCACCTGTGACCGACACCGACCACGGCCTGACCGACACCGACCACGGCCACGTCGAACTCAGCGCCGTCGTCCTCTCCGAGGAGTTCGTCTCCACCGACGCCCCCGCCTCCCCCGAGGTCGCCGAGTACGCGATGTGGCTGGGCGACGACGCGCTCATCCTGGCGCAGCGCCTGGGCGGCTGGATCACCCGCGCTCCGGAGCTGGAGGAGGATGTCGCCCTCGCGAACATCGCCCTCGATCTGCTCGGCCATGCCCGCTCGCTGCTGCGCTACGCCGGCTCGGCGACCGGACGCACGGAGGACGACCTGGCCTACTGGCGCGACGAGACCGGGTTCCGCTCGGCGCACCTGTTCGAGCAGCCGAACGGCGACTTCGCGCACACGATCGTCCGGCAGTTCGCCGCCGCGCACTACCTCCACCCGCTGTACGAGCGGCTGCGCGCATCCACCGATCCGGTGCTCGCCGGTGTCGCCGCCAAGGCGGTGAAGGAGGTCGACTACCACCGCGACCACGCGGACCAGTGGATGCTGCGCCTCGCGCTCGGCACGGACGAGTCGCGCCGCCGCACCCTGCGCGCCATGGAGGACGTCTGGCCGTACGTCGACGAGCTGTTCTCGGACGACGCGGCCGGAGGCGACGACCTGTTCGCCGCGCTCGACGGCATTGCCGTCCGCCCGTCGTCCCTCCGAGAGCCGTTCCAGGCGGAGGTCGCCCCGGTGCTCGCGGAGGCGCAGCTGGAGCCGCCGACCGCGTTCCATGCGGCAGGCGGTGGCCGCCTCGGCCGGCACTCCGAGTACCTGGCGCCGCTGCTCGCGGAGCTGCAGGTGCTCGCCCGCCAGCACCCGGGGGCGTCGTGGTGACGCATCACGCGGACGCCGCGCGGGCGTGGTCGGCGGTCGCTGCGGTGGTGGACCCTGAGGTGCCGGTGCTCAGCATCGACGACCTGGGCGTGCTGCGCGAGGTGACCGTCTCCGACGACGGCGTCGAGGTCGTCATCACGCCGACGTACTCGGGATGCCCGGCGATGGATGCGATCCGCGAGGATGTCGTGCGCGCTCTGGCCGCGGAGGGGTTCGGCGACGTGCGCGTCCGCCTCGTGCTGTCGCCCGCGTGGACGACCGACTGGATCAGCGCGAAGGGCCGCAGCGCGCTGAAGGAGTACGGCATCGCTCCCCCGTCGGCCGCGGGCCCGGTCCGTCTGAGCATGTCGGTCAAGTGCCCGCACTGCGACTCGCTCGATACGCGCGAGGTGGCGCACTTCGGCTCGACGTCCTGCAAGGCGCTGTTCGTCTGCCGGTCGTGCGGCGAGCCGTTCGACCACTTCAAGGCGCTGTGAGGACGGCCTGATGGCGCGGGCACGATTCCACACGCTCGCGGTCGCCGAGGTGCGGCCGCTGACGGCGGCGAGCGTCGAGGTCACCTTCGCGGTGCCCGAGGAGCTCCGCGGCGAGTACGACTACCTGCCCGGGCAGCACGTCGCCCTCCGCGCCCACGTCGACGGCCGGGAGCTGCGGCGCAGCTACTCGCTCTGCCGCCCGCCCCTGCCGCCGACCGCCGAACACGCCGGCCGCATCAGCGTCGCGATCAAGCGCGACCTGGGCGGCGCGTTCTCGACCTGGGCGACGAGCGAACTGCGACCGGGCGACCGAATCGACGTGATGAGCCCGCAGGGCACGTTCACCGTAGACCCGTCCCGCGTCGACGGCCGGCACGTCGTCGGTATCGCCGCGGGGTCGGGCATCACGCCGCTGATGGCGCTCGCGAGCAGCATCCTCGACGGCTCCCCGACCGCGCAGTTCACGCTCGTCTACACGAACCGCACGGCCATCGACGTGATGTTCCTCGAGGAGCTCGCCGACCTGAAGGACCGCTACCCGTCGCGGCTCGCGCTGCACCACGTCCTCTCCCGCGAGCAGCGGTCGGCACCTCTGCTCTCCGGCCGCATCGACGAGGACCGGCTGCGCAGGATGCTCGACACGCTCATCCCGCCGGCGACCGTCGACGAGTGGTTCCTCTGCGGACCGTTCGAGCTCGTCCAGCTGTGCCGGGACGTGCTCGAGACGTACGGGGTGGAGCGGGAGCGCATCCACTTCGAGCTGTTCACGACGGGCGACCCGGTCGAGCCGCGCGGCGACGAAGGCCGTCCGGTGGTGGTGCACGACGGCGAGCGCACGGCCGAGATCGAGTTCACGCTCGACGGGCTCAGCTCGACGGTCACAACACCGGTGGATGCGAACGAGTCGGTGCTGAACGCCGCCCTGCGGGTGCGCCCCGACGTGCCCTTCGCGTGCACCGGCGGCGTCTGCGGGACCTGCCGTGCGCGTCTGGTCAGCGGCGACGTCCGGATGACGGAGAACTACGCGCTCGAGCCCGAAGAGCTCGAACGCGGTTACGTGCTGACCTGTCAGTCCCATCCCCTCACCGACCGCGTCGTGGTCGACTACGACGTCTGAACAGCGGAGGCCCCGTGATCGACCTGGACATCGCCGACGGGATCGCCCGCGTCACGCTGGACGCGCCGGAGCGGCTCAACGCGCTCGGCCCCGACGACCTTCGGGCGCTGGATGCCGCCTACGCCGACGCGGAAGCCGCCGGGGTCCGGGCGCTGGTGCTGCGCGGGGAGGGCCGCGCGTTCTGCGCCGGACGCGACATCGCGGGCGTCGACCCTGCGACGGACGACGTGAGCGGCTACCTCGACGGCCTGGTGACGCCGCTGCTCCGGCGCATCGCGGACTTCCCCGCGCCGACCTTCGCCGCCGCCCAGGGCGCGTGCCTGGGTGTCGGGCTCGGACTCCTGATCGCCACGGATGTCGTCTACGTCGCAGAGGACGCGAAGGTCGGCTCGCCCTTCGCCGCCCTGGGGGCCGCCCTCGACTCCGGCGGCCACTGGCTGCTGGTCTCGCGACTCGGTCCGCACCGGGCGCTCGACCTCATCTACTCCGGGCGGCTCATCTCCGGCGCCGAAGCGGTCGCGGGCGGCCTGTTCTCACGCGTGCTTCCCGTCGATGCCCTGCGCGAAGAGGTGGATGCGGCGGCCGCGGCAGCCGCATCCGGCGCCACCCAGGCCTTCCTCGCGAGCAAGCGGATCGTCTCGGGTCTGCGCGACGGCTCTCTGGACTTCTGGGGCTCGGTCGACGCAGAGAACGCCGCACAGACGGCCCTGCGCGACACCGACGACTACCGCGAGGGGTTCCGCGCCTTCCAGGAGAAGCGGAAGCCGGGCTTCACCGGCCACTGAGCCGTTTCCGGTTCCGCTGTCGCGGCCACGGCCGCTATCGCAGGGTCGTCAGACGCGGTCGTGCAACGTGATGTGGTAGCCGTCGGGGTCGGCGAACGTGAACGTGCGGCCGAACGGGCCATCGATAGGCGCGGCGACGATCGTGTGCCCGTCGGCGACGAGCGCGTCGTGGATGTCCTGAACGTCGGTCGCGTGCAGCCAGATCGCTGCGCCGATCCCGGGCTGCGCTGCTGCGTCGAGGTCGGTGCCGGGCACCAGGTCGCGGAGCGCGAACGCGATCGGCTTCGTGTCGAAGACCACGGCGTGCGGAGGCCCTGCCGGCGAGCGGACGAGCCCGAGGTACTGCTCGTAGAAGGCCTGGGAGGCGTCGAGATCACGCACCTGCAGGGAGAGGAAGTCGGGTCCGGTGGCGGGCATGGAGTGCTCCTTCGTTTTGTGTCAGTTATCTGACACGGCCCAATCTATGTCAGAATACTGACATGAGTCAAGACGGAGTCGGCGTGGACCTCGAGACGTCGCTGGGCTACCTGCTCAAAGAGGCGTCGAGCACGCTGCGCGCGGCCATGGAGGATGTCCTCCGCCCCCTCGGCATGACCATCACGCACTACTCGTGTCTGGAGCTGCTGTCGCAGCGGCCCGGCCTCTCGAACTCGGAACTCGCACGCGGGACGTTCGTCACCCGCCAGTCGATGAACGTGCTCCTTCAGGCGCTGGAGCGGGAGGGGGACGTGACGCGCCCGTCGGAGGCACCCGTCGGGAAGGTTCTCCCCACCCGGCTCACCGCTCGCGGCCGTCGGCGTCTCGAGCAGGCGAGCGCGGCCGTGCGATCCGTGGAGGTCCGGATGCTCTCAGGACTCACGGAGACGGAGCAGGCGGTGGCCCGCCGCATCCTGCGGAGCATGATCGCGTCGCTGCGCGGCGACAACAGCGGCGTCAGCTGACGCGGGTCGCCAGCAGCCGCTGCACCGCCGACAGCGGGATCGGGATCCACGCCGGCCGGTGCCGCGCCTCGTACGCGATCTCGTACACCGCTTTGTCGAGCTCGAACGCGTCGAGGAGCAGGCGGAAGTCCTCGACCTCGGAGCCGGCGACCGACGCGTACCCGTCGAGGTACGCCTGGCGGGCGTTCGCGGCCCAGGCCGTCGCATCCACCGGCGTCTCCCTCCGTGCGAGAGAGCCGGCGACGTAGTCGAACGAGCGCAGCATCCCGGCGACATCGCGCATGGTCGCATCCGGCAGGGCGCGCTCGGCGAGCGGGCGCAGCGGCTCGCCCTCGAAGTCGATGAACTGCCAGCCGCGGTCCGGCGCGTAGAGCACCTGGCCCAGGTGGAGGTCGCCGTGGATGCGCTGCAGCAGCGGGAGCGGCGCAGCGGCCGCGTCCTCGTACACGGCGGCGATCCCCGCGCGGAGCTCGTCGACCTCGGGCACCTCGGTGGTCGTGACCGTGAGACGTCGGAACATCCCGTCGAGGGCGAGCGCGACATCCTCTTTCGTCGCCGGCTTCGTGGGCAGCGAGCGGGCCATCAGGCGATGCAGCTCGGCTGTGCCCGCGCCGAGCTGGTAGGCGCGGTCGGTGAAGTCCTCGCCGCGCTCGGCGGCGCTGACCGCCAGCTCCCATCCGTCCTCCGCGCCCGGCACGAAGTCCTGCATGAGGGCGAGCTCGCCGGATGCGGTCCCGCCCGACGGGGTCGGCCAGCTGCCGGTGAGCCAGCCGAGCAGAGCCGGCGTCCGCCTCGAGCCGCCCGCTGTGAGCGCGGCGAGCGTCGAGACGTCGGGGTTCTCGCCGTCCTGCACCACGCGGAACACCTTGATGAGGGCGAGACGGCCGTCGTCGAGCTCGCCGACGATGGACGTGTTCGACTGCTCGCCTGTCAGTCGTCGTGACGAGCGCACCGCGATCCGTTCGCCGAGCGTGTGGCCATGCGCGTGCGCGTCCCGACCCTCTGAGCGCTCCTGGCCGGTCATCAGCTGCACGAGGGACGCGACGTACGCCTCCTCCGTCGGACCGTCGTAGAGGTACCGTCCCCCGGCCTCGCCGATCAGCGCGGACTCGTCGCCGTCGCGGCTCGCGCGCGCGACCACGGGCACCTGATAGACGCGCGGCGTGCGGGGCGCCTCGTCGCAGAAGAAGTAGGTGACGACGCGGGCGTCGGCGTCCGCGGGTTCGGCGTCGAACGACGCGAGAAGCCGCAGGCGCGGCTCGACGTTCTTCGTCGAGTACCAGCGCTGACGTCGCATCCACGTCCCGACCAGCTCGGTGAGTTCGGTCATGCCTGAACCGTACGCCCGCTGCGCCGTTTGCGCGCCGGGTCCAGCGAATCCTGAGGATCAGTGCCGGCCGAGCACGACACCTCGTGCGGCCAGGAACGGCTGCGGGTCGATCTGCAGGCCGTTGACCCGCACCTCGAAGTGCAGGTGGCAGCCGGTCGACAGCCCCGTCGACCCCACCTGCGCGATCGGCTGGCCCGCGGCGACCTGCTGTCCGGCCGTCACCCCGATGCCCCCGTCGCGGATGTGGCCGTATGCGGTCTGCACGCCCCCGCCATGGTCGATGAGGATGAAGTTGCCGTACCCGCTGTAGGGCCCTGCCCGGACGACCGTGCCCGCCGCTGCCGCGTAGATGGTCGTCCCGCAGGCGGCGCCGAGGTCGTCACCGGGATGGAACGGGTCGGTGCCGAGCGGACGCGACGGCCGCGGGCCGAACACGTCGGTGAGCGAGCCCTGCACCGGGAGCGCCCACCCGCTCGCGACGAGGGTCGGGTCGGAGGTGAGCACCTGCCAGCCGGAGCCGGCCTCGATCACCGTCGGCGCGGCGGCGAGCGCTGCGGAGGCCGCATTGACCTGGGCCTGCGCGTCGGCCACGGCCTGCTGGCTGCTGTCCACATCCACCGCTGCGACCGCCTGGGCCGCACTCTGGGCCTTCTCGGCCCAGCTCTGCGCGAGCTTCTTCTCTGCGGAGGCCTCGCGGATGGCGGCGTCGCGATCCTTCGAGAGGGCGGCGAGCCGGTCGGCGGCGCCCAGCTTGGTCAGCAGGTCACCGGAGCCCTGCAGGGCCGCGCTGAGCGGATCCTGGGTCAGGAAGTGCGTGCCGGACGAACGGATCAGCGCGGTCGCGAACGCGGCGCTCTTGCGCGCCTGCTCGGCTGCGGCGTCCGCCTGCTTCTGCACGGCGTCGGCCGCGGCCTGCGCCTGGTCGTGCTCGCGCTGGGCGGTCTCCGATTCGCTCATCGCGTCGGCCAGCTGCGCCTGCGCCGAGGCGAGGTCGCTGGCCAGTTGCACGGCCCGCTCGAGGTCGGCGGGGTCGACCGTCGGGAACTGCGGGAGGTCGGGAACACTGAGAGTGATCTCATCCGACGGAGCCGGGTCCGGGGCCGCGGGCGGGTTCGCGGCCGGCGGTGTGGACGCCGGCGGAGAGGACGGAGGCGCTGACGGGGTGGGGGTCGGTGTGGGCGTCGGGTCCGGGGTGGGTGTCGGGTCCGGCGTCGGCGTCGGCGTCGGGTCTGGAGTGGGATCCGGCGTCGGATCGGGCTCGCCCGACGGCGTCGGATCCGGTGTCGCAGGCGCGCCGCCGCCGGTCGCATCCACTCCGGGGGCACCCGATCCGTCCGTCGCCGCGGGCGCGCACTCGGTGGTGCACTCGTCAGCCATGGCGGGCGATGAGACGCCCAGCAGACTCCCGGCGACCAGCACCAGCGCCGCCCACGCGGGAGTCAGGCGCGGCCCCGCGGGTCGCGTCGCCCTCCTGTGTCGTCCGAGCGATGCGTGCATGATCAGAACGGGCCGGCGGCATACGCCGTTCGGCCTGTAGTGAGATGCTCTCACCGCTCGGGGTGGGGAACAAGACACCCGTTCGAGGTCGGATGCGGCTCACAGCATCCGCACGTTACGGTGAGAGATTGTGACCGACAGTACTGCCACCGCGCGCCCGCGACGATCCGCCCGGCGCACGTCCAGCTGGAAGACGTTGCTGCGCGATGTGGTGATCATCTTCGTGGTGGCGGTGCTGGTGTCGTTCCTGATCAAGACCTTCGTCGCGCGCTCCTTCTACATCCCCTCCGGGTCGATGGAAAACACCCTCCAGATCAACGACCGCATCATCGTCAACGAGCTCCAGCCGAAGGTGTTCGGCCTGCAGCGCGGCGATGTCGTCGTGTTCAAGGATCCGGGTGGATGGCTCCCGCCGGCCCCGCCGGAGACCGGCAACGCGTTCCAGCAGGGCGTCGGCGCCGTGCTCGACTTCGTGGGCCTGGGCGCGTCGGACTCCGACCAGCACCTCGTCAAGCGCCTCATCGGCCTTCCGGGCGACCACATTACCTGCTGCAACGCTCTGGGGCAGATGAGCGTCAACGGCGTTCCCCTCAAGGAGCCGTACGTGCTGCTTCCCGCCGGAGTCCAGGCGGTGTCCGAGAAGTCGTTCGACGTGACGGTGCCAGAGGGCTCGGTCTGGGTGATGGGCGACAACCGCTACAACTCGGCCGATTCGCGCTACCACATGGACGATCCGGGCGAGGGCTTCGTGCCGCTCTCAGACGTCGTCGGCAAGGCGTTCGTGATCAGCTGGCCGGCCAGCCACTGGTCGTGGCTCGACGACTACCCCGACGTCTTCCGCGGCGTCGAGCGCGAGGACAAGTAGCCCGAGCCGCTTGAGCGGGCGCGAGGGTCAGTTCTCGGAGCGGCCGAGGCGCCAGTAGCCCATGAAGGCGACGCGCGAGCGGTCGATGCCGTGGTCGCGGACGAGCAGGCGGCGGAGCGTCTTGACGGCCGCCGACTCCCCCGCGATCCAGGCGTAGAAGCCGGGATGCGTGTCCTCCGGAGTCTCCCAGAGGATGTCGCGGTCCACATCCACCTCGTCGAGACTCTGCGACGCGGTCGCCGACGCCGCAGCGACGACGTGCGGGTTCTCGGCGAGCCACCGCTGCACGGCCGGCAGGAGCTCGGTGCCCGTCACCGCCTCGCCCCGCGGCAGCCAGGTGACGGAGGCATGCGCGGGCAGCCGGAGCTCGAGAGCGTCGTCCGCCGACGGCACCTCGATGAACGCCCGCGCGCGGCACCCACCGGGCAGCGCTTCGAGAATGGATGCGATGGCCGGCGTCGCGGTCTCGTCGCCGACGAGCAGCAGTTCGCGCGCCTCGCCGGGGCGCCAGTCGATGCCGACGCCGCGGTGCTCGCTGCGCGCATCCGGTCCGATCACGACGATCTCGTCGCCGGGAGCCGCGCCGAGCAGCCAGCGGGAGGCGGGACCGCCGTCCGCGTGCACGACGAAGTCGACGTCGAGCCGGCAGCCGTCGGTATCGATCGCCCGCACGGTGTAGGTGCGGAAGGGGTTGCGGAGGTGGTCGGGGAGGGCGCGCCACCGCTCGAACCAGTCGCCCGCGAAGTGGGCCTCCTCGTCATCGATGCCGAGGTCGGAGTACGAGCCGTCCGCGAGCGGGAAGAGGAGTTTGATCCGCTGATCCAGGCACTCGGTCCCGAAGTGCGTGAAGTCGTCGCACCGGAAGGTGACGCGGGTGAAGTGCGGGCTCAGCCGCTGGATCCGCTCGACGGCCGCGCGGTACGGCCGGTACGCGGGCCGGGGGCGCTCAGTGCGGGTGGGGGCGAGGATGGTCACGGCGGCCTTCCGAAGCAGGGGGCGGGACTAAGGTAAGGCTACACTAACTTCCTCCCGCGCCCCCTGGCGATCTGCTGAGTCCGCCCCGCCCCGATCCCTTCGCGATCTCGACGTCCCGGGCCAGAATGTCGAGCAGGGGCCGTCTCGTTCGACGTCCGTATGAAAGCGTTCGCGATCGAGAGGAAGAACGATGAAGTACATGATGTTCGTGGTCACCGACTCCCAGCGGGACACCGTGTCGGACGAGTCCGATGTCGACATCTGGGTGAACGAGCTGGATGCCAGCGGCAAGCGCGTCATCGGCGAAGTGCTGCAGGCGCCGACCGAATCGCGCGTCGTCCGCGTGCGCGACGGGAAACGCTACGTCACCGACGGACCCTTCGCCGAGACCAAGGAGTGGATCTGCGGCTTCGACATCCTCGAGGTCGAGGACCTGGATGAGGCCATCGAGATCGCCTCGCGGCACCCGATGGCACGCAACGGCCAGCTCGAACTGCGCCCGTTCATGCAGTGGGACGAGACCGCTCCGGCGTGAACGGTCGGCCGGTCGTCGTCACGTCCGCGGGCGCTGTCCGCGGACGCGATGACGGCCGCGTGTCCGTGTGGCGCGGCATCCGGTACGGCGAGCCGCCGACCGGCCGGCTCCGCTGGCGCGCGCCCGTCCCCGCTGCCCCGTGGAGCGGCGTCGTGGATGCGGTGGCCTTCGGGCCGGCGGCGCCGCAGCGCCCGAATCCCACCGTGCCGCTCGGGCCGCCCGGCGAGACGCGGATGGACGAGGACTGCCTGTTCCTGAACGTCATCCGCCCGTCTCACGTGCCACCGTTCGGCGGCCTGCGCCCGGTGATGGTGTGGCTGCAGGGCGGGGCGTACGCGCTGGGCGCATCCAGTCAGCTCATCTACCGCGGCGACCGGTTCGCGGCGGACGGGGATGTCGTCCTCGTCACCCTGAACCACCGGCTAGGCGCGCTCGGCTTCCTCGACGTCCGGAGCGTCGGGGTCGACAACGCGGAGACGAATGTCGCGTTGCGGGATGTGCTCCTCGCGCTCCGCTGGGTGCGCGACAACATCCACGCGTTCGGCGGCGACCCGGACTCGGTGACCGTGTTCGGCCAGAGCGCCGGCGCCGGGCTGGTCACCGCCCTGCTCGCCTCCCCCGCGGCGGCGGGACTGTTCCATCGCGCCATCGCGCAGAGCCCGCCCGCCGGGTCGATGTACGGGCCGGAGCGCGCGGCGACGGTTGCCCGGGCGTTCGTCGAGCGGCTCGGCCCCGGCGCGCAGACGCCCGGCGCGCTCCGCGGCGTCCCCGTCGAGACGATCGTGGATGCGGGTGCGGCGGTCTACACGGAGATCCCGCGGGAGCACCCCGGGATGCTCGCCTTCGCCCCGATCGTGGGCGACGACATCCTGCCCGAGGCCCCGATCCGTGTGCTCAGCGACGGACGCGGGATGCCCGTTCCGCTCCTCATCGGGAGCACACACGATGAGGCGACACTGTTCCGCCTGATGCGGTCGCCTCTGCTCCCGATCCGGCGGACCGCGCTGCGCCGGATGTTCGACGCCATGCGCTCCGAGCAGGAGCGCGGCGGCGCATCCCTCCCCGAGCGCGAGCGGGTGCTCTCGCTGTACGGCCGCCGGCGTCCCGCACGCGGCGTCCGCGTCGCCACCGACATCGCGTTCCGGATGCCGGCGCTCTGGGTCGCCGCCGGGCACAGCGCCGTCGCCCCCACCCACCTCTACCGGTTCGACTTCGCCCCTCCCCTGCTCCGACTCACCGGCGTCGGCGCGTCCCACGCGACGGACCTGCCGTACGTCTGGGGCGAATTCGACGCCCTCCCCCGCGACCCGTCGTTCCTGCTCGGTGGCCGACGGACCGCCGAAGCGGTCTCCGAGCGGATGCGTCGGCGCTGGACGGACTTCGCCCGCACGGGCGTGCCCGGCACGGGTTGGCCGGCGTACGAACCGCAGCGCCGCGCGACGCTCGTCATCGGCGCGAGCGACCGGGTGGTGCCCGACCTCGACGCCCGGCTGCGTGCGGGGTGGGGCGAGCAGGTCCTGACTTTCGGCTGAGCGTTCCCTCTAGACTCGGCGGCATGCTCGTCGTCCCGCTGCTCGTCATGACGCTGTTCGTGTTCGCCCTGGTGGATATCATCCTGCGGCCGAGCGACCAGGTGCGGCACCTGCCGAAGCTGGCGTGGGTGTTCGTCGTGATCCTGCTGCCGCTGATCGGCAGCATCCTGTGGTTCGCGGTCGGCCGCGAGTACGACGGGTCGGCCGGCCGTCGACGGACACTCCGGATGCCGGCGGTCCATGCCGAGCCGACCGCGGCCGCCCCGGCGCGAGACCTCGCACCGAACAGCACGGAGGCGCAGCTCGCGGCGCTCGAGCGGGAGATCGCGGAAGCCGAACGCGATCAGCGCATCCGGCGGCTGGAAGAGGAGCTGCGGCGGCGCACCGACGCGGGCGAGACGGCCTGAAGCGACGGGCCGGCCGCCCCGCTACAGCTCGGCCGACTGCTCGGTGATGAACCGCAGGGCGTCGTCCGCCATCTCCGTGGAGATGTCGTGCCCGACACCCGGGTACACCCGCTCCTCGAGGGTCGAATGGCCGGGGAGGAACTCGCGCATCCGCTCGATGTCGTTCGGCGTGATGACGTCGTCGTCGGCGCCGTGCCCCCAGAACACCGGCGGCCGACGCCCGGCGAGCACCGCATCCCCGCGTTCCGCATCGATCGTGGTGAATCCGCCGAGCGTGACGACGAACCGGAGCCGGCCGGGCGACCGCCGCATGACCTGCAGAGCGGTCGCGCCGCCCTGCGACCACCCGACAGCGGCGACCGGCGCGTCGCCGCAGTTCTCGTCGATCCACGCGAGAAGACGGTCGGCCGCAGGCGCGGCATTGCTCGACAGCGCGCCCACCCCCTCCCAGTCGGCCACCGAGAACCACTCGAACCGGTCCCCCAAAGAGACGGGCCCCTGCAGCAGGACGGGACGCCACGGTGCAGGGGCGCGCTCGGCGATCCAGGCGAGGTCGTCGCGCACGCCGTAGCGCCCGTGGAGGAACAACAGGGAGGGCACGCTGGTCGGAGACATGACTCCATTCATGCCCGGACTCCGCGGCGCGTCCAGGTGTCCCGCGGCCCCCGCACCTGAGCGGGTCCTGTGCGCCGCGTCATGCGGACGCGGCACACCTCGTCCCTTATGGGTAGGACGGCATCGTCGATACGCCCAAGGATCGGGGGAAACAGAATGGCCGAGATCACAACGACGGAGCGCGCCTCCGGCAGCGTCGAGCAGCGGAAGGCCGCGTGGATGCAGCTCCGCGGCGCCATCGCGCAGGAGTACGCGGCGAAGCTCCCCGACCTGCTGACGGTGGATGAGTTCGCCCGGTTCGCAGGCATGACCATCGCCCAGGTGCGGCACGCGACGACCATCGGCGACCTCGTCATGTCCATCCGCGACGGCCAGCGCGGCATCGCGCCCGCCGACAACATCGCGTTCCTGCTCCGGGAGCGGCTGCTCCGCCTCCCGGTTCGTGAGCCGTCGTGGGAGCGCAGCGACCCGCGGTCGCTCGCCGTCAGCGAGGCCGCCTACGAGCGGGTGTGGGATGTGGCCATCCGCTACGCCACCACGCCGACGGACGCGCTCGATCGGCTCCTGCTCGCTGCGACGGGCGCCGCGCGCGCCGACTGAACGCACCCGCCGGGCGCGCGGCACCCGGCCCGCGCCCCGCGAACGGCCCAAATCCCCGCGGACGACTCAGACGCCGCGGCCGCGCCGATCGGCGAACCAGGCGTAGGCGCCGCCCGCGAGGAGGGCCGTCGCGACAGCTCCGACCACCACCGACGACAGCACGACAGCGCCCGCCCCGAGCGGGGCCACATACAGGGCGATCACACCGACCGCGGACGCCAGCACGCACACGACGCCGACCACGGCCGCCGCGATTGCGGCCACGGTGTCGGCCTCCATGCGCTGCGCGCGCTCCGGCACGCCGAGGACGTAGTGCTCGCGGGAGGAGAGGGCGGTCGGGAGCTCGGTACGGATGTCATCGGTCACACCTGCAAGAGACGTCCGATGGCCCCGGAATATGACGCGACGGAGCCGGCTGCGGGACTCGAACCCGCGACCGCTCGCTTACAAGGCGAGTGCTCTACCAACTGAGCTAAGCCGGCGGTGGCGGTCTCCCGCCGACCCCATCCTAGGGCAGCGGGCGGACGCGCCGGATCAGGGAGACGGGGTGGGCGTCGGCGTCGCGGTCGACGAGTACTCGTCGCCCTGCGCCTGCAGCACGAAGGCCTTGAAGTCGTCCGCGCTGGTCAGCGACCCGGTGTACGGCTTGCCGTTCACGAGCACCAGGAGCGCATTGGTCATCTTCTTGACGTCCGAGTTCGGGATGGGGCCGCTGAGAGCCCGATCGCTCGCCGAGGTCACCCAGGACTTGAAGCGTCCCTCGTCGATGCAGGAGTCGATCTCGCCCGTGCGGGTCGCGCCCGCCGCGTCCACGCGCTTCTTCAGAACGTCGTCGCTGAGACCGGGGCCGCCCTCGGCCGGCTGCTTCTCGAACAGCGAGGCGTTGAACTTCCAGAAGGCGTTGGGGTCGTAGTTGGCCACGCAGGCGGCGGCGTTGGCCGCGCGCAGCGAGTACTTCGTGCCCGCGGAGTGGCTGGTGTAGATCGCGACCGGGTGCATCTCCACGGTCACCGCGCCGTTCTTCACCAGCGGCTCGAGCTGCTCGAGGTTCGTGCGCTGGAAGTCGCCGCACAGCTTGCAGAGGTAGTCGGCGTAGATGCGGATGTCGACCGTGCTGCCCGCCGGGTCCGGCGTGCTTGCGACCGGCTTCGCGTCGGCGGCGAGGGCGGTCGTCGTCTTGACCTTGAGGCCCGAGCCGACGACGACGCCGTCGCTGGCCATGTTCTTCGGACCGGGGACGGTCGGGCGGATCGCGCTGACGATCACGACGGCGACGATGGCCACGACGGCGAGGACTCCGAGGACGATGCCGCCGGAGAGCAGCAGGCGGTTCCGTCGATCCCTGCGCTGCTGGGTGGTGCGGAGCTGTCGTGCTTTCTCCCGCGCAGCCGCGCGGACGTCGCTGTTGCGACTGTCGTCGGGATCGGTCATAGGGCTCATATCTTCCGGATACTGCTCTCGGGTCGAACGGGCCGCGCAGGGGACGCGGCGGGTGGCGCACCTCCGGCGCACACAACCGGGAAAGCGTAAACCCCCTGTCTGGGAATCGACCAGACGGTGGCTGGACGCGCGGGTACAGCGGAACGCGCGGGTTACTGCGCCTGCGGCGAGCATCCGCACGTCCGGGTGGGGCTCCGGTCATGAGCATGTCCGCCGATGCCATATTATGGCCACGTGGCATCGGCGCCCATCGGACGTAGACGCCACGTTCATCCATTCACAACGGATCGTCCGGCACGTACCTGCCGGTGAAGGAGAAAAGAAGAAAATGGCGACAGTCACCTACGACAAGGCGACCCGGCTCTACCCGGGCTCGACCCGCCCCGCCGTGGACGCACTGGACCTGGAGATCGCAGACGGGGAGTTCCTCGTGCTCGTCGGTCCCTCCGGTTGCGGCAAGTCCACGTCCCTCCGCATGCTCGCGGGCCTCGAAGAGGTCAACGACGGCAACATCTTCATCGGCGAGCGCAACGTCACCGACGTCCCGCCGAAGGACCGCGACATCGCGATGGTGTTCCAGAACTACGCGCTGTACCCGCACATGACCGTCGCCGAGAACATGGGCTTTGCGCTCAAGATCGCCGGTGTCGGCAAGGAGGAGCGCGCCCAGCGCGTCCTCGAGGCCGCCAAGCTGCTCGACCTGGAGCCGTACCTCGGCCGTAAGCCGAAGGCGCTCTCCGGTGGTCAGCGTCAGCGCGTCGCCATGGGCCGCGCGATCGTGCGTTCGCCCCAGGTGTTCCTCATGGACGAGCCGCTGTCGAACCTCGACGCCAAGCTCCGCGTCCAGACCCGTACGCAGATCGCGTCGCTGACCCGTCGTCTCGGCGTCACCACCGTCTACGTCACGCACGACCAGACCGAGGCTCTGACCATGGGCGACCGCATCGCGGTGCTCAAGGACGGCGTCCTGCAGCAGGTCGGCACCCCGCGCGACCTGTACGCCCAGCCGAACAACGTCTTCGTCGCCGGCTTCATCGGCAGCCCGGCCATGAACCTGTTCACGGCCGACGTCACCGACGGCGGCGTCAAGTTCGGTTCGGCCGTCGTGCCGGTCGAGCGCGACACCATCGCCAGCGCCGGTTCGGCTGTCACCATCGGTGTCCGCCCGGAGGACGTCGTCGTCTCGAACACCGAGGGCACCGGCCTCAAGGTCACGGTCGACCTCGTCGAGGAGCTCGGCGCGGACGGCTACCTGTACGGTCACTCCGAGGTCGAGGGCAAGCGCACCGACATCGTCGGCCGCGTCGACGGCCGTATCCACCCGAACGCGGGCGACACGGTCTACATCACCCCGAAGCCGGGCCACGTCCACGTGTTCCACGCGGAGTCGGGCGAGCGCCTCGGCGGAGCTGTCGTCGACTAAGGTCCAAGAAGCGATTCCTCACTCTGCCGCAGTCCGGATCGGGCTGCGGCAGAGTGCTTTGCGCCAGCCAGCACCGCCCCACCACCGACCGGAGGACCACCGTGGCCGGATCCGTCAACATCACCGCAGCGACCGTCGACCCGGCGCTGCTCGACCTCCCGTGGAACCTTCCGCTGGAGGACTGGTCGAATGAGCACATCGCCCTCCTGCCGAAGGGCATCAGCCGCCACCTGGTGCGGTTCGCGAACCTCTCCGGCTACGTCATCGCCATCAAGGAGACGACGGCGGAGATGGCGCAGCGCGAGTACGACATGCTGCGGACGCTGCAGCGTCTCGACGTGCCGTGCGTCGATCCCGTCGCGGTGATCAAGAACCGCACGGATGACAACGGCACCCCCCTGAATGCGGCCCTCGTCACCCGGCACCTGAAGTTCTCCCTCCCCTATCGGGCGCTGTTCTCGCAGACCCTCCGGCCGGACACCGCGACCCGTCTGGTCGATGCTCTCGCCGTGCTGCTGGTGCGCCTGCACATCGTGGGCTTCTTCTGGGGCGATGTGTCGCTCTCCAACACCCTGTTCCGTCGTGACGCGGGCGCATTCGCCGCCTACCTGGTGGATGCGGAGACCGGCCAGCTGTACGAGGGCGGCCTCTCGAACGGGCAGCGCGAGAACGACCTGGAGATCGCGCGGGTCAATATCGCCGGCGAGCTCATGGACCTGGAGGCCGGCGGCCGGGTGGATGAGGAGCTCGACCCGATCAGCCTCTCCGACGGCATCGTGGCGGCCTACCGGAAGCTCTGGAAGGAGCTGACCGGCAGCGAGTCGTTCTCGTCGTCCGAGCGCTGGCGCATCAGCGAGCGCGTCGAGCGGCTGAACGAGCTGGGCTTCGACATCGAGGAGCTGGCGATCAAGACGTCGGAGGAGGGCACGAAGGTGCGCATCCAGCCGAAGGTCGTCGACGCCGGACACCACCAGCGCCGCCTGCTCCGCCTCACGGGGCTCGACACGGGCGAGAACCAGGCCCGGCGCCTGCTCAACGACCTGGACTCGTACGCGGCGACCCTGGGCAAGGAGGGGCTGGACGAGGAGGCCATGGCGCACGAGTGGCTGATGCGCGTGTTCGAGCCGGTCGTGCGCTCGATCCCCGCGGACCTCAAGGGCAAGCTGGAGCCGGCGGAGGTCTTCCACCAGCTGCTGGAGCACCGCTGGTTCATGTCGCAGAAGGAGGGACGCGATGTCCCTCTGGCGGAGGCCCTGACCTCGTACATCAACGACATCCTGCGCCACCGGCGCGACGAGGCGACCGTCATCGCCCCGCCGACCGAGACCATCAGCCTTCCGGTGCTGAGCAGCGGTGCCGCGGTGGACGACGACGAGGACGACGACGACTGGCGGTCGAAGGTCTGACGCCCTGGATGGCCGACGGCGTCGACAGTCCAGCGCCGTCGACAGTCCAGCGCCGTCGAGGGTCTGACGCCGCGTGTTACTTCGCGGCGCGGGCCTCGGCGCGCAGCTTGGCGATCTCGTAGAGCGTGACGCTCGCCGCGATGCCGGCGTTCAACGACTCGGTCGCCGCGGTGATAGGGATCGACACGACGGCGTCGCACGTCTCGGTCACCAGGCGGGACAGGCCCTTGCCTTCGCTGCCGACGACGATCACCACGGGCCGATCGGCGAACGAGAGTCCGGGGAGGCTGACGTCGCCGCCGCCGTCGAGGCCGAGAACGAAGACTCCGGCCTTCTTGAACTCCTTGAGCGTCTGCGTCAGGTTCGGAGCCATCGCCACGGGCGTGCGTGCGGCCGCCCCGGCCGACGTCTTCCAGGCCGCGGCGGTCATTCCGACCGAGCGGCGCTGCGGCACGATGACGCCCTGGCCGCCGAACGCCGCCGTCGAGCGGATGATCGCTCCGAGGTTGCGCGGGTCCGTGATGCCGTCGAGTGCGACGAACAGCGGGGTCTCCGACGAGCGCAGGGTGCGGTCCAGCAGCTCACCGGGGTGCGCGTACTCGTACGGCGGCACCTTCAGGGCGACGCCCTGGTGCACCGCATCGCGGCCCGCGAGGCGGTCGAGCTCGGGCCGCATGACCTCGAGGATCGGGATGGCTCGGCCGGTCGCGATGGAGAGGATCTCCTTCATGCGGTCGTCGAACTCCACGCGCGCGGCGACATAGAGGGTCGACGCCGGGATGTCGGCCCGCAGAGCCTCGAGCACCGAGTTGCGACCGGTGACGATCTCGCTCTCGTCTCCGCTCTTCGCCCGGCGCGAGGCGCCCGATGCACCGCGCGGCGCGGTGTCGCGCCCGCTCCGCGCGGCCTTCGCCGCCGCGCGCTCGCGCAGCGCCTTGGCCTTGCCCGCGGGGTGATAGTCGCGGTCCTCCGCCTTCGGCGTCGGCCCGCGGCCCTCCAGCGCCTTGCGGCCATGGCCGCCGGTGCCGACCTGGGCGCCCTTCTTGCTCTTGCGCACCGCTCCGGCGCGGGGCTTTCCACCCGAGTTCTTCATGATCCGATGCTCCAATGCGACCCCGTCGGGGTGTCTTCGATGGTGATTCCTGCCGCCGCCAGCTCGTCGCGGATGCGATCGGCTGCGGCGAAATCGCGTGCGGCCCTGGCCGCCTGCCGGTCGGCGAGAAGCCGACCGATGAGCTCGCCGAGCGCGGTGTCCGCGGCGGTCGAGCCACCGCTCCGCCACTGCGGCGAGAGCGGGTTGATGCCGAGCACCTCCGTCATCGCGAGAACGTGCCCGCGCGCGGTGGCCGCTGCCTCCAAGTCTTCCGCATCCAGCGCCGCGTTGCCTGAACGCACGGTGTCGTGCAGCACGGCGAGCGCCTGCGGCACCGCGAGGTCGTCGTCCATCGCCTCGGCGAAGGCGTCGGGGACGACCTCGACGCCGTGCCCGGCGAACCGGGTGCCGGACAGCCGCCGCTCCACACGCTCGAAGAACCCGGCGATGCGGTCGAGCGCGGCCTCGGCCTCGCTCAGGGAGCCGTCGTGGTAGTCGATGGTCGACCGGTAGTGCGCCGATCCGAGGTAGTAGCGCACGACCAGGGGACGCGCGGCGCCCAGCAGATCGGCCGCGTAGACCGAGTTGCCGAGCGACTTGCTCATCTTCTGCCCGTTCACGTTCACGAGGCCGTTGTGCACCCAGTAGTTCGCGAAGGCATCGCCCGCCGCCGTCGACTGCGCCAGCTCGTTCTCATGGTGCGGGAAGCGGAGGTCGAGCCCGCCGCCGTGGATGTCGAACTGCGGTCCGAGGTAGCGGCGCGACATCGCCGAGCACTCGATGTGCCAGCCGGGGCGCCCGTCACCCCACGGCGACGCGAACGACGCCGAGGCGGGCTCGTCGTCCTTCCGGCCCTTCCACAGGGCGAAGTCGCGGGGGTCGCGCTTGTCGCGCGGGTCGGCGTCGGCCGCGGCCTCCATGTTGTCGATGCTCTGCCGGGTGAGCTCGCCGTAGGACGGCCAGCTCTTCACATCGAAGTACACGTCGCCTGAGCCGTCCGCCGCCGGATAGGCGTGACCGGCGTCGATGAGGCGCTGGATGATCTCCTGCATCTGCGGGATGCTGGCCGTCGCGCGGGGCTCGTACGTGGGCGGCTGGACACCGATCGCGCGGTAGGAGTCGCTGAACTCCAGCTCGAAGCGGTAGGCGAGCGCCCACCACTCCTCGCTGCCGCCCGCAGCCTGCCCGGCCGCCGCGTTGACCAGGATCTTGTCGTCGATATCCGTGACGTTGCGCACCAGCGTGACGTCGAGCCCGCGGTAGCTGAGCCACCGACGCAGCTGGTCGTAGACGAGGGCCGAGCGCAGGTGCCCGATGTGCGGCGACGACTGCACGGTGGGCCCGCACACGTACATTCCGACCTCGCCGTCGCGCAACGGGACGAAGTCGCGCAGAGCGCCCGCCTTGGTGTCGTAGAGCCGAAGAGTCACGGCATAAGCCTACGGGCCACGCCCCGGCCGTCGCTCCGCCATGACCGAGTTGGGGAAAACCTCGCGCTGTGCCGGGTTGTGGACGGATTCAGCCCAGGAGCAGCGCGGTCGCCTGTGCAGTGATCCCCTCGCCGCGTCCGGTGAAGCCGAGCCCGTCCGTCGTGGTCGCCCCGACCGACACCGGAGCCCCGAGAATCGCCGAGAGGCGCTCCTGCGCCTCCTGCCTGCGCGGCGCGAACTTCGGCCGGTTGCCGACCACCTGGACGGCCACGTTCCCGATCCGGAACCCCGCCTCCTCCACGAGTCGCCGAGCCTCGGCGAGGAACACCTCCCCGTGGGCGCCCGAGAACCGCGGATCGCCCGTCCCGAACACCCCGCCGATGTCGCCCAGCCCGGCCGCGGACAGCAGCGCGTCGACGATCGCGTGCGCCACGGCGTCGCCGTCGCTGTGCCCGGCGAGCCCCGGCTCCCCCGGCCAGTGCAGCCCGGCGAGCCACAGTTCCGCGCCTTCGTCGAAGGCGTGCGTGTCGCTCCCGCTGCCGATCCTCGGCGTCGTGGATCCCGCGAGCAGCTCCTCGGCCCGCCGGAGATCCCACGGCGTCGTCACCTTGAAGGCGTGCGCGTCGCCGGGCACCACATCCACCCGGAAGCCGGCGGCGGCCACGAGCCCGGCGTCGTCCGTCTCGTCGCTCTCGGCCAGCGCGTACGCCGTCAGCAGCTGCTCGCGCGGGAAGCCCTGCGGTGTCTGCACCGCCGACAGCGCGGACCGGTCGACGGTCTCGTGCACCTGCCCGTCGCCACCGATGCGCTTCACCGTGTCGCTGACTGGCAATCCGGGGATCACGCCGTATCCGCGCTCGACCACCGCATCCACCACCGCGTCGAACAGCTCGGTCGGCGCGAGTGCCCGGGCGGCGTCGTGAACGAGGACGATGTCGGCTCGCGCATCCACCACGGCCAGCCCCTCGGCGACGGACGACTGCCGGGTCGACCCGCCGGCCACGACGGTCACCGGCCCGCCGATCGCGAGTCGCGCCAGCGCTTCGGCCTCGTCGAGGCGGTCGGACGGCGCGACGACGATCGGGTCGACCGCGTGCCGCATGCCCCGAATGGCATGGAGCGACCGCTCCAGCAGCGTCAGGCCGTGCAACGGCACGAAAGCCTTCGGGAGCTCGGCGCCCAGGCGCGTGCCCGATCCTGCTGCCACGACGACGACCGCGACGCGCGGTCCGGGGATGCTGTCCACGCGTCGAGCGTACCCGGCGGCCTGCTCCGCGTACGACGAAGGCCCCGCCGCACGGAGCGACGGGGCCTTCGAATTCGTCGGGAGCGCCTAGGAGGCCAGCACCTCGTCGAGCAGGCTGGAGGCCTTCTCGTCGTCGGTCTTCTCTGCGAGCGCGAGCTCGGAGATCAGGATCTGGCGGGCCTTGGCGAGCATGCGCTTCTCACCGGCGGAGAGACCGCGGTCCTGGTCGCGACGCCACAGGTCACGGACGACCTCGGAGACCTTGATGACATCGCCGGAAGCGAGCTTCTCCAGGTTGGCCTTGTAGCGGCGGGACCAGTTGGTCGGCTCCTCGGTGAACGGAGCGCGCAGCACCTCGAAGACGCGGTCGAGACCCTCGCGGCCGATGACGTCGCGCACACCGACCAGATCGACGTTCTCGGCGGGGACCTCGATGGTCAGGTCGCCCTGCGTCACGTTGAGCTTGAGGTACAGCTTCTCTTCACCCTTGATGATTCTCTTCTTGACTTCGGTGATCGTTGCGGCACCGTGGTGCGGATAGACGACGGTCTCGCCAACCTCGAAAAGCATAGATTTGTTGTCCCTTCAGCAATGAATAGGATACCACATGAGGCACATGCTAAGGTTCGCCCTCACGCCTCCCGAGGCCCCGGACGACCCCTCCGGATGGGATAGAGTTGCAGGGGAAAATCACCGGGAGGGTCATTCAGTGAAAGCTCGAGTCGCGGCGTCCGTCGCCCTCGCCCTGGCCGTCGCGTTCGGCACCGCGGGATGCGGTTTCATCGCCCCACAGGCCACCACGAAGCACTACGACGCGAGCGACGGCGTGAGCGGGAATGTCGGCTCGATCGACGTCCGCAACGCGATCATCGTCACCGACGCGAAAGACGGAACGGTCGGCAACCTCGTCGTGACCCTCGTGAACACCGACAGCAAGAGCCACCGGGTCGCCATCAGCGCCGGAGACCAGAGCTCCAGCGCGGCGTACGTCACCGTCCAGCCCGGCCAGGTCAAGCAGCTCGGCCAGGACCCGGAGAACGGCGGCACCGGCAACGTCCTGATCCCGGAGTTCACCACCAAGCCCGGCGCCCTGTTCCCCGTCTACTTCCAGTACGGCGACCAGACCGGCGTCAACCTCAAGGTCCCGGTGCTCGACGGCCAGCTGCCCGAGTACGCGAGCCTCGTGCCGCCGACCATCCTGCCGGCCGCGGGCTGATTACCGGCCGGCACCCCAGACAGCAGAAGCCGCCCCGCGCATCGCGTGGGGCGGCTTCTTCGTATTCGGGACGAGCGGCCCGGGAGACGCCTCAGGCGTTGAAGCGGTAGCCCAGCCCGCGCACGGTCACCAGCATCCGCGGCTCCGACGGGCTCTCCTCGATGCGCGAGCGGATGCGCTTGATGTGCACGTCGAGCGTCTTGGTGTCGCCGAAGTAGTCGCTGCCCCACACCCGGTCGATCAGCTGGCCGCGCGTCAGCACGCGTCCGGCGTTCCGCAGCAGCAGCTCGAGCAGCTCGAATTCCTTCAGCGGCATGGAGATCTCCGCGCCGTTGACGGCGACCGTGTGGCGGTCCACATCCATCCGCACCGTTCCGGCCTCGAGCACGCCGTCGTCCTGCTGCTCCTCCTCGTCGACGCGGCGGCGGAGCACGGCACGGATGCGCGCCAGCAGCTCGCGCGACGAGTACGGCTTCGTGACGTAGTCGTCGGCGCCGAGCTCGAGCCCCACCACGATGTCCACCTCGGAGTCCTTGGCGGTCAGCATGATGATCGGCACGTTCGAGCGGGTGCGGATCTCGCGGCACACCTCGGTGCCCGGGATGCCCGGGAGCATGAGGTCGAGCAGGATGAGGTCGGCGCCGTCGCGGTCGAAGGCGGCCAGCGCGGACGGGCCGTCCTCCGCGACCTCCACCTCGTAGCCCTCCCGCTTGAGCAGGTACGCGAGCGGCTCGCTGAGCGAGGCCTCATCCTCGACGAGCAGGATGGATGTCACTGGTTGTCTCCTAACGGGGGTCGGACGCTGGATGCCTCGGGCAACCGGATCGTGAACGTGGAACCGCGGCCGGGCTGCGACCAGACGCGCACCTCGCCGCCGTGGTTCTGCACGGCGTGCTTGACGATGGAGAGGCCGAGCCCGGTGCCGCCGGTGTTGCGCGAGCGGGCCTGGTCGACACGGAAGAAGCGCTCGAACACCCGGTCGAGGTCCTCCTCGGGGATGCCCTCGCCCTGATCGGTCACCGCGATCTCGACAACGCCTCCGGTGTTGCGCACGCCGATCCCGATGCGGGAGTCGTCGGGCGAGTACTGGATGGCGTTCGAGATCAGGTTGTGGACAGCCGTGACCAGCAGGTTCTCGTTGCCGATGACCTGGGCGTCCTTGTCGCCGCGCATGGCGATCTCGATGTTGCGGGTCTCTGCGGCCACGCGGTTCTGGTCGATGGCGGCCTTGACGACCTTGCTGGCGGACAGCTCGGTCGCGTTGCCCAGCGCATCCGTCGCCTGCAGCCGGCTCAGCTCGATGATGTCCTGCGTGATGCGGGCGAGGCGCTGCGCCTCCTCCGACAGCCGCAGGGCGAAGCGGCGCACCTGCTCCGGATCGTCGGAGGCGCCGTCGAGCGCCTCGGCGAGCAGACTGACGGCTCCGATCGGCGTCTTGAGCTCGTGGCTGATGTTCGCGACGAAATCGCGGCGCACCGCATCCAGCCGGAACGACTCGGTGCGGTCCTCCGCGAGAAGCAGGATGTAGCGCGAGCCCAGCCGCGCGACCCGCACGCTCAGATGGATGCCCGCGTCGCCGAACGGTCCGCGCGACAGCTCGCACTCCTCGGTGAGGGACTCTCCGCTCCGCCGCACCCGGTTCACCAGGTCGACGAGGTGCGGGTGCACGAGGGCGCCGTTCCAGACCAGGCCGATGGCGTGGGCGCCGGGCGACGCCTTGATGACGTTGTTGGACGGGTCGAGCACGACGCCGGCGGACTCGAGCGCGTCCAGCACCTGGTCGACGCCGTCCGGCACCGCCGGGTTGACCACCTCGGCGGCGTGATGGCCGCGTCGCGCGGCGATGTGCAGGATCCACACGAAACCGGCGCCGACGGCGAGCCCCAGGCCCAGCGACAGCAGCACCAACCAGGTGGAGTCCATGGCCCCAAGCGTAGGTGATCACGATGCACGCGCATGGACGCATCCCGCCACCGGCCGCGTGTTTTCGCGGGTACGTTAGACAGTGTTCAGCCGGGGGGCACCGTTTGTTAACCTGCCACGGCGAACATGCAATACGGGGTCAGAAGGCCCCGACATCCCGCGTGCCCGCGCACGCCAGGAAGGACCACACCCCATGCGCGAAGTCTTCCAGCAGGAGCTGGCGGAAGTTCAGGACCGCCTCGTCGAGATCGCCGAGCTGGTCGTCCGCTCCATCCAGAACGCCACGCAGGCGTTCAACGACTCGGATGTGACGCTCGCCGAGGACGTCATCGCGAACGACCACCGCATCGACGAGCTGACGGTGCTGCTCGACGAGCTGTCCATCCAGATCCTCGCCCGGCAGCAGCCCGTGGCCCGCGACCTGCGCATCGTCGTGAGTGCCCTGCGGATCAGCGCGTCGCTCGAGCGGATGGGCGACATGGCCGAGCACATCGCGCAGCTGGCCCGGTACCGCTTCCCGGACAAGGTCGTGCCGAAGAGCCTCCGTTCGACCTTCTCCGAGATGGGTCGTCTCGACGTGCAGATCGCGCAGAAGCTGGCCGAGCTGCTCCGCTCGCAGGACCTCCGCCTCGCGGACGAGATCCGCAACGACGACGACGACATCGACGAGCTGCACATCAGCGTCTTCGACAAGGTGCTCGGCGAGACGTGGAAGGGCCAGGCTGTCGACACGGTCGACGCGACCCTCGCCTCCCGCTACCACGAGCGCTTCGCGGACCACGCGGTCTCGATCGCCAAGAAGGTGCAGTACCTCGCCACCGGCGATTGGGCTCCCGAGCTCGCCTCCTAACCCCCTCACTCCCCCCTCCCCAGCCAACAGCTCCTGAGTTTTTCGCCTCGCGCTCCGGCGTTTCGCGCGAAAAACTCAGGAGCTGTTGGCTTGGGTCTGGGGGTAGGGGTCAGGGGCGGAGGGGCGGAGGGGGATGCGCGCGGCGACGGTCCGGGCGGAGTGCGGAGCGCGGGCGACGACGGAGAGCTCCGTCAGGAGGACGTGCTCGCCGGGGTGCAGACGGCCGGCGGTCTGGTCGGTGACGTGCGGACGGTAGCCGTCTCGCAGGTGGCGCTGGTCGCGGATGACGGTGCCGGCGGCCTCCAGCGCATCCACCACCGCGAGGTGCAGCGCATGCAGCGGCTCGGAGGTGCGCAGCACCGTCACCGGAACAGTGCGATGCGCGCCGAACCGCTCGCGGGCTGCAGCGACGACCGGGATGGGCGGAACACGCGGGATGAGCGCGGCGACCGCATCCACGTCGAGCTCGGTGTCGAACGGCGGCACGATGGTGACATGCAGCGGCCAGTCGCCAGCCGGAAACGTCTCCCGAAACGACCCCGGAGACACGTCGTCGCCGCGTCCCCGGAGGAACGCGACGACGACGAAGGTGCTGGTCGTGGCTACTTCTTGCCCTGCGCGGCGACCGCGGCGGCACCGGCGGCCGCTGCCTCCGGGTCGAGGTAGTACGACGGCTCGAGCGGCGTGAAGTCCTCGCCGAGCTTGTAGACGAGCGGGATGCCGGTCGGGATATTGAGGCCGGCGATGTCCTCGTCGGAGATGCCGTCGAGGTGCTTCACCAGGGCGCGCAGCGAGTTGCCGTGCGCGGTGACGAGCACCGTCTTGCCCTCGGCGAGGTCGCGCGTGATGTCCGACTCCCAGTAGGGCAGCATGCGGGCGATGACGTCCTTCAGGCACTCGGTGCGCGGAAGGTCGTCGCCCAGGCCCGCGTAGCGCGGGTCGCCGACCTGCGAGAATTCGCTGTCGTCGGCGAGGGGTGGCGGCGGCACGTCGAACGAGCGGCGCCACAGCTGGAACTGCTCCGGACCGTACTTCTCGAGCGTCTCGGCCTTGTCGAGGCCCTGCAGCGCGCCGTAGTGGCGCTCGTTGAGCCGCCAGGAGCGCTCGACGGGAATCCACAGCCGGTCGGCGACATCGAGCGCGTAGTTCGCGGTCTGGATCGCGCGCGTCAGGACCGACGTGTGGAGCACATCGGGCTCGAGCCCGGAGTCGCGGAGCAGTTCGCCCGCCCGCTTCGCCTCGGCGACGCCGGTCTCGCTGAGTCGCACGTCGACCCAGCCGGTGAACAGGTTCTTCTCGTTCCACTCGCTGCTGCCGTGGCGCAGGAGGATCAGGGTGTAGGGAGCGGCCATGCCCCCAATCTATCGCGTCGCCGATGTCGGCGAGCGCGACGGGAACCCGCCCGCTGCCAGGATGGAGGCATGGCTTCCGGCGCGGTCGGCACGGTCACCCGTGGCACGACGAACACGAACCGGCTGCGCCGCGTCGACCGCTGGATCGCCGCGCAGCCGGTGCTCCGCCGCACCTCCGACCCGGTCGTGGTCGACCTCGGCTACGGCGCCAGCGGGGTCACCGCCCTGGAGCTGCATCAGCGGCTGGCCCGGGTGCGACCGGATGTGGAGGTCGTCGGCCTCGAGATCGAACCGGGCCGGGTGCGCACGGCGAACGAGCAGCTGGCCGCGGTGCGCGAGGGCCGGACGGGCTTCGCGCCGGATGCGCGCATCCGGTTCGCTCTGGGCGGCTTCGAGGTGCCGCTGCCCGACGGCCGGCGAGCCGCGGTGATCCGCGCGTTCAACGTGCTGCGGCAGTACCGGGAGGCGGATGTGGCCGAGGCCTGGGAGCGGATGCGCGCGCGCCTGCAGCCGGGCGGAATCCTGGTCGAGGGCACCTGCGACGAGATCGGGCGCATCTCCAGCTGGGTGGAGCTCGACACCGCCGGCCCGCGCACGCTGACCGTCTCGCTGCGGCTTCGCGGTCTGGACGCCCCCTCGATCGTCGCCGAGCGGCTCCCGAAGGCGCTCATCCATCGCAATGTTCCGGGCGAGCGCGTGCACGACTTCCTGGCCGATCTCGACCGGCTGTGGCGCATCCACTCGCCCCTCGCCGCCTACGGCCCGAGCCAGCGCTGGATCGCGGTCGCCCAGGGGATGCGCGACGCAGGCTGGCCGGTCGCCGCCGGCCGGGCGCGCTGGCGGCTGGGCGAGCTGACCGTGGCGTGGGATGCGGTGGCACCGAACCCTTGAGGCGACGGGCCGCGCCCCGCAGCCCACCTCACGCCTCCGCCCGCGACCTCCACAGCAGCCACAGGAAGTACGGCGCCCCGATCACGGCGGTGACCAGACCGACCGGGATCTGCGCGGGCGCGATCAACGTCCGGCCCACCGTGTCGGCGACGCTGACGAGGATCGCCCCGAGCAGCGCGGCGACCGGCAGCACGCGCGCGTGCCGCTGTCCGACCAGCGACCGGGCAGCATGGGGAGCGACCAGCCCGACGAAGGCGATCACGCCGACGGCCGCCACGGCTGCGGCGGTGAGGGCGACGGCAATCGCCAGCAGCCCGAGCCGGGCACGGCCGAGCCGGACGCCGAGCACCCGCGGGGTGTCCGGGTCCAGTCCGACGATGTCGAGCTCCCGAGTGGCCGCAGCCAGCAGCGGCACCGCGACCAGCAGCACCACCAGCACCGGCAGCACTTGGGGGAACGTTCGCCCGTAGGTCGAACCGGACAGCCAGACCAGCGCCTTCGCGCCGTTGAACGGATCGGTCAGCACGATCAACAGGCTGGTCAGGGCGGTCGCGCCGGACGAGACGCCTACGCCGATCAGGATGAGACGGTTCTGCTCCAGCCCACGCCGTGCGGCGAGGCCGAACACCAGCACGGCGGCGGCCGCCGCACCGGCGAGCGCTGC
Source organism: Leifsonia sp. 1010 (assembly GCF_031455295.1). Taxonomy (NCBI): domain Bacteria; kingdom Bacillati; phylum Actinomycetota; class Actinomycetes; order Micrococcales; family Microbacteriaceae; genus Leifsonia; species Leifsonia sp. 1010. The sequence goes on from NZ_JAVDSL010000004.1 coordinate 189,430, forward strand.
TCCGCCGACCAGCCAGAAGCTCGCCAGCGGGACGGCCGTGATGACGGCGATCGCTCCGACGCCCGCTCCCCCGACGACGCCGAGGATGGCGGGTTCGGCGAGCGGGTTGCCTGACACCGCCTGCACGATCGTGCCCGCCAGGGCGAGGGCCGCACCCGCGAGGAGTGCTGCGGCGACCCGCGGAAGGCGCGTGTCGAGCACGAACGACACCACGCGTCCGGCCCGGCCGGTGATGCCGTTCCAGACGTCGCCGAGCAGGAGTCGCGCATCCCCCAGGAGGACAGCGGCGACCACTGCGGCGACGAGAGCAATGCAGCAGACGACGAGCGTGATCACGAAGGCGCGCCTGCTGCGGAGCTTCACGGCGGCGTTCGTCGCGGTGTTCGACGACGTGTCGCGCGACCGGTAGGCCAGGAACACGAGCACGCCGGCGCCGAAGACCGTTGTCACGATCCCGGTCGGCACCGCGACGCCCGCCTGGCCGCCGAACACCGCGCGGAGCAGCACGTCGGCGATCAGGACGACGAGCATCCCCGCCACCGCGGAGGCCGGCAGGAACGCCCGATGACGAGCCAGCCCGGGCACCCGCGACGCCAGCAGCCGCACGATCGCAGGCGCGCACAGCCCGACGAACGCGATCGGCCCTGCGATGGTCACCGCCACCGCCGAGAGGAGCACCGCGAGAACCACGACCACCGCGCGGGTGGTGCGCGGGTTCACCCCGACCGAGACGGCGCCGTCATCACCGAGCGCGAGGATGTCGAGCCGCCGGCAGAGCACCAGCAGACCGGCGAAGGCCACGACGGCGAGCGGCAGCAGCTGCAGCACCCCGTCCATCCCGGTCTGCACGAGCGACCCGTTGCCCCATGCGAACAGGCCGGTCGTCTCCTGCGAGTAGAAGAGCAGCAGCATCCCGCTGACCCCGCTCAGCGCGAGAGTCAGCGCGGAACCCGCCAGAACCAGCCGGACCGGGCCGGCTCCGCCGCGCGACAGCCCCAGCACGACGATCGCCGCGATCAGACCGCCGCAGAAGGCGATCGCTCCGGCCGGCAGCACCGGAAGGGAGATACCGAAGGCGGCGACGGCGACGACGGCTAGGTAGGCACCTGCGTTCACCGCGAGCGTGTCGGGGGCGGCCAGGGGGTTCCGGGAGACGGACTGCAGGGCCGCCCCCGCCGCACCCAGGGTCGCGCCGACCACGAGCCCGGCCGCGAGGCGGGGCAGCCGGGAGGCGGCGAGCACGGCATCCGCCTGCGCTGCACCCGACTCCCCCGCCCCCACTCCCCCGGTCAGAGCACGCCAGAGGGCGTCCGGCCCGAGCACGGCGGTCCCTTGCGAGAGGTGGATGAGGGAGAGCGCCACCACCGCGACCGCGGCCGCGCAGGCCAGAAGGGCGAGCCGTCCACCGGTCGCCCGGCGGACGGCGAGGGCCTGTGTCACTTCGTGAGGGCGTCGACCAGCGCCGCGACGTACTGCTTCATCGACGCGGGGCCTCCGAACATCCAGATGCCGTCGGGCAGGCGGTGCACATCGCCCGCCGTGACGAACGGCAGGGACGTCCACACGGCGTTGTCCTTCAGCGCCCCCTGGAACGGGTCGCTGCCATCGACATCGTTGGCGATGTAGGCGAACTGCACGTCTCCGAGGGAGGTCAGACCTTCCACATCGGTCGCGGCGAGACCGTACGCCTCGTCGCCCTTCAACGTCCACGGGTTGGCGAGGCCGAGCTTCTCGTTCACGTCCGAGATCAACGACCCGGCCGCGTATGGACGGACGGAGACGCTGTTGCCCTGCACCCATCCGTCGGCGAAAGCGACCTTCGCACCCGACAGACCTGCGTCGGCGAGCTTCTTCTTGCCGTCGGCGACCGCCGTGTCGAACGACGCCAGCTCGGTCTTCGCGCGACCCTCCGTGCCGGTCGTCTTCGCGATCAGGTTCACGTTGTCGGTCAGCTGCTCCAACTGGCGGGAGGCGTCGGCCGACCGGACCACCAGCACCGGCGCCACGCGCTCCAGCTGATCGATGGCGGAGTCGGAGAGGTCGGTCGTCGCCACCACCAGGTCCGGCTTGAGCGCTGCGACGGTGTCGACGCTCGGCTCCCCGCGCGTCCCGATGTCCTTCACGCCCTTCGGCAGCTTCTCCGCGGTGTCCCAGGCGCTGTAGCCCTTCACATCCGCGGCGCCCACCGGTTCGACGCCCAGGGTGAGCAGCATCTCGACCACGTTCCACTCGGTGCCGACGACCTTCTTCGCCGGACCGTCGAGGCGGACCTTCTCGCCACGGGCGTCGGTGACCGTCAGGGCGGCCCCGCCGTTCGTCTCGCCGCTGGCGGGTTCGGTCGTGCCGCAACCGCTCAGCGCGATCGCGGCGGCGACCGCCAGGGCTGCCACGGGCAGGTGTCGTCGGATGTTCATCGGGTCCTTTCGGTTCGGAGGTGGTGGGCGCCGACGGCCCGCGTGCGCGGGACGCCGGAGATCGGATCGGTCTCGACGTCGATGCGGATGCCGTAGACGTCGGTCAGGAGCTCGGGGTCGTACACCTCGGCGGCGGAACCGGCGGCGACGACGCGGCCGGAGCGGAGGAGCACGACGCGGTCGGAGACGGCGGCGGCCTGGTCCAGGTCGTGGAGCACGAGGCCGACGGTGACGCCGTGCAGGTCGGCCAGCTCGCGGACGAGGTCGAGGATCTCCACCTGGTAGCGCAGGTCGAGGTACGTCGTCGGTTCGTCTAGCAGCAGCACATCCGTCTCCTGTGCGAGGCAGCACGCGAGCCACACGCGCTGCAACTGACCTCCGGAGAGGGATTCGACACCCCGGTCGGCGAACGCCGCGACGCCGGTCAGCTCGAGCGCGCGGTCGATGGCGGCACGGCCCTCGGGGTCCGTCGAGCGGAAGCGACGGCGGTACGGGTGGCGCCCGAACCCGACGACCTCCCGGACGCTGAGGCCCGCGGGCGTCGGACGGCTCTGGGCGAGCAGGGTCACGCGGCGGGCGAACTCCGGACGGGAGAGGGCGAGAGCGTCGACCATGTCTGTCGCTTCGGCATCCGCCGCGCCGCGCAGCAGCACCGAGCCGCTGCGCGCATCCTTCAGCCGGGCGATCGCACGCAGGAGCGTCGACTTGCCGCTGCCGTTCGGGCCGATGAGGGCGGTCACGCGGCCGCGCGGGAGAAGGAGGTCGGCACTGTGGACGACGTCGACGCCGTCGTAGGCGATGGTCACGTCGGAGGCGAGGAGGCCGGCGGTCGCAGTCACGAAAGTTAGGTTAGCTTAACCTAACTCGGCGGCCAAGCGGCAGTCGGATCCTGCGGCCCAGCGGTGTCGCGTCAGCCGCTCAGGAACGCGGAGTGCGGGTGACGGCACCCAGACGCGGGATCCGCGGAACCTGCGCTGCAGAGCCCGCCTCCGGCGGCACGACGATCTCCTGCCCGGCGGCGACCTGCACGCCGTCCGCCTCGACAGTCAGCGTGGCGTCGGGGTCGGTCGACCGCTTCACCACGGCGAGCGCGATCGGCCCCAGCTCGTAGTGCACCGCGGACGAGGTCACGGCACCCACCTCGCGGTCGGCGGCGGAGACGACGGCTCCGGATGCGGGGAGCACACCCTCCGACCCGTCCAGATGAAGCATCACCAGGCGCCGCGGCGGGTGGCCCAGGTTGTGCACCTTGGCGACGGTCTCCTGCCCGCGGTAGCAGCCCTTGCTCAGGTGCACCGCCGTGCGCAGCCAGTCGAGCTCGTGCGGGATGGTCCGCTCGTCGACCTCCGTCGAGAAGCGCGGCCGCCAGGCCGCGATGCGCAGGGCGTCGGCGGCCAGCGTTCCGGCGACCGACAGCTCGCCCGAGCGGACGCGGGCGACGATCGAGGGCAGCGCGTCGCGCGGGACGAGGCGCTCGCTCCACGACCATCCCGCTCCGGGATGCTCGCCGTGCGCGTACTGGTGACCGCCCGGCGTCACGGCGCGCCAGGGATCGTGCCAGACCAGGGGAACGGCGTTGGGCGCCGCCAGCGGCAGTGGCGGGTCGCCCAGCGTGCCGATCGTGGCGAGGTCGGCCGTGCGGTCGGCGAGCTCGACGCGCAGCATGAAACGCATGGAGTCGAGCCAGCCGAGCAGACCCTCCGCCTCCGGTCGGTCCACCAGCAGCCACAGGGTCTCGCCGTCGTCGACCAGCCGGACGGCGTGCTCGACGCGACCCGTCACATCCAGCAGCAGGGTCTCCGACGACTCCCCCGGCCGCAGCCCGGTGAGCGCCTGGCTCGTGAGCGAGTTCAGCCAGCTGAGACGGTCCGGACCCTGGATGGTCAGAACGGCCCGGTCGGACAGGTCGACGATCGCGCCGCGCTCCGCGAGGGCGCGCTGCTCGGCGAGGGGGCTGCCGTAGTGAGTGGGAACGCCCGTGCCGTCGGTGTCGACGGCGCCCGGCAGATCGAGGAACGGTGAGCGCTGATCGGGCTCCGGCTGGTCGGGCATGGACGGCGCCTCTCAGTCGACCTTGGCGAGCCGGGCGGAGGCGTGCGTGCGCAGCTCCTGGCCCAGGGCGGCGATGTCCCACGCCCAGAGCAGGTGATTGTCCACCAGACCGTAGAGGCGGGTCGCCGCGGTGTACTCCTTCGCCCCGGCCGTCCGCAGCACCGCGTCGGTCGCCAGGTCGATGCGCGGACCGGCCACCTGGCCGACGTAGATCTCGCTCACGCCGTCCGGATGGATGATCGCGACGTCGATGTCGAAGGCGCCGTGGGAGTTGCGGAGCGTCTCGACGGACTGCGCCGTGTTGAACGGTCGGGCGCCGACACCGGGAAGCATCGCCGGACCCGCGTCGCCCTCGACCAGCTTGCGGCGCAGACGCCAATAGCCGGTCTCGGCGGCGAGCGGCGTGTTCTGCTCGTCGAGCACCCACGAGGTCGCGGAGTAGTTGAGGTAGCCCAGGCCGTCGTGGCTGAAGCTGACGCGCTGGCCGAACTCCAGCTGGGTGTGCTCCTCGTCGATGGCGTAGTCGAGCACGCCTGTGCCCTCCCAGACGCCGATCAGCCAGGAGAGAGGGACGAGCTCGGCGGGGAGATCGGTGGGGATCTCGATCATGGCTACGGCCTCAGGGCTCAGCGCTGACCGCGGAAGAGGTTGTAGACCACCAGGCCCGAGACGCCGAGGATGGCGAGGGTGGCCAGGCCCAGAAGGCCGATGAAGAAGAGTTCGAGAGCGACCAGCATGCTGCCAGTCTACCCAGCAGCCGCCGACACCAGGGCAAGAATGCCCCCGAACAGTCCCAGGATGATGAAGCTGCCGACGAAGGTCACCGCCAGCCGGTCGATGAACCCATCCTTCTGCTGCGTCGCCAGCTGCGCGACGAATCCCAGGAGCACCGAGACGCCCAGCGCGAGGGACAGCCAGGAGGCGTATTCGGCCGGCCGCGCCACCGTGCCGATGAGGATGCCGAGCAGCAACGAGACCGCCCATACCGCGCCGACGCTGGTGAGTGTGGCCCACCGCGGCAGCGGCGGCTGCACCGGGCCGGCCGCGGCGGCCGGGCCCATCACATGCATCGGAGGGGTGTCCGGGGTGTCGTCGCTCACCCTCCCATTGTGCCCCGGCGTGAGCCCGCGGCGGCTGCCGGACAGGGCGGGCGGCTGTTTCCGGTAGCATTGCGGCACGGTTTCCCGGCGGGTGAGGAGGAATGTGTGGCGCAGCTTCTGATCCTGACCTCTGCGCCGAACCCCACCGCGCCCCGCACCCCAGGGGCTCCCTCCTCGGTCTCCGACGCCGCCGGTCCGGGCGCGGAGGTGCTGCCGTCCCTCGCGCTGCTGAGCCACCGGGTGCGTCAGATCCCGGCCGAGCCAGCCTCTCTGGTCAACGCCCCGAGCTGCGACCTCATCTTCGTGGATGCGCGGCGCGACCTGGCGAGCGCGAAGTCGCTCTGCAAGATCCTCACGACGACCGGCGTCACTGTCCCGCTCGTCCTGGTGCTCACCGAGGGCGGGCTCACCGCGGTCAGCGCCGACTGGGGCGTCAGTGACGTCGTGCTCGACTCCGCGGGCCCCGCCGAGCTGGATGCGCGCATCCGTCTGGCCATCGGCCGCCAGACGCAGGAGCACTCGCAGTCGAAGATCCAGGCCTCCGGCATCACGATCGATGAGGCGAGCTATTCGGCCAAGGCGCACGGCCGCCAGCTCGACCTCACGTTCAAGGAGTTCGAGCTGCTCCGCTTCTTCGCGACGCATCCCTCGCGCGTCTTCACACGTGAGCAGCTGCTCAGCGAGGTGTGGGGATACGACTACTTCGGAGGAACGCGAACCGTCGACGTCCACGTTCGGCGCCTGCGGGCCAAGCTCGGCGACCTGGAGTCGCTGATCGGCACCGTGCGCAACGTCGGATACCGGTTCAATGTGTACGAGGACGAGAACGACCGCCTCCCCACGTCCGTCCGCCCCTGACCCCGGCTGTCCGCGCACGAGGTTCCTGAGCGGATTCCTCCACAGACAGCGTTTATCCACCGTTTACGCAGGCCCGTCACCACGGCTTGCCCGCGGTGCCATGATGGGGGGATGGACGAGCGCACGACTCTGGAGAACGGCCTTCTCGACACGGGGCTGGGCGGCAGCCTGGGCAGCGACTTCGACGACGACTTCGCTCCCTTCATCTATGAGCCCGACCCGACGCTGCCGGACGACCGCTACCTCGACCGCGAGCTGAGCTGGCTCGCCTTCAACCAGCGCGTGCTGGAGCTGGCGGAGGATCCGCTGCTGCCGGTGCTCGAACGGGCGAACTTCCTCGCCATCTTCGCGAGCAACCTCGACGAGTTCTTCATGGTGCGCGTCGCGGGGCTGAAGCGCCGCATCGCGACCGGTCTCGCGGTGCCGACGAACGTCGGCCGCGCCCCGCAGGACGTGCTCGCCGACATCTCCGAGAAGGCGCACGAGCTGCAGCTGCGCCATGCGCGGGCGTACCACGACCTCGTCCTCCCCGCCCTGCGCGATGCGGGCATCACCGTCGTGACCTACGACCAGCTCGACGACGCCGACAAGGTGCAGCTGCGCGAGATCTTCTCGCAGCAGATCTTCCCGGTGCTGATGCCGCTCGCCGTCGACCCGGCGCACCCGTTCCCCTACATCTCGGGGCTCTCGCTCAACCTCGCCGTTCGCGTCCGCAACTCGCGCACGGGCAAGGAGCAGTTCGCCCGCCTGAAGGTGCCGCAGATGCTGCCGCGGTTCGTCCGCATCGACCAGCGCGAGACCGTCGGCCAGGTGCGCTTCATCACCCTCGAGGAGCTCATCGCCAACCACCTCGGCGACCTCTTCCCCGGCATGGAGATCCTCGACCACCATGTCTTCCGGGTCACCCGCAACGAAGACGTCGAGATCGACGAGGACGAGACGGAGAACCTCATCCAGGCGCTCGAGCGCGAGCTGCTGCGTCGACGCTTCGGTCCGCCGATCCGGCTGGAGGTGACCGACGATGTCGACCCGGTCACTCTCGGTCTACTGGTGCGCGAGCTCGATGTGACCGAGCAGGAGGTGTACCGCCTCCCGGCTCCTCTCGACCTCGGAGGCCTCTTCGACCTCGCCAAGATCGACCGCCCCGACCTCCACTACCCGAACCACGTGCCGACGACTCCCGCACAGCTGATGCCGAGCGAGCCGAACGCCAAGCCCGACATCTTCGCGGCGATCGCCCGGCAGGATGTGCTGGTCCACCACCCGTACGAGTCGTTCGCGACCAGCGTCCAGGCCTTCCTGGAGCAGGCGGCCGCCGACCCGCATGTCCTCGCGATCAAGCAGACGCTGTACCGCACCTCCGGCGACAGCCCGATCGTCGAGGCCCTCATCGACGCGGCCGAGGCCGGCAAGCAGGTGCTCGCCCTGGTCGAGATCAAGGCCCGCTTCGACGAGCAGAACAACATCTCCTGGGCGCGGAAGCTCGAGAAGGCCGGCGTCCACGTCGTCTACGGGCTGGTCGGCCTCAAGACGCACTGCAAGCTCGCCCTCGTCATCCGCGAAGAGAAAGGCGTGCTCAAGAGCTACAGCCACATCGGGACGGGCAACTACAACCCGAAGACGTCCCGCATCTACGAAGACCTGGGGCTCTTCACCGACGACGACCAGGTCGGCAAAGACCTGACGCGCCTGTTCAACGAGCTCTCGGGCTACGCGATCGAGAAGAAGTTCAAGCGGCTGCTCGTCGCCCCGCTGCACCTGCGGAAGGGGCTGCTGAAGCGCATCGAGACGGAGCGCGTCAACGCTGAGGCCGGTCGGCCTTCCGGCATCCGGATCAAGCTGAACTCGATCGTCGACGAGGCCATCATCGACGCGCTCTACCGCGCCAGTCAGGCCGGGGTCCCGGTCGATCTCTGGGTCCGCGGCATCTGCGGGGTCGTGCCGGGCCGCGAGGGACTGTCGGAGAACATCCGCGTGCGCTCCGTCCTCGGCCGGTACCTCGAGCACTCCCGCGTCTTCTCGTTCGTCAACGGCGGCGATCCGCAGGTGTTCATCGGCAGCGCCGACATGATGCACCGCAATCTCGACCGCCGGGTCGAGGCGCTCGTGCGCCTCACCGACCCCGAGCACCTGCGCGAGCTGAGCGACCTCTTCGACCTCGCCTTCGACGAGCGCACCGCCACCTGGAAGCTCGACCAGGACGGCGTGTGGACGCGGCACCACCTCGACGAGAACGGCAAGCCGCTGGTCGACCTGCAGAACAAGCTCATCCAGCAGTACAGCCATCGCCCGCGCAGCACCCGTACGGGAACGAGGCGGTGAGCCCGGCCATCTACGCCGCGGGCGCCCTCTGCTGGCGCGTCGTGGACGATCGGATCGTCGTGCTCGTCGTGCACCGCACCAAGTACGGCGACGTGACGATCCCCAAGGGCAAAGTCGACCCCGGCGAGACGCTGCCCCAGACGGCCGTGCGCGAGATCGAGGAGGAGACCGGGCTGAAGATCGGCCTGGGCGTCCCGCTCGGCGTCTCGACCTATCCCCTCAGCAGCGGCCGCGAGAAGATCGTGCACTACTGGGCGGCTGAAGTGTCCGAGAAGGCCATCCTGCGCTCGACCTTCGTGCCGAACAGCGAGATCGCCGCCATCGAGTGGGTGACGATCAAGAAGGCGCGCGGCTACCTCACCTACGAGCGCGATGTGGAGATCCTCGACGCGTTCGACGCGCTCGTGCACCAGGGCATCACGTCCACGTTCGCGCTCATCGCGCTGCGGCACGGCAAGGCGGCACCGCGCGAACGCTGGGACGGCTCCGACGCCTCGCGGCCGCTCACGGAACGCGGTGTCAAACAGGCCGCAGCCGACGTGGCGACCCTGCAGACCTGGCGTCCGAAACGGATCGTCACCAGCGACGCCGTGCGCTGCGTCACCACGGTCGCCCCGCTCGCGGCCGCGACCGGCATCAAGCCCCACCGCGACCACGGCATCAGCCAGGACGCCTACGAGGAGGGCCGCGGCGATGTGCGGGGCGTCATCGGCAAGCGCGTGCGTTCCCGCAAGACCGCCGTGCTCTGCAGTCACGGCCCCGTGCTTCCGGAGATCATGCGCGAGATCGCGCTGGCGACCGGGACGATGCCGGGCGCCTATCTCGACGATGCCGCCGATCTCGACACCGGCGGCTTCTCGGTCGTGCACCTGTCGGCGACGAATCCCGCGTCCGGAATCGTCTCGATCGAGACATATGCGCCGGTGGAGGGTTAGCACACCGCACACCCATCTTCCATAGTTGCAGCTGAGATATCACCCTGTTAGTGTCGGGGGGTGCCATTCGGCACGTCTCCGTTCCATCAGAGGAAATGAATGACCAGCTCAACGCGCATCCGCTTCGGCGCGCTCACGGCAGCAGCTGCCGTGGTCGCCGGCGGATTCTTCGCCGCCGCTCCGGCCAATGCCGCGACCGGCACCTTGACGCTCGCCAACACCACGTTCACCGCGGGTGACTGGGGCGCCGGCCTCAACGTCGCCGGCTCCGGTTTCACCGCAGACGCGGTCGTGACCATCACCGTGGAGACGGCCGACCACACCGCGATCGACCTGCACGATGTGACGGCCGACGCTTCCGGCTCCTTCCAGGAGACCTACACGCCGATCGTCACGCTGCCCCTCCCGGCCGCGGGCGACACCCTCTCGGTGACCGCGACGAGCAACCTCGGCGACACCTCCAACACGGTGCCGCTCACGGTGAACCCCGCGACGCTGCCGAAGAGCATCGTCTCGAGCGTCTCGACCATCACGACCGCGCAGCTGACCGATCCGAACAGCGGCATCTCCATCCTCGCCTCGGGATACACCCCCGGCGAGCAGGTGAACGTGACGGTCGACTACGCGGGTGACGCCCTCGACCTCGGCCCGTACACGGTCGAGGCGGACGGCTCCGTCGTCTTCGGCTTCTACCTCGCGGGCGGCGTCGCGACCGCCGGTCCGCTCACCGTGACGGTGGCCGGCCAGCAGTCGGGCGTCAGCCAGAGCGTCACCATCCAGGTCACCGGCGAGGACGTCGGCGCCGGCGGCTCCGCTGTGCCGTCGCTCGGCGGCGCTGCGACCGCGGCAGCCTCCGGCCCGTCGCGCCTGCCCGTCGTCAGCGGCTGATCCAGCCCTGACGACTCGTGGCGGCGCGGACCCGATCGGTCCGCGCCGCCACTCGCGGTTCTCGGGTGCCCCATCCCAGACACTCCGTGCCGACCCGACCCGACCCGACCCGATCCAGACCCGACGACAGAGACACCATGACGAACCGCCGCATCCTCCCCGCCCTGCTCTGCAGCGCCGCCCTGCTCGCGTCCCTCTCCGCCTGCGCCCCCGGCGACGCGAAGCCCACCCACAGCGCCTCGCCGCGGCCCACCGCATCCACCGAGGCCGGGCCCGCGCTGCCGCCCGGTCTCTCCCCGTCGGAGCTGCGCGCCCTCCCCACCGCCTCCTTCGACGCGGTCATCCCCGGTCTCATCGCCGCGCCGGAGAAGGCCGAGATCCGCACCGCGTTCCGGCTGGCCTTCGACACGGCCGCCTACGGCGCCGACTTCCGTACGCCGGTCGCGCTCATCCCGGCCAACAACTTCCTCGGCGAGCCGACCGTGGTGGTCCGTGTGAAGACGCGCGGCGACTGGTCCCTCATCCTCACCCCGGCACGCAAGCAACTCCCGTCGAAAGCGACCGCCGACGATCCCGCGCCCGCGCAGAGTGCCGCCTGGGTGCCGACCCGGCTGCTGCGCGTGTCCGCCACCCTCACCAAGCGCGTCGTGATCTCGACGGAGGAGCAGACGCTCAGCATCCTGGATGGCGCGGGCCGGACCCTGCAGGAGTTCCCGGTCGGCGTCGGCACCGACTCGACGCCCACTCCCACCGGGACCGGCTACCTGCAGGCCCGCTACCTGGACCCGGCGCAGGGTCAGGAGGAGCACCGCATCCAGCTCACCTCACTGCACGCGACCGCGGCAGACGAGCCCTACGACGGTTCCGACGGCGGGCTCATCGGCATCCACTACCAGTCGACGGCGTCCGGCGCCGTGTCGCACGGCTGCGTGCGACTGTCCGCCGAGGCCATCGCCGCCGTCGACGCCCTCCCCCTCGGGACGCCGGTGCAGATCACCGGCTGATCCGCGGATTCACAGGAGCACGAGGACAAGAGGACGCCCGGCGTTAACCTCCCGTTTACCACTGCGGGGGACTCTGGACAGACACCGGGAATAGCGTCTCACGCGGGTCGCACCGACCCCGTCCTGTTGTTACTGATCCCCGAAGGGACAACTGTGAATCTCAAGCGCATCGGCGCTCCCGTGGCACTCCTCGCCGCAGCCGCCATCTCTCTCACCGCCTGCGCGGCGAACGAGGGCAGCACGCCGTCGACCACGACGGCCAAGGCCTCGAACCTGTCCGGCACGCTGAACGGCATCGGCTCGTCCGCCCAGGGCGCGGCGCAGACGGTGTGGGCCGCCGGCTTCCAGGAGGCCAACCCGAAGGCCACCATCAACTACGACCCGCAGGGCTCCGGCGCCGGCCGCAAGAGCTTCATCTCGGGTGCTGCCGACTTCGCCGGCTCCGACGCCGCGCTGAAGACCGAGGAGCTCGCCTCCACGTTCGCCGGCTGCGCCGCGAACAGCAAGGGCATCGACCTCCCCGTCTACATCTCCCCGATCGCCATCGCGTACAACGTCGACGGCGTGAAGGACCTCAAGCTCGACGCTGCGACCATCGCCGGCATCTTCTCGGGCAAGATCACCACGTGGGACGACGCCAAGATCAAGGACCAGAACTCGGGCGCTTCGCTCCCGTCGGCCCCGATCACGGTCGTTCACCGCTCCGACGACTCGGGCACCACCCAGAACTTCACCGAGTACCTCGCCGCGAACGCCCCCGACGTCTGGACGGCCCCGGCCTCCCAGACCTTCCCGTTCCAGGTCGGTGACGCCGCCAAGGGCACCTCGGGTGTCGCGGACGCCACCAAGAACGCGAAGAACTCGATCACGTACATCGACGAGTCGGGCTCGGCGGGCCTCAGCATCGCCCAGCTGAAGGTCGGCGACAACTACGAGAAGATCAGCGCCGACGGTGCTGCCGCCGTGGTCGCCGCCTCCCCCATCGCCGACGGCCGCGAGGCCAACGACCTGGCCATCCAGATCGACCGCAAGGACACCAAGAAGGGCGCCTGGCCGCTCGTCCTGGTCTCCTACATCATCGCGTGCCAGGAGTACAAGGACGCCGCCAAGGCTGACCTGGTGAAGGGCTACGTCGACTACATCATCTCGAGCGACGCCCAGAAGGCCGCTGCGGAGCAGGCCGGCTCGGCCCCGCTCGCGAGCGACCTGGCCGACAAGGTCTCCAAGGCCGTCGCCAGCATCAAGTAACACCACGCCGCTCGGCCTGGGCTGCCCCGCAGCCCGGGCCGAGCGGTGCTCCCGTCCTCAGCCGTCCCCCACGGCGCACCCGATGAGAGAAAGCAACGAATGACCGCCGGAACCGTAGGAGCCATCAGGCCGAAGGCGAAGGTCCGCCTCGGCGACCGGGTCTTCTCGACCAGCACCATCGTGGCTGGATCGCTGATCCTCGCCACCCTCGCCGCCGTTGCGATCTTCCTGGTCGTGCAGAGCATCCCGGCTCTGTTCGCTCAGGCAGGCGAGCTGCCCAACAACGCGACGAACTTCTGGTCGTGGGTCTGGCCGCTCGTCTTCGGCACCATCTGGGCGGCGCTGATCGCGCTGCTGATCGCGACCCCGCTGTCCATCGGCATCGCGCTGTTCATCTCGCACTACGCACCGCGCCGCGTCGCATCGGTGCTCGGCTACATCATCGATCTGCTCGCCGCCGTCCCCTCCGTCGTCTTCGGCCTGTGGGGCATCGCGACCCTCTCCTCGTTCGTCCAGCCCTTCTACGTCTGGCTCGGCGACAACCTCGGCTGGATCCCCTTCTTCGCGCCGCCGGTCTCCGGCACCGGCCGCACCATCCTCACCGCCGGCCTGGTGCTCGCCGTCATGGTCATCCCGATCATGACCGCCATCTGCCGCGAGATCTTCCTGCAGACCCCGCGCCTCCACGAGGAGGCCGCCCTCGCCCTCGGCGCGACGCGCTGGGAGATGGTCAAGATGGCCGTCCTCCCCTTCGCCCGCAGCGGCATCATCTCCGCCATCATGCTCGGCCTCGGCCGCGCCCTCGGCGAGACGCTGGCCATCGCGATGGTGCTCTCGCCGGCCCTGATCGTGAAGTTCGCGGTGCTGCAGGCGCAGAGCCCGAACACGATCGCGGCGAACATCGCGCTGCAGTTCCCCGAGGCGACCGGCCTCGGCGTGAACGCGCTCATCGCCTCAGGTCTCGTGCTGTTCGTGGTGACCCTGCTCATCAACATGCTCGCCCGCTACATCGTCAGCCGCCGCAAGGCCTTCTCTGGAGCGAACTGATGGCCACCACCACCGCTACCGCCCCGCGCCCCCTCGCCAACTCCTACACCGCAGGCAAGCTGCCCCGCTGGGCGCCGTGGACGATGCTCGTCGTCTCGTGGGTCGTCTTCGCCGCGATCTTCGCGATGCTCGCCGCGAGCGGCGCGACGAAGGACTTCAACATCGTCGGCGCGATCTTCTTCGGGACCGTGCTGTTCGACGTCGCGATCTACACCACATCCCTGCTGGTCGAGGGCTCCCGCAAGGCCGTGGACCGGTTGGTCACCTCGCTCGTCGCTACCGCGTTCATCATCGCCCTCCTCCCGCTGATCTCCCTCGGCTGGACGGTCGTCTCGCAGGGCCTCGCCCGCTTCGACATCGCCTTCTTCTCGGAGTCGATGCGCAACGTCATCGGCGACGGCGGCGGCGCGCTCCACGCGATCGTCGGAACGCTGGAGATCACCCTCATGGCGGCGGTCATCTCCGTGCCCATCGGCCTGCTGACCTCCATCTACCTGGTGGAGTACGGGCGCGGCATGCTCTCGCGCGGCATCACCTTTTTCGTCGACGTGATGACCGGCATCCCCTCGATCGTCGCGGGCCTGTTCGCCTACGCCCTGTTCGCCCTGTTCTTCGGCCCCGGCATCCGCAACGGCTTCATGGGAGCCGTCGCCCTGTCGGTGCTGATGATCCCGGTCGTCGTGCGGTCCAGCGAGGAGATCCTGCGGATCGTGCCCAACGAGCTGCGTGAGGCATCCCTCGCCCTCGGCGTCCCGAAGTGGCTGACCGTGCTCAAGGTGGTGCTGCCCACCTCGCTCGCCGGCCTCGTCACCGGCGTCATGCTCGCCATCGCCCGTGTCATCGGCGAGACGGCGCCGCTGCTCATCGTCGCCGGCTTCACGACGAGCATGAACTACGACCTCTTCAACGACCGGATGATGACCCTCCCGGTGTTCGTGTACACCCAGTACACGCAGGCCGCCGGCCTCCACGCGCAGGCTCAGATCGACCGCGCCTGGACAGGCGCCCTCGCGCTGATCATCATCGTGATGCTGCTCAACCTGGCCGGCCGCATCATCGCCAAGGCCTTCGCTCCCAAGTACGGCCGCTGAACCCGCACCCCACCACCCGACAGCCAAGGAATCAATTGTCCAAGCGCATCGAAGTCAACGACCTCAACGTCTACTACGGCAAGTTCCGTGCCGTCGAGGGCGTCTCGCTCACCATCGAGCCCCGCTCCGTGACGGCCTTCATCGGCCCGTCGGGATGCGGCAAGTCGACGTTCCTCCGTACCCTCAACCGCATGCACGAGGTCATCCCCGGCGCGTACGTCGAGGGTGAGGTGCTCATCGACGGCAACAACCTGTACGGCCCGGGCGTCGACCCCGTCCTCGTGCGCCGCCAGGTGGGCATGGTGTTCCAGCGTCCGAACCCGTTCCCGACCATGAGCATCCGCGACAACGTGCTCGCCGGCGTGAAGCTCAACAACCGCCGGATGTCGAAGAGCGAGGCCGACGACCTGGTCGAGAGCTCGCTGCAGGGCGCCAACCTGTGGAACGAGGTCAAGGACCGCCTCAACCTCCCCGGCTCCGGACTCTCCGGCGGCCAGCAGCAGCGTCTGTGCATCGCCCGCGCGATCGCCGTCTCCCCCGACGTCCTGCTGATGGACGAGCCGTGCTCGGCCCTCGACCCGATCTCGACGCTCGCGATCGAGGACCTCATCGAGGAGCTGAAGAACGACTACACGATCGTGATCGTGACCCACAACATGCAGCAGGCGTCGCGCGTCTCGGACCGCACCGCGTTCTTCAACATCGCGGGCACCGGCAAGCCGGGCAAGCTCATCGAGTACAACGACACCAACCAGATCTTCTCCAACCCGACCGTGCAGGCCACCGAGGACTACGTCTCCGGCCGCTTCGGTTGATCCACGCGCGACCCCGCGGTCGCACCGAACGCGAGAACGCCGCCGATCATGCGATCGGCGGCGTTCTTCTGTTCGTGCTCGCGTTCCGGCGGCGAGGACCCGGTCAGGAGGGGATGGCGACGATCGGCGGGCTCGTCGGCTTGTCCGATCCCCCGCGCGGCTCCACGGTGACTCCGACTGCGTCGCCCGCAGCCATGTCGCCGGTGAGCACCCGCCAGGTCGATCCGGAGTCGGAGGAGCTCATCGTGCCCGCCGGGATGGCCTTGCCGTCGCGGAGGTACCAGAGCTCGTAGGTCTTGTCGCCGGGAAGCGCGGGGAGGTCGTTGGCGACGAGCGCGGAACGCCCCAGTTCGCCCGACCACACCAGGGTGGCCGTTCCCCCGCCCTCGACCTGCGCGGTCGCCCGCTGCACGTCGGGGGCCGCGTTGATCTCGGCCAGCGCGGACGCCTGCTGGGACTGGTACGAGTTGCCGCCGGAGAGGGTCGAGCCGACGAACGCTCCGCCCACGAACAGTACGATCGCGGCGGCCGCGGCGCTGAGGAGGAGCGCGGGGCGCTGGAACCAGCGGCGCTGTGCGGCGCGCTCTGCGCGGCCCGGGGGCGTCTCGGGAGCCACCGGGGATGCCGGGGCTGCGTCAACGGTCGGCGTGGCATCGTGCGCTTCGGCCTCCGCCGCGACGGGCTGCGCCGTCGGCTGGGCGACATCCTGAGCCGGCAGCTGCGGGGTGTTCTGCAGCTGCGCGAACAGCGCCGCCTTGAGCTCGGGGCGGGGCTGGACGGGCTCGGCCGAGAGCGCCAGTTCGGCGGCGACGTCCTCGAAGGCGCGGGCCTCCTGCTCGTCGTCCGCCCCCAGGCGGTAGCCGAGGCGCCCGGTGTCGCGGTCGTCCTCGCGGGTCATGTCGTCACCCCCAGTTCTTCTCGCAGCCGTATCATCGCATCGCGCAGCCGAGTCTTCGCTGTGCCGAGCGGGATTCCGAGTTCGGCTGCGACCTCGGACTGGCTGAGTCCCCCGTAGTAGGCGAGGGTGACGGCCCGCCGTTGCGGCTCACTCAGTTTCGCCATGGCCACCTCCACCCTTTCGTGCTCGACCCGGACCTCCACCGTCTCGGCCACCTGGTCGTAGGCGGTCGGGAGGTCGCGGATGCCCACCACCGTGTCCCGGTCACGCGACGCCTGCGACGCGCGGATCCGGTCGACAGCGCGCCGGTGGGCCATGGTCATGATCCACGTCTGCGCTCGACCTTTATTCGGATCGAACCGCGGAGCGGATTGCCACGCCTCGAGGAAGACCTCCTGGGCGACCTCCTCCGACTGCGCGCCGTCGATGAGGAGGCGGCGTATGAGCCCGAGGACGCGCGCAGCGGTCAGGTCGTAGAAGCGCGAGAACGCCTCCTGGTCGCCGGCGGCGGTGCGGACGAGAAGGGCGTCGAGGTCGACCGCAGGGGCGTCGTCCACGTCGTCTCCGCTCTCATCCGGCCTGCCGGGAGTCGTCCCGCCGATGCTCGAGCGGGCTTCTCCTGGCAGAAGAGTGCCGGGCCGCAGAACGCCTCTCGGCGCGAGGCCGCTCGAAGCGGCTAGTTTTGGAGCCCGGGGTTACTGCGGCCCGGCGACATCCAGTGTACAGGAGCGGTTCGCCGCGCTTCTCGGCGTGGCGTTCGCAGCGGGAGAACGCGGATGCCGCGGCTAGGGGTTGACCGGGTCAGTCCAGCGATCCCGACCGCCACAGCCGGGCGCACGCGGTCAGCTCCTCCGCGGTGCGGGTGAAGCGCAGAGCCCGCGTCGTCAACTCGCTCGCCCGCTCCGGGTCGAGCACGTCACGGTCGTCGGCGACGGAGGCGGCCCCGGCTGCTGCGACCCGGCAGAACGCGGCCGCCCGGTCGAGCGCCACAGCGAAGTCGCCCTCGAACAGGCCTCGGAGGATGCGGTCGGCGAGCTCGGTGATCTCCGTTGGTCCCGCCGGGTTGGGAGCTCCCGCCACGACCGCGTCGATGGACCCGAGAACCTCGGTGCCGCGCTGGAACAGGTACGCGGTGCCCTCCGCATCCTGGCGAATGAGAAGCCGGATGAGGTAGATGCGCCACAGCGCACCCGGCAGGCTCTTGGCGTTGGACCGCGACCACAGTTCGGCGAGCGCGTCGATGCCGTGCTGGTCGGTGAACGCGACCAGGCGATCCACCACCTCCGGGTCCGGATTCTCGCGCACCCGGGCCAGCAGGGCACGGGCGGTCTCGTGCGCGACCCTGCTGATCTGCGCGGGATCCTCCCCGCCCATGAAGGCCTCGAACATCCCACTCGTGAACAGCGCAGGCTTGTGGAAGCGGTCAGACATCCCCCTATTCTGCCCCCGCCACGGGACCGGGTGAATCCACGCTAGATTGGAGGTGAGGGCCTGTAGCTCAGTTGGCAGAGCATCGGACTTTTAATCCGCGGGTCGTGGGTTCGAGCCCCACCGGGCCCACCCTCATCAGCACACTGCAGTGGTTCGGGATCGTGAACTACCCGGAGGAACCATGGCCATCACCGCGCCGAAAGACGAGCGCGACTGCTGCCAAACCGCCTACCTGCTGCGCTCACCAAGGAACGCACGGCGCCTGATGGATGCGATCAAGAGCGCGCATAGAGGCGACGCCATCGAGCGCCCCCTAGTCGAGGAGTGATCGAAGCTCGTCGCTCGAACCGGTTCGACACTGGGAGACATAACGGCGCGTTTAGGCTCGCAATGAGGCGGACGGCAACCCAAATGTTGCGCGAAACAACATCTATTGGCGGTGCAAAGTGTTTGCGCTAGGGTGGCTGTCGAACCGGTTCGACAATGCGGTGCCGAAGTCCGTCACCGTTCTGATGCGAAGGAGCATCCGACCATGTCACTCACCCACTCGACTGTCGCGAGCAGGCGATCTCGCCGCCGGTCCCCGCTGTTGCGCGTGTCCGTCGCTGCAGTTGCAGCCGCTTCTCTGGTCGCTGCCGGAGCAGCACTTCCTGCCGTCGCGGCCATCGGAGCAAACACCCTCACCATCGACGCGGCGTCGGTCGTGCGTCCCGTCACGCATGTCGGCGCAGGCGGCCTGTACGGTCTCGCGACGGCGAGCACACCCGATCCCGCGTCGTTGCTGCCGCTGCACGTCAACCAGTTCACCCAGCCGGCACCGGGCGTCCAGCAGTTGGGGAACGGGGCGACCACTCCATCCGGCGACGCGCTCAAGGTCGCGCCGTCGCTGATCTCGGCGGGCGGCCAGGAGACCGTCCGCATGCCGGATATCTACCCGGACTGGCCGTACAAGTGGGTCAGCTGGAGCGACTACCTGTCGAAGGTCGACACGATGGTCCAGGCGCGCGTCTCGGCCACCTCCACGACCAACATCAACGGGTGGGAGCTGTGGAACGAGCCGGACGGCACCTGGAACACCTCGGCGGCAGGTCCGTTCAACGACGGCTGGTCGCGCATCTATAACGAGGTCAAGAGGTACGACACCGTCACTCCGATCGTGGGCCCGAGCATCTCCAGCTATAACCACGATTGGATGACCAGCTTCCTCACCGCCGCCAAGAACGCGGGTACCCTGCCGGACGTCATCAGCTGGCATCTGTGGAATTCGGACGCCCTTCCCGGCGAACTGGCCGACCTCCGCGGGATCGAGAGCTCACTCGGCATCTCGCCGCGCCCGGTGTCGATCAACGAGTACGCCTGGCCCGACCAAGTGGATGTGCCCGCGGCATCGCTGCGCTACCTCGCGACCTTCGAGCGCGCCACCGACGTCCGCGATGCCGAACGCGCCTACTGGTACGAGTCCGGCACGATGAACGGCCTCTTCGTCAACGGGCAGCCGACCGGCACCTACTGGCTCTACAAGTGGTACGGCGACATGACCGGCAACATGGTGTCCGTGGCCCAGAACGGCCTGCAGGACGGCATCGCGTCGCTGGACACGACCCGCAAGATCCTCACGGCCGTCGTGGGCGGCGCAACCGGCGACAACTCCGTATCGGTGAAGAACCTCAGCGGCTTCGGCTCATCGGTCGCGGTGACCGTGCTCTCCACGCCGGACTCCGGCCGCCTGCACGCGGTGTCCGCTCCGACGACCATCTGGTCGGGGACCCTTACGGTCACCAACGGAGCCATCAGCGTCCCGCTCACCGGGCAGGACCCGGGCGCGGCGTACGAGATCGTCGTCACGCCGACCAGCGGACCGGTCACCTCGTACCAGCAGACGTACGAGGCAGAGAACGCCTCCGTGGTCAACGGCATCCGCTACTCCTCCTCCGCCGCATCCAACGGCGGATACGTCGGCGGCCTGGACAACAGCGGCGACATGCGGAACGACAGCTTCGTCGACTTCCTGGTCAACGTCCCGGTCGCGGCCGACTACAGTCTGTCGATCCGCTACGCCAACGGCACGGGTGCCACCTCCACCCAGGGCGTCGCCTACGACGGCGGCGCCTGGAGCACGGTCAGCTATCCCGCGACCGGCGGTTGGGGCGCCCAAGGGAAGTTCGCGACGGTCTCCGGACCGACCCTCCACCTCACCGCCGGATACAACATGATCCGGCTCGCGAAGGGATCACCCTACTTCGCCGGCGGCAGCGGTTACGCCGAACTCGACTCCATCTCCCTGTCCACGACCGCCGCCGTCCCCGGTTGGTCGCAGCCGTCGAATCCGCCCGCGGCGACGTTCGTGCAGCGGCTGGAGGCGGAGTCCGGAACGGTCTCCGGCGGCAACGTCATCGCCTCGTCGAACGCGTCCGGCGGAAGCTTCGTCGGCGGACTCGACTCCTCCACCAGTTCGGTGACCATCCATCCCAACGTCCCCGCCGCCGGCACCTACCGGCTGCAATTGGGCTACGCCAACGACGGAGGTTACACGCAGAACGGGACGCTGGATGCGGTGGTCGGGCTCTCCGTCAACGGCGGAGCCGCAACGAACCTGACCCTTCCCGTCACGGGGCCGTGGGGTGCGAACGGCGGATCCTTCCCGGTGGCGACCGCGACGGTGCAGCTCAACGCCGGCACGAACACGGTCACGATCGCCCACCAGGCGAATCAGAACTACGCGGAACTCGACTATGCGCAGTTCTCCTCCCCCGCGGGGGCGGTCGTTCGGTAACGGACACCGCTTCTCGGGTGGCGCCTATCGCCCCCAGCATGACAGGCGCCGCCCGGAAGGGCCGGACCCGGGAGACCGGGTCCGGCCCTTCGCTCAATCGACGGCGGCGCAGGACAAGGTCCGCCCGCCGCGGAGCGTTCAGTCGACCGATCGTATCGGCTGACGGCGTTCGAAAGTCTCGAGCGCCCGAAGAGCAGCAGGGCGGAGGTCCTCGATCTGTTGAAGCGCAAACGACCTGAACTCCTCGAGCGCCCGATCGATGTCGGGTTCGTAGCCGAGGATGAAGGCTCGAGGGCCCGCAAGGATCGAGTAGTCGTCGACGGTGGCGAGCAGCGCGACGGCGCGGTCCGGCGCCAAGAGCATCATGTTGAGGCCGAAGAATTCGTCGCTGCAGGCGTCGAGGTCCGATCCCGTCACGTCGACCTCGAAGGCCATCGTCGTCGGGTCGACGAACGCATCGTCGTTTGACACGGCGACGTAGCGCCCGATGCCGTGCGCGGCACTCGCTCTGATGATGCGCTCGATCTGGTCGGGGTCGATCCGCGCCGCGGCCTCCTGCGCGAGAACGGAGGAACCCGTAGCGGACAGCCACTCGGCGCGGAGGTCGTAGGGGCCGTCGGCGGCAGCGTCCCTCAGGCCGACGACGGCCTGCAGGCGATCGGGATCAGTGATGCGCTGCACGAGTGTCCAGCGTCTTCCGAAGGACGAGCACCATCGCCACGCCCACGCAGAAGCCCGCTCCCGCCGCGAACAGGCCCCCACCGTTCGTCCACAACCGGGAGAAGATCAGGGCGAAGCCTCCCGCTGCCAGCAGACCGTAGGCGAGTGACAGCGCGATCCCGGAGCGCCACCACGCGGGCGCCCGCCGCTCAGACCAGTCGATCGCCCAGCGCAGACCGATCCCGAGTGCCAAGCCGAGCAGCATCGAGGTGGGGATCGTCCAGATGAACAGGAACAACAGATAGAAACCCGCGACCAGGGGCGGAGTCCACCCCAACGGCGGCGCCGTCGCCGTCGCGTGGATGAGCACGCCGAGTCCGGTGCACCAAGCGATCGAGTACCAGACGAAGGGTCCCCATCTCCGCCGGTTGGGGGTGGCATGACCCGACAGTGTCGTCGCCTCCTCCTCTGTCCGGTCGGAGGTTCGTGGGTCGCTCACACGCCAGAATCTACACCGGAGCCGCGATGACTCTTGGAGCAGTGGCTGTCGCGTGAGCGACGATGTCTCGTGCGAGGTAGGTTTCTCTCGTGGCTGCATGGGAGGCGGACGATCAGTATCCGGGATTCCAGCTGGTCCGGAACGGATTCGTGACGAAGTTCCACTCGGCAGCCGTGGTCGATGAGTCGCTCGCTTTCTTCCGGTCGGCCGGCTACCGCGTCGTTCGACTGGATACCGCATCCTGGACCGACGAAGCCGACCTCCACGACGTGCTGAGCACCGCCCTCGACTTCCCCGCCTACTACGGGCGCAACTTCTCCGCGCTGGCCGACTGCCTTCAGGACGTCGCCGAGCAGGCGTACGGATGGACGGCGGCCGACACAGGGCTCGTCATCGAACTCGACCACCTCGATCGGTTCCGCGCGACGATGCCGGCCGCCTGTTGGATCCTGCTCGACATCCTCGTCGACACGGCTCGTCTCGGAGCACTCCTCGGCAACAGGATCCTGTGCGTGATCCGGTCGGACGACCCGCGGCTGGACATCGGATCGGTCGGTGGCGCGGAGCCCCCGTGGAACCCACGCGAGTGGCTCCTCTCCGACCGCGTGGATGGGGCCGCGTCGTGAGCGTGACCCCCGCTCACAGCACAGCGATCGACGAGCTGCGGACCCTGAACAATCGCTCGTGGGGTCAGACCGCTCTGCTGAGCTGTCTCGAGCGTCTCCGTTCGGGCGGCCCGACTTCCGCGGAAGAGGTGACCGTCGTCGACGCGTGGGCGTTCGACGACGGCTTCTGCGTCATCTACGGATCGCCCTGGGGTCCCACGGCGGGGCTGCGTGTCACGGCAACCGGCGAGCAATACTCCGGTGCGTACACCGATCAACCGACGGCGGAGGAGTTCGGGATGGACATCGCCGACTTCAGCATCGCCGAGCCGCTGGGGCGCTTCGCCGACCGACTCGTGTTCGATGCCGGCGGTGTGGGCTGGTGGGGTGATCCCCCGTTTCCAAGCGGGTCAGTTGACCACCATCGCACTCAGTACCAGGTGCCGCCCCCGTCTTCGGCGGGTTCGGCTCGGTAGTCGAAGAGCGTCCACGTCTCGTCGTTGAACCTGCGCCCGGCACGTAGTGGCAGGTGCGTGGTCCACCAGCTCTTGCCGGGCGCAACCGGTGTCGGAGTGAGCAGCCGCCGGAATTGCTCATCCAAGTCATCGACCTGGCGAGCGAACTCTTCGAACTCCGGGAACCGTTGAGCGGCGGGATCGCGGAGGACCTCTTCGATGAAGTCTCTGGGCGCGAGATCGTTGAAGTACTCGGCAACGTAGTCGTTATAGCCGCCTGCGACGTTGGCGATGATCGCGTCATAGCCGTGGAGCAAGCTAGCAGGGTCGCGCTTCCTGCCCGTCCCCGGGTACGGCCGCACGACGTTCTCGACGTAGGTCGCGAATCCAGACACGCGTGAAGGATACCGGCAGCGGCCAGAGCCCGCCGTGCGCGGCGTTCACCCGCGGCGCGTCGCACGCGGAGCTCGCACCAGCACCACGGTGAGGACGACGGTCACCAGAACGCTGTAGAGCCAGCCGCCGACGACCGCGAGCAGCACGAGCCAGTGCTGGGACGACGGCGTCGCCGCGACGGACCAGATCGCGGCGCCGAGGAAGGCGGACATGACCACCGTGGCCGTCCACCGCGCGGTCAGCCGCCAGGCCATCCCCCACATGCTCACCGGCCGCGGGGGCATCGTGACACCTGCCAGCCATCCGCCCGGCTGCGCGAGTCCCGTCGCACGGCTCTCTTTCCTGGGCGTCGGCGGGCGCGGGACCGCGCGGTCAGGACTCTGCCGCCGGCCGGGGTCGCTCACACGCCAGAATCTACACCGGAGCCGCGGCGACCGCTCAGCGGGTGGGCCAGTGCCAGCTGGGACGGTCGAGGAGGCCCTCCTGGCCGCGCACGTGGGTCTCGCCGAGCTGCTTCTCCAGGTGGATGCGGCTCACGTCGTCGACGAGGTCGCGGTCGGCCGCGGAACGCTGGATCGCATCCTGCAGCTCGGGAGAGTGCGTGACGACCACGAGCTGCGCGTTGGCCGACGCGGCGACGATGAGGGAGCCGAGGGCGGGCAGCAGGTCCGGGTGCAGGCTGGTCTCCGGCTCGTTGACGACCAGCAGCTGCGGCGGACGCGGTGACAGCAGCGCGGCCGCCCAGAGCAGGAAGCGCAGGGTGCCGTCCGACAGCTCCGCACCGGCGAGCGGGCGGAGCAGCCCGGGCTGCCGGACGGCCACCGAGAACTGGGCGCCGTCGACCACGATCTCGACCCGGCTGCCGGGGAACGCCGCATCCACGGCCGCGTCGAAGGGGTCGCCGCCACCCGACTCGCGGATGGTCTGGATGGCCGCCGCGACATCCGTGCCGTCGGCGGCGAGCACCGGCGTGCGGGTTCCGAGCTGCGGTAGCCGCGCCGGGGCCGCCGTGTCGGTGCGGAAGTGGTCGTAGAAGCGCCACGCGCGCAGGTTCTCGCGCACCCTCAGCACCTCGGGGGCGCGGACAGGATCCACGACCTCGGTAAGGATGCTCTCGAACGTGCGCAGGGTCTTGCCCAGCTCCGTCCAGTCGCCGTCGTCGCCGCGCACGCGGACGTGGCCGCCGCGCCGCTCGGCCGCCAGACTCGACGGTCGAGGTGCAGGGCCCGTCCACACGGTCTCCAGCTTCAGCTCGGGATCGCGGCCGAACGCGGTGTCCTTGCTCGGCTGTGGCAGTCCGAGGTCGAGGGCGTAGCCGAGTCCCATGCCACCATCGTCGAGCTGCACGCCCAGCCGGAGCGCGACCGGGTCACGACGGACGGTTCCCTGGACGGGCGCGTCGCCCTGGAGCATCGCCCGGCCCAGCCGCTCGGGACCGGCCCACAGCGTGGAGTCGAGACCGCCCTCGCGCGCGATCGCGACGACCACCTCATCCCGCCCGCACCCGGCCAGCAGGCGCAGCGCCCGATAGAGCGACGACTTGCCCGCCCCGTTCGCGCCCGTCACCACGGTCAGCCGCCCCAACGGGATGACGAGGTCGCGCAACGAGCGGTAGCCGGAGACGGCGACGGTGGAGATCACTCCGGGATCGTATCGGGGGCCGCCGACGCGAGTGGATGCGCGCGACCTGCCATCAGACTTCGTCGCTCCACGGAAGGAAAGGACTTCCGGACCGGGCGCGCTCGATCCGCTCGTGGTCGGAACCTCCCAGCATGACGACGTCGCCGCCGAGGGGAAACCGCGAGACGGTCGTCGTCGCCTCGTACGCGCGCCCATCTGCTGTCGTCGCGACGGAGACGATCGTCCAGTCCTCCTCCGTCTCGGAGAAGCGCCCGGCCGCGGCCGCGGCCACGAGGTCGCGGAGGACGGCGACGCCGGCTTCGTCGTCGGTCAGCGTCCACTCCGCATGCTCGATCTCCGCCGTGAGCTGATCGAGGTAGGCGTTCCACCGCACAGCGGCCGCCCCTTCCCGACGCGGCTGCAGCGTGACGGAGGCGTCCTCGCGGCCGCGGAGCACATCCACCGCGTCTCCGAACTCCGACGCGACGTCCGCGACCAGCGTCGTCAGCAGGGGCAGTATCCGCGGCGGCGGCGGGGCGTCGATGTCGGGAGCAGGCGGCAGCTCGGGAGCGGGATCGGGCAGACGCGTATCCGACGGGATGCGAATGCGCACCCGGTAGTCCGGGCCGCCATAACCCGCCGGGTGGTCGTCGGTCGGCACCCGGTCGACGTCGCGCTCGATCCGATCGTCGGGGTCGTTTGTGCGGTAGTGAGCACCGGCGACCGGCACCATGCGCTCGTACCACGCGACGATCCGCTCGACGCGCCCGGTGACATCGGCGAGAGGCACACGGTCGTCATACGGATGGAGTTCGTGGAGATAGGTGGGCACACCATCCGGTGCCGGCAGATCGTCAACCGGGGCCCGAACCGTCAGCGTCACGTCCTCGCCCGCTGCGAAGGGGATGCCGCAACAGCCGAACTCGGCGCTGAACACGAGAACGTCGATCGCGGAGGTGGCGTCCATGGAGCAACGGTACCGGGAGGCGCCAGCCCCGACGAGCTTTCGGATCAGTCGCCGAGCGTCCGCTCGTGCGCGTCCAGGAACGCCGCGACCTCTCGATACCGGATCAGGCTCACGATGGCGGACGCCGCGAAGAGCAGGATGGCCGCCGCGAACAACCAGGTCGCCCAGAACACCCCGCTCGAGATCGCCGATCCCACCATCATGAGCGTCAGGGCGATCACCAGCGGCACGTACCCCCAGGTCGCCCGCTGCGACTGCCGTGCGGCCGCGACGATGACGGTCGCGTGCCGCGTGTCGAGCGCCTCCTTGCCGCGGAACTGGCGGACGGCGGACTTCCGTTCCTCCCGCGAGAGAGGGCTCAGCACCGCCCGCCACCGAGGGACGTAGTGGCCGGTGCGTCTCCCCCAGACGAACGTGACCACGGCGACCACGAACCCCAACCCGCTGATGCCCCAGCCGATGACGACGCGCGGCCCGATGCCCTCAGAGGCCGTATGCTGCGGGCGCGACGGCAGCAGGAGAGCGATGACGACACCTGCCGCGACACCGACGAGAAGCAGTGCGACGATCCACAACAGCGTGGTGCCGCGACGTCGCGTCAGGCGTTCGTCGACCTCACCCGCCGCGAGCCGCTCCGCAGCGGCCCAGCGGTCGTTCTCCTCGATCCGCGTCATTCTGCGCCTCCCGGCGCCACGGTATCCCCGATCAGCCCGAAACGCGAGGAAAACTCACGCGACGCCGGTGACCCGCGTGCGCTCGAGCAGGTAGCCGACGGCGACCGCCCCAGCGGTGCACAGCATCACGGGCACGAGCAGGTCGGGTCCCTGGCCGGTGAACTCCATGGTGAGGAGCAGTCCGGTCACCGGCGCGCGCATCGTGACGGCGAGGAAGGCGGCGGCGGCGATCAGGGCGAAGGCGGGGAGCTCGGCGCCCGGCCAGAGGAGGTTCCAGGCGGCACCGCCCCCGAGTCCCAGCCCGGCGCCGGTGGCCAGCGACGGAGTCAGGGTGCCGCCCGCCGCGCCCGCTCCGATGGTTCCCAGCGTCGCCGCCGCCTTGACGACCGTGGTCAGCAGGATGAGCAGCACCGGCAGCGTCGCCGCGAACGCGAGCTGGCCGAGCGCGCGGCCGTTGCCGAGGATCGCGGGCAGCCAGAGCGACACGACGCCGACCGCGACGAAGGTCAGCGGCATCACGATCAGGATGCCCCACGAGCGCGGTCGATGCGCCTGCGCGAACCGCGCTGCGCGCACGAAACCGACGGCCGCGCAGCCGATCAGCGGGCCGGCGAGCAGCGACCAGACGACGATCGTGGGGCTCAGGTGCAGCTCCGGGAGTACATAGAGCGGGTTCGCCGGAACCCAGATGCGGGCGACGAGCGCGGCGATCGCGGAAGCCGCGAACGCGGGAAGCACGGTCGCGAAGCTGATCTCGGCCAGCAAGATCTCGACGGCGAAGACGGCGCCGCCGAACGGGACGTTGTAGACCGCGGCGAGGCCCGCCCCCGCCCCGCACGCGACGAGGATGCGCCGCTCGCGTGCCGAGAGTCCCGCGCGCTCGGCGAGCCATCCCGCCCAGAGCGCTCCGACCTCCCGCGGCGCCACCTCGCGGCCGATGGAGGCGCCGAGCCCGACGATGACCACCTGCAGAGCAGCGTTCAGGAGCGTGACGACCGGAGGCATGCGGCGTCCGTTCACCGACTGCTCCACCGAGACGACGGCGTGAATCGGCGACCGTCGCCCCCAGCGGCGGAGCGCCCACCAGCCGACGCCGCCGATGACGCCGGCGACAGCGAGCGCCACGACGCGGTTCACCGGCGGCGCGTTCAGCAGGCCCTCGAAGAAGTCGCCCTCCGAGTAGCCGAAGGCGAGGTGCTGCAGGGCGTGCAGGCCCAGCGAGACGAGTCCGCCGCCGATTCCCGCTCCCACCCCGACCAGGGCGGTGACGATGACGAGGCGCACGACCCACCGCGGGGTCGCGGAACCGGTCGCGGGTCGGGCGGGAGGCACGGCACCCAGCGTATCCGCAGCACTTCCCGCGGGCTCGTCGGTGGAAATCGTGCAACGAAGTGTTCACCGAGCGCCCCTAGCGTTACGACCGTGACCCTCTCGCGCCCGGGTGTGCCGGATGTCGACGCCGACCGTCGGCGCACGACGCCTCTCCCGTCGCGCGGCATCCGGCGCGGCGTGGTGGCATGGGCCGTGCGCCTGTGGCCGGGCGCGACCGCGCTGACCCTCGGCTGCGTCGCGGCGATCGCGATGCTGGCCGTCGCGGCGGGTACGGAGTTCCCGCTGTTCTCCGAGGCGTCGGCCGAGCGGGGGCGCGACTGCACGACGATCCGGAGCGCACGCCACGCCCTCGACGCCGCGCTGGATGCGCACCTGGCGGCGCTCGGGGCGCATCCCGTCGAGGCGGGATCGGCGATCCAGGATGCGGTGACGAGGTTCCGCGCGGAAACGAGCGACATCGCCACGGACGCGGTCGCTCGCGCGCTCGACCCGGTCGACCGGACGCTCGACGACCTGCGGGGCGCCGTCGACGGACGCGCCCTCGCCCGCGACCCCGGGGCGGCACTCGCCGCTGCCAACGGAGCGGCGGCGGAGCTTCGGGGGGCCTGGGACGGACCTCTCGCCCGGGTCTGCGACTGACTCGGACGCCGGTCAGCTGCCGGCGACCAGCGCTCCGACCGTGAGCAGCGACACCGAATCCTTCGTGCACGCCGTCGCGCCCGCATCCTTCACGAACAGCGACTCGGTCGAGCCGGGCGGGTAGACCCGGAAGCCGTCGGCCTGCTTCGGGGCGCAGTCGGCCTCGGGATAGTTCAGCGCCTGGGTGATGCGCAGCGGCGCCTGCGCGGTCGCACCCGGCTTCAGCACGACGGTGGGATGCGGCGTGCTGCGGTCGAACTGGGCCGCGGCACCCAGCTGCGTGCCGTTTCCGTCTCCGACGAACGACACCCCCGGCCATCCCTGCAGCGAGCATTCACCCGAACCGTTGTTCGTGAGCACGAGGGTCACCTCGACGCTTCCCGCCGCCCCGCCTCCGCCCTGGGCGATCGTGCCGGAGAGGTCGCCCGTGTCGCACTGCCCGTCGATGGGCGTCGCGGTCGCTGTGGAGGTCGGGGTCGGCCGCGACGTCGAGGTCGTTGATGCGGAGGGCGATCCGGTCGGCGCCGGGCTCGGCGAGACGCATCCCGCCAGGAGGATGGCGAACGTGAAGGCGACGGCGGTCGCGGAGACGGCGCGGAAGGTCGTGTTCCCGGTCATGCGCCCATCCAACCGGTGCACGGCGGCTGGAGCCGCAGGACCCGCCGGACGACGGTGACGGAGTCCGCCCGAGGGCCTCGGAGGGCGGCCTGGCAGGATGGATGCATGACAGCGCTCGGCACCTGGCTCGCACGATGGTGGACGATCGGGGTGCCGGCGATCGGTGTCGTGGTCCTGGTGGCCTTCTGGGCGGTGGAGCTCAACACGATCGCCGTGGTCGTGATCGCCGTGGTCCTGGCCGGGACGGTGCTGGCGGCCGTCCAGCACGCGGAGGTGGTGGCCCACCGGGTCGGGGAGCCGTTCGGTTCGCTCGTCCTCGCCGTCGCGGTCACCATCATCGAGGTGGCGCTGATCGTCACGCTCATGACCACAGGCAAGGACTCCCCCGAGCTCGCGCGCGACACCGTGTTCTCGGCCGTGATGATCACGATGAACGGCATCGTCGGGCTCTCGCTGCTGCTGAGCGCATCCCGCCGCGAGTCCACCGCCTTCAACGCGCAGGGCAGTGGAGCGGCCCTCGCGACGGTCACCGCGCTCGCCACCCTGACGATGGTGCTGCCGAGCTTCACGTCGGCGCCCGGCCCGGTGTTCTCCGGACCGCAGCTGGTGTTCGCGGCGATCGCCTCCCTCGCCCTGTACGGGATGTTCGTCTTCACCCAGACGGTGGCGCACCGCGACTTCTTCCTCCCGGTGGGCAGAAAGGGTAAGCCTCTGACCGAGGACGACCACGCCGAGGCGCCGACCAAGCGCGCCGCCCTGATCAGCCTCGGGCTGCTGCTCGTGTCGCTGGTCGCGGTCGTCGGATTGGCCAAGCTGGAGTCGACACCGATCGAGCGGGCGGTGACCGGGATCGGGCTGCCGCAGTCGTTCGTGGGCGTCGTCATCGCGCTGCTCGTGCTGCTGCCGGAGGGAATCGCCGCAGCCAAGGCGGCATCGCGCAACCGCACCCAGACGAGCCTCAATCTGGCGCTCGGCTCGGCGATGGCGAGCATCGGGCTCACGATCCCGGCGATCGCCGTCGCGTCGATCTGGCTGCCGGGCGCACTGCACCTCGGGCTCGGGTCGAGTCAGATCGTGCTGCTGGTGCTGACGGTGCTGGTCAGCATCCTCACCATCGTGCAGGGACGCGCGGTGCGGCTGCAGGGCGGCATCCACCTGGTGCTGTTCGCGGCGTTCATCTTCCTGTCGATCGCGCCGTAGCTCGGTCGCAGCCCGCGACATTCGTGCCGAATGTGCGGTATGGCGGCGCCAGAACGCACATTCGGCACGAATGTGCGCGGGTCAGGCGGCGGTCGCGGCGTCGAAGAGCTGGGCGGCGGCAAGGCGGGCGGCGTCGGGTGTGCCTCCGCGCATGGCCGCACTTGCTGAGGCGCCGTCGAACAGGAGGGTCAGCTGGATGGCGAGGGTGCGGGGGTCAGCAGCCCCGGCGGCCGCGGCCTGGCGCTCGAAGTAGGCGGTCAGCTCGTCCTTGAACCCGCGCGCGACGACGGCGGCGGGATGCGCGCGGTCGCGCAGCTCGGTCGCAACGTTGACGAAGGGGCAGCCGTAGAAGTCGCCGGCCGCCGCGGCGGCGTGGAGGGCGTCGAAGACGTGGAGCACGCGGTCACGCGGGGCGGCCTCCTCGTCGCTCTCGAAGTATCCGGTGACGACGCTCGGCCCGTACTCCTGGAGCATGGTGGCGACGATCGCATCCTTGCCGTCGAAGTGCTGGTAGATCGAGCGCTTGGAGACCTCGGCCTCCTGCGCGAGCCGGTCCACACCCACCGCGTTGACGCCCTCGCGCACGAACAGGCGCGCGGCGGCAGCGAGTACGCGATCGCGCGGCTTCGGCCGGGAGGGTGCGGTGGCTGTGGACACGCCTCGATCATAATCGGGCGGTTGCAAAAAGTAAACCGATCTGTGTACATTGCAAGTACACAGATCGGTTTACTTTCGGAAGGACCCTCTCATGACCGACATCACCGGCCGCGTCGCCCTCGTCACCGGCGCCAATCGCGGCCTCGGCGCCGCCTTCGTCGCAGCACTCCTCGAACGCGGGGCCACGAAGGTCTACGCCGCCGCCCGCCGCCCCGAGACCGTCACGAGCGACGACCCGCGTGTCGTCCCCCTCGCCCTCGATGTGACGGACGCGGAGAGCATCCGGCGGGCGGCCGAGATCGCGAGCGACGTCACGGTCCTCGTCAACAACGCCGGCATCGCCGTCAACGAGTCGCTCGTCACCGGCGACCTCGACGAGATCCACCGCGAGTTCGACACCAACTTCTGGGGACCGGTGCTCGTCACCCGGGCCTTCGCCCCCGCCCTCGAGGCGAACGGCGGAGGCGCCATCGTGAACATGCACTCCGCCCTCAGCTGGCTCGCCTTCGGCTCCTACAGCGCGACCAAGGCGGCCCTGTGGTCGGCCAGCAACTCAAGCCGCGTGGAGCTCGCGCCCGCGGGCATCCAGATCGTCGGCGTTCACGTCGGCTACGTCGACACCGAGATGGCGGCGGACGCGACGGGCGTCAAGGTTCCGCCGCGCCAGGTCGCCGACGAGGCCCTCGACACCGTGCAGGAGGGCGGAGCGGAGGCGATCGTCGGAGAGGTCGCGCAGCAGGTCAAGTCGCACCTCCACGAGGATGTCCGCGTGCTCTACCCCCAGCTGGCCAGGTAGGCCTCTCCGCCGAATCCTTCCGGGCGGACGCCCCAGCTCACCGACCAGCTCTCGCCCGGCTCCAGCCAGCGCAGGCCGCGGCCCGAGTTGAGGGCGTTCGCCGGGGCGGTCATCGGCTCGATCGCGAGCGCCACTCCCCCGGGCTTGGTCGCGAAGGACCGATGCGTGAACACCTGCACGTAGCGGAACGCCTCATCGGCCCACAGCACGACGCGGCGACCGTCGTCGGCGGCGAGGATGTGCTCCACCGGCCCGTCGGGCAGGTCGGCGAACCCGGTGTCGAGCTCCAGCTCGCTCACCCGCCGGCCCGCCGAGAGGTCGAACGACGTGCCCGCGACCGGCGACTCGCCCGTGACGTTGCTGCGGTCGTCGGTCTCGAACCGGGTGCGCGCCGCCACCGTGACGGCCAGCTGGTCCGGCGGCACGTCCGCGATGCGGAGGTAGGGGTGCGCGCCGACGGCCACCGGTGCCGCCGTCTCGCCCGCGTTGCTGATCGTGTGGGTCACCTGGAGCCCCTCGGTGTGCAGTTCGTGCGTCACCGTGGTGTCGAGCAGGAACGGGTACCCGGGCTCCGGATAGACGGTCGCGGCCTGCGTGACCATCGAGTCGGACTGCTCCACCAGCTCGTACGGACGCCGTCGCAGCAGGCCGTGGATGGCGTTCCGTTTCGCCGGTTCGGTCAGATCGAGCTGCCGTGACTGTCCCTCGAACTCCCACCGGCCGTCCGCGACCCGGTTGGGCCACGGGACGAGCACGATCCCGCACGCCGAGGGCGGCTGCTCCTCGACGGGGTAGGGCTCGGTGAGGTCGGATTCGGCGAAGCGCAGGGAGCGGATGCCGGCTCCCACCTGCACGATGGTGGCGCTCAGGTCGCCGAAGTCGAGTTCGTACTGTTCACCGGTGGCGGGTCGCATGGCAACAGATTAGGCCTCAGGCGACGATCACCGGCAGTCCCGCATCCCGCAGGGCCGCCACCGCCTCCGGTGCAGCCGACTCGCCCGTGACCAGCTCCGCCACCTCATCCACCGCGGCGATCCGGCCGAGATGCGTGCGGCCGAGCTTGCTGCCGTCGGCCACCACGATCGCGCGCTCGGCCGAGCCGACCATGACGCGCTTGAGGTCGGCCTCGGGCAGGTTCACGTTGGTGATGCCGCCGGTGGGATGCACGCCGGTGCAGCCGATGAAGGCGATGTCGGCGTGCACACGGCCCAGGAGAACGGCGGCGAGCGGCTCGACGAGCGAGTGCTGCAGCGGCCGCAGAGTGCCGCCGGTGACGACGACCTCGAACCGCGGGATGGCGCGCTCGAGCTCGAGCGCGATGGTCAGGCCGTTCGTGATGACCGTCACGTCCTCCAGGTCGTCCCGCTCGACGAGGGCGCGTGCGATCGCGGCGGTGGTCGTGCCGACGTCGAGCAGCACGCTGCTGCCGGAGGCGACCATCGCCGCGGCTGCCTGGGCGATCCGGCGCTTCTCGTCGGCCGACGACTCCAGGGACTCCTCGAAGCTCGGCTCCCGCATCCCGGCTGTTCGCAGCACGGCCCCGCCGTGGACGCGGCGGATGCTCTGCTCGCGGTCGAGCGCATCCAGGTCGCTGCGGACGGTGACGTCGGAGACCTGGAACGCCTCGCTCAGGTCCGACACCCGGGCGAAGCCGGCGCGCCCGATCAGTTCGAGCATGCGTTCGCGCCGGAGAGCCGCGGGAAGGGCTTCGCTCATATGCCCATGCTGAGGCGCTTGCGATTCCTTGTCAATACGAAAGCGGAAGCGGTATCCTCGCTTTCGTATTCGAAAGGATGGCATGGCCTCGATCACGAAGCGTCCCACCCGTCTCTCCGACGGCCGCGACCTCATCTACTACGACGACGCCGACACGACGCTCGGCCCGGAGCGCAAGCCCGACCTCCGGGAGCCCGCGCCCCGGCCGGCCACCGCGACGATGCGGCAGGACCCGCTCACGGGTGAGTGGGTCTCCATCGCGGCAGCGCGCCAGAACCGGGTGATGCTCCCGCCCGCCGAGCTGGACCCGCTCGCCCCCGCGACACCGACGAACCCGTCGGAGATCCCCGACCTCTACGACGTCGCCGTATTCGAGAACAAGTCGCCCTCCTTCGGCCCGCTGCTCGTCGACGACAACGCTCCCGAAGGGATCGACGACCTGGCCGCGGTGGGCCTCGGCCGCACCCGCACGTCGGTCGGCCGCTGCGAGGTCGTCTGCTTCAGCCCGGCCACCACCGGATCCTTCGGAAGCCTCAGCCCGTCGCGCGCACGCACGGTCATCGAGGCCTGGGCGGACCGCACCACCGAGCTCTCCGCGCTGCCCGGCGTCCGTCAGGTGTTCCCGTTCGAGAACCGCGGCGAGGCCATCGGCGTCACGCTGCACCACCCGCACGGGCAGATCTACGCCTACCCGTACATCACGCCGCGCACCTCCGCGCTCATCCGCTCGCTCGACGCGTACGGACCGACGCTGTTCGCCGACATCCTGGAGCGGGAGCGCGCCAGCGAGCGCGTCGTCCTCGCCGGAGAGCACTGGACGGCATACGTGCCGTTCGCCGCGCGCTGGCCGATCGAGATCCACGTGCTCCCTCACCGCCACGTCGCCGACATCTCCGAGACGAACGCCGCCGAGCGCGACGAGCTGGCCACGCTCTACCTTCGGGTGCTGCGCGGGGTGGATGCGCTCTATGACTCCCCCACGCCGTACATCGCCGCGTGGCACCAGGCTCCCGTCGGCGTTCGCCGGGACGAGATCCGCCTCATGCTGCAGCTGACCTCGCCCCGCCGCGGCGCGGATAAGCTGAAGTTCCTGGCCGGCTCGGAGTCGGCCATGGGCGCCTGGGTGGGCGACATCCCGCCCGAGCAGGCGGCCGCCGCGCTCCGCGAGGCCGTCGCCCGCGCCGACCGCGACAACCCGGTCGGCGAACTGCCGGTCACCGTGAGCGGGCTCGTCACCGAGCCCGTCGTCGCCCCGGCGGGCACCGCATCCACTTCCGACCGAGAGGCTGACCGATGACCGACCTGCGCACGGGCGTCCGCGACGACTTCGCCGAGGTGTTCGGCCGCGAACCCGACGGCGTCTGGTCGGCGCCGGGCCGGGTCAACCTGATCGGCGAGCACACCGACTACAACCTGGGATTCGTCCTGCCGTTCGCGATCAACCGGCGCACCGTCGCCGCGGTCGGCGCGCGCGACGACCGCGTCATCCGCGTCGGGAGCACCTTCGCGGACGAGGTGGTCGAGATCTCGCTCGACGAGCTGGCGCCCGAGGTGCTCTCCGGCTGGTCGGCGTACCCCTTGGGCGTCGCCTGGGCCCTCGGCCAGTTCGGTGCCGACCTGGCCGCTGTGCCGGGCGTCGACATCCTGCTCGACTCCAACGTGCCCGTCGGCGCCGGCCTGTCGTCGTCCGCGGCGATCGAGGGCGCCGTGGCCGTGGCACTCAACGACCTGTGGCGTCTCGGGTTCGACCGCCGCACCCTCGCCCGGGTCGGCCAGCGCGCCGAGAACGTCGCGGTCGGTGCGCCGACCGGCATCATGGACCAGTCCGCGTCCCTCCTCGGCGAGCGTGACGCGGCCGTCTTCCTCGACTGCCGGTCGCTCGACTCCGAAGTCGTGCCCCTCGGGCTCGAGGCCGCCGGGCTCGAGATCCTCATCATCGACACGGGCGTGACGCACTCCCACGCCACCGGCGGGTACGCCGAGCGTCGGGCGTCATGCGAAGAGGGCGCGCGCATCCTGGGCGTCGAAGCGCTGCGGGATGTCTCGGTCGCCGACCTCGACCGCGCGCGCGAGCTGATGGACGACGTGACCTTCCGCCGTGTCCGTCACGTGGTCACGGAGGACCAGCGTGTGCTCGACACCGTTCGTACGCTCCGCGAGCAGGGGCCGACCGCGATCG
Source organism: Leifsonia sp. 1010 (assembly GCF_031455295.1). NCBI lineage: Bacteria > Bacillati > Actinomycetota > Actinomycetes > Micrococcales > Microbacteriaceae > Leifsonia > Leifsonia sp. 1010. The sequence continues at coordinate 225,319 of NZ_JAVDSL010000004.1, forward strand.
GCGAACTGCTCGACGCCTCCCACGTGTCGATGCGCGACGACTTCGAGATCTCGGTGCCCGAGCTCGACCTCGCCGTGGAGACCGCGCAGGCGAACGGCGCGATCGGCGCGCGGATGACCGGCGGCGGATTCGGCGGCTCGGCCATCGCCCTCGTGCCGACGGACGCGCTCAGCCGCGTGCTCGTCGCGCTGGACGGCGCGTTCGCCGAGCACGGGTTCGGCCAGCCGGACCTGTTCACCGTGCAGGCGTCGGAGGGTGCGCGGCGCGAGAGCTGAGCGGGCGGCCTGTTCGGCCGGTTCACCTCCCGGTCACCCGGTGGTGTCACACTGTGACGCGTGAGTGGACAGGGAGTGAACGATCCGGTCGTCGTGTGGCTCGACGCGGACACCGTCCAGGTGCGGCAGCCCAAGACGTCGCACTGGGAGGCGCCCTTCCTCTACCTGCTGTTCGGGCGGGAGCGGGCGCTCCTGATCGACACCGGCGCGACGTCCGATGAGGCGGTGTTCCCGCTGCGGGCGACGGTCGAAGGCCTGATCGCCGACTGGCTGCGGCGCAACCCGGCGGTGTTCGTGCGCCCGTATCCCCTGGTCGTCGCGCACTCGCACGCGCACGGCGACCACATCGCCGGCGACGCGCTGCTACGGGATCGGCCGGGCACGACGGTCGTCGGCACCAGCCCGGCCGAGGTGATCGGCTTCTTCGGGTTCCCGACCTGGCCGGACGCGACGGTCACGTACGACCTGGGCCGCCGCGTGATCGACGTCATCGGCGGACCCGGCCACGAGCCGTCGGCCGTCGTGTTCTTCGACCGGCAGACGGGCATCCTCTTCACCGGCGACACCGTCCTCCCCGCGCGGCTGTACGTGCGCGACCTCGGGCAGTACCGGGCGACGATCGAGCGGCTGATCCGCTTCCGCGACGACCCGCCCGCGCCCGTGCGCGAACTGCGCGGTGCGCACATCGAGATGTCCACGGAGCCCGGCGTGGACTATCCGGCGGGGACGGTGGACCAGCCGGACGAGGCACCGCTGCCGCTGCGCCCGCGCATCCTCGACCGGGTGCTCGCGGCTCTCGGCGAGCTCCGCGGCACCCCCGGCGAGCGCGTCGTCGCCAAGCGCTTCATCGTCGTCGTCGACCGCTGACCCGCTCCGCGCCGCCCACCGTCGAGTCCGCAATCTTTGCACGCTCCGGTGGCGCGTCGTGTGCAAAGTGTGCGGACTCGACGGTAGGGGTCACGAGGGGCGGCGGGCGGCGGCGACGAGGAGGGCGACGCCGGTGGCGGCGAGAGCATAGGTGAGCGCGGAGAAGGGGATGCTGCCGTTGTCGCTGCGGATCGTGCCGCGGCCGTCGGCCCGTTGCCAGTCGCAGACGCTGCCGATCGGCCAGAACGAGCGATGCTCGGTGACGACGTCGCTCCGTTCCGAGATCAGGGCGCCCTCGGGAGCAGGTCCATACCGGGAGCACGGGTTCTTCCAGGCACCACCGACCGCCATCACGGCGAGATAGACGGCGAGCAGGAGAGCAAGCACTCCACCCCCGACGAGGAGGCGCGTGATCCGTCGGTGACGCCGGGGATGAGGCATGCGGCAGACGCTATCCCCGCGACGCCCGCCCAGGCGTCCGCCGTCGGACGGACGCGGGTCAGTCTGCGGACGGAGTCGGCTCCACGTCGGCCGGCTCGACCGGCCCGGGCTCACCGCCGGTGAGGCGCACCAGCTCGTCGAACGTGGTGGGGAAGACGGTGTGGGCGTGGCCCGCGGCCGCCCAGATCTCCGGGTAGCCGGCGAGCGCCACATCCACCACGGTCCGCAGAGGCTGCGGGTGACCGACGGGTGCGACGCCGCCGATCGTCTGACCGGTCGCCGCTTTGACGGTCTCCGCGTCGGCGCGGCGGATGCGGCCGCCGAGCCTCTCGCCGAGGAACGCGGTGTCGACGCGGTGGGCGCCGGAGGTCATCACGAGGAGCGGTTCGCCGTCGATGGTGAAGACGAGCGAGTTCGCGATCGCACCGACCTCGACACCCAGTTCCGCGGCGGCGGACGCGGCTGTCGGCGTGGCCGATTCGAACCAGCGGACCCGAGGCTCGACCCCCGCCGCGAGCAGCGCCGCCTCGACGCGCTCGACCGCGGGATGCGTCCGCTCGCGCGGCGCGTCGCTCACTGCAGCTCCCGCTCCGCCGACTCGACGACGTTCTGCAGCAGCAGCGCGCGCGTCATCGGGCCGACCCCACCGGGGTTCGGGGAGACCCAGGAGGCGACCTCGGCCACATCCGGCGCCACGTCGCCCGCGACGACGCTCTTGCCGGTCACCGGGTCCTCCACGCGGCTCACGCCGACGTCGAGGACGATCGCACCGGGCTTGACGTTCGCGGCGGTGACCAGCCCGGCGACGCCGGCGGCGGCCACGATGATGTCGGCACGGCGGAGGTGCGCGTCGAGGTCGTGGGTGCCGGTGTGGGTGAGGGTGACGGTCGCGTTGTACTCGCGGCGGGTCAGCAGTGCGCCGATCGACCGCCCCACGGTGACGCCGCGGCCGACGACCACGACATCCTTGCCGCGGATGTCGATGCCGTGCCGCAGCATCAGCTCGATCACACCGCGCGGCGTGCACGGCAGAGGCGAGGTGATCGGCCGGTTCACATTGAGCACCAGGCGGCCGAGATTCGTCGGGTGGAGGCCGTCCGCATCCTTCGCCGGATCGACGAGTTCGAGGATGGCGTCGGTGTCGAGGTGACCCGGCAGCGGCAGCTGCACGATGAAGCCGGTGCAGTCGGGGTCGTTGTTGAGCTCCTCGACCACGGCCTCGAGCTCGGTCTGCGAGATGTCGGCGGGCAGGTCGCGGCGGATGGAGGCGATGCCGACCTCGGCGCAGTCGCGGTGCTTTCCGGCGACGTACCACTGCGAGCCCGGGTCGTCGCCGACGAGGATGGTGCCGAGCCCCGGGACGATGCCCTTCTCACGCAGCGCGCTGACGCGCTCCTTCAGCTCCGCCTTGATCGCAGCGGCGGTCGCCTTCCCGTCGAGAATCTGTGCGGTCACGTTCGCTCCTTCCACAGAACGAAGCCGCCAGCTCCTGAGTTTTTCGCACGAATCGACGCGAATCGGCGGAAAAACTCAGGAGCTGATGGCTTGGGTTGGGGGTGGGTCAGATGGAGGAGGGCAGCTCGACCTGGACGGCCTCGCCGCCGGACGGCGTCAGGCCCGGGTAGAGCGGGAACGCCGCGGTCAGCGCGTCGACGCGGGCACGCAGCGCGCGGGTGTCCGCACCCGGACGCAGGGCCAGCGCGATGATGTCGGCCACCTCGGTGAACTCGGTGTCGCCGAAGCCACGGGTCGCGAGCGCCGGCGTGCCGATGCGGAGACCGGAGGTCACCATCGGCGGGCGCGGGTCGAACGGCACGGCGTTGCGGTTCACGGTGATGCCGACCTCGTGCAGCACGTCCTCCGCCTGCTGGCCGTCGAGCTCCGACGTGCGCAGGTCGGCGAGCACGAGGTGCACGTCGGTCCCGCCCGTGAGCACGTCCACACCGGCGGCGCGGGAGTCGTCGGCGGTCAGGCGCTCGGCGAGCAGCTTCGCACCGCGGATGGTCCGCTCCTGGCGGTCCTTGAACTCCTCCGTCGCCGCGAGCTTGAACGCGGTCGCCTTCGCGGCGATCACGTGCATGAGCGGCCCGCCCTGCTGGCCGGGGAAGACGTTCGAGTTGAGCTTCTTGGCGAGCTCGGTGTCGCGGCTCACGATGAAGCCGGAGCGCGGGCCGCCGATGGTCTTGTGGACGGTCGAACTGACCACGTCCGCGTAGGGCACGGGCGAGGGATGCAGCCCAGCGGCCACGAGACCGGCGAAGTGCGCCATGTCCACCCACAGCTTCGCTCCGACCTCGTCGGCGATCTCGCGGAACGCCGAGAAGTCGAGCTGGCGGGGGTAGGCCGACCAGCCGGCGATGATGACCTGCGGCTTGTGCTCGAGCGCCTTGTCGCGCACGACGTTCATGTCGACGAGGAAGGTCTCGGGGTCGACGCCGTACGACACGGCGTTGTAGAGCTTGCCGGAGAAGTTGAGCTTCATCCCGTGGGTGAGGTGGCCGCCGTGGGCGAGCTCCAGGCCCAGGATGGTGTCGCCGGGCGTCGCGATGGCGGAGAGCACGGCGGCGTTCGCGGAGGCACCGGAGTGCGGCTGGACGTTGGCGTACTCGGCGCCGAAGAGGGCCTTCGCCCGGTCGATCGCGAGCTGCTCGGCGATGTCGACGTACTCGCAGCCGCCGTAGTAGCGGCGGCCCGGGTAGCCCTCCGCGTACTTGTTGGTGAGGACGGAGCCGACCGCTTCGAGCACCGCGCGCGGCACGAAGTTCTCGGAGGCGATCATCTCGAGGTAGTCGCGCTGGCGGCCGAGCTCGAGCTGCAGCACCTCCGCGATCTCGGGGTCGACTTCCGCCAGCGGAGCGGTGAACGTCGAGGGGAGGGTATCGGTCATGGCCGGCTCCTTCGTACAGGGATGGACTATTGCGTAGCGACCCAGGCGCGCGGCCGCATCCATCCGTGTTCTCGAGGTTCCGTGTCGCTCCCCGATGGTGACCATCTGAGCGCCAGTCGCGACGGGCCAAGCATAGCAAAGCGGGGACCGGGCGGAACCCTTGCCCATCGCCGAAGGCCCTGCGATACTCGCTGATGGCCGACGCATGCGGGGCGGGCGGAGTCGGTCTCATCCGCTCTGCCCCGACCCGCAAGGGAGCTCACCGTGGTCGTGCCCCGCCCTGTCTCCGCCGAGCCGTCGGAGGGTTCGCCCTTCGTGCTCGCGCCGACCGCCCGCATCAGCGTCGCCGGGCCCGGAGCGGACGCCGTCGCACGGCTCCTCCGCGACGCCCTGGCCGCCGACTGCTCCCGCGACCTGGCGATCGTGGACGAGCCTCCCGCGTTCGGCGACATCGCCGTGGTGATCGCACCGGGCGAGGGTCCGCACGAGGACGGCTCGGACAGCGCGGAGGGCTACACGCTGGAGGTCGCCGCGGAGGGCGTGCGGCTCGGCGCGGCCACCCCAGCCGGCGCGTTCTGGGGTGTGCAGACGGTGCGCCAGCTGGTCCCGGCCGACTGCGCCGGCGACCCGCTGACGATCGAGCCCGTCCGCGTCCATGACCATCCCCGGTACGCGTACCGCGGGGCGATGCTGGATGTGGCGCGCCACTTCTTCACGCCGGCCGAGGTGAAGCGGTTCATCGACGCGATCGTCCTGCTCAAGGTCAACCACCTGCATCTGCACCTGACCGACGACCAGGGCTGGCGCATCCACATCGATTCGTGGCCGGAGCTGACCCGCGTCGGCGGCTCGACCGGCAGCGACGGCAGTCGCGGCGGGTTCTACACGCAGGACGAGTTCCGCGACCTCGTCGCCTACGCGGCCGAACGGCACGTCACCGTGGTCCCGGAGCTGGACATGCCGGGCCACACGAACGCGGCGCTCGCGTCGTATCCCGAGCTGAATCCCGACGGGGTCGCGCGCCCGCTCTACACCGGCTCGGACGTCGGCTTCAGCACGCTGCAGACCGGGGATGCGGTGACGCGCCGCTTCGTGCGCGACGTCGTCCGCGAGGTGGCCGCGCTCACGCCGGGACCTCTGCTGCACCTCGGCGGCGACGAGTGCCTGAGCACATCGCCGGCCGACTTCGTCGCGTTCGTTGAGGAGGCCGCGCGGGTCGTCGCCGAGAACGGCAAGACGCCGGTCGGCTGGCACGAGATGGGCAAGGCGGGCGACCTGCCGGCCGGGACGGTCGGGCAGTACTGGGACTTCACCACACCGCGCGAGCGCTCGGCCGAGTACGCGGTCACCTTCGTCCGCGGCGGCGGCTCCCTCATCCTCTCGCCCTCGGACGCCGCCTACCTCGACATCGTCTATGCGGAGGGCGACCCGATCGGCCAGGACTGGACCGGCAAGCCGACCACTCTGCGCGACGCGTTCGCGTGGGACCCGGCTCGCGTCATCCCGGGCGTCGGGGATGCGCACATCCTGGGCGTGGAGGCCGCGTTGTGGACGGAGACCGTGACCTCCATCGAGGAGGTCGAGGAGATGGTCCTCCCCCGGCTCGCGGCGGTGGCCGAGGTGGGGTGGTCTCGGGCGCCCGCCGACACCGAGCCCGTCGAAGCGGCGCGCGACCTCGACGACTTCACCGAGCGCGTCGCCGGGCTCGCCGAGCACTGGGATGCGGCGGGCACCCGCTACCGCCGCGTGCCCGAGGTGCCGTGGCGACAGGTCACGGGTACCCGATGAACCACAGCAGCACGATTGCCACCGGCTGCAGAGCGATGCACGCGATCAGGGTCGCCTTCCGCGCCTTCCGGTGACGCGTGAGCCCGCGCGCGCCCGCCAGGGGTGCGAGCGGCAGCAGCAGCCGGAAGGTGCTCTGCTGCGGCAGGAACACCGCGAACAGGTACAGCCCGTAGCTGGCCGCGTACGCGACGGTCTCCGTCCCGAGCGCGCGGACGGACGGCCGGGTCACCACCCAGGTGAATCCGGCGACGATCGCGAGCACGATCAGCGCGCCCAGGATGCTGAGGTACTTCCAGCTGAGCAGGAACCACGGCGTCAGCGGGATGAACGCCACCTTGCCGATGAAGCCCGTCCACCAGGAGAGCTCGGTGCTGACGTAGGCGTCGCCGGTGCCCGTCACGGCGGCCGCGATGATCGGCCAGGCGAGGCCGGCCAGCGCCATCAGTCCCCCGGTCACCACCATCGAGAGGCGCTCGCGCGGCAGGAAAGCGTCCGTGCCGCGCCGGGCCCGCATGGTCCGGACGACGAGGACGATGGCGAGCGCGAGCGGCAGGGCCAGCGCCCCGGGCCGGGTGAACGCGGCGGCGACGCCGAAGGGCAGCATCAGCCAGTACCGCCGCTGGATCATGGTCAGCAGAGCCGCGAACATGAGGAAGAAGAACATGCTCTCGGCGTAGGCGATCTGCAACACGAAGGAGAGCGGGCCGAAGCAGAAGAAGGCCGTCGCCCAGAACGCGCTGGAGACTCCCGCCCGCGCCGCGACCAGCCGGAACAGCACCACGCTGGCGGCGGCCCCGAAGACCATCGCGACCGCGAACCCGGCGGGATAGAAGCTCAGCCCGGTGAGGACCATCACGACGCGCACGACCATCGGGAAGAGGGGCAGGAACGCCCACGGGTTCTGCTGCACGGAGCCGTCGCTGTCGCGCGGAAGGCTGGTGGGGTACCCCTGCTCCACGATCTGGCTGTAGTACGCGCCGTCCCACGAGCCCGAGAACGTGAAGAACGTCGGGTTCATCCGCGGGCTCGCGTAGTCCCAGTGCGCGACGTTGGCGGTGACGAACAGCGCGAGCATCAGCAGGGTGGTGAGCAGCCGCGAGACGGCGTACAGCACGAGAACGGCCGCCCACCAGGGCACCTCACGGCCGGCGAAGCGCAGCCGCCGCGGTACCGCCATCGGGCGGCCGGGCAGCTCCGGTCGCCTGGTGCTCGTGGTGCCCGCTGTCATCGTCCCGTCCGTCGCCATCCGATCCCTCTCCGGGATCTGCCCTCTGGGATGGTACCCGCCGGAAACGGTCCTCCGGCAGCCGGTTGACGTGGCCTGAGAGAGTCCTCATACGGCGGGAGGCGACCGCATCGCGCCACACGCGCGGCGCCTCCCGCCGGGTCCGGGTGTGCCCTACTTCACGCTGCCCGCGGTGAGACCGCCGACGAGTCGCTTCTCGATGAGCATGAACAGGATGACCACGGGGATGACGGCGACGACCGACACCGCGAACACGTACTGCCAGGCCGCGTCGTACTGGCCGACGAACTTGGTGAGCGCCACGGAGAGCGGCTGGTTGGCATCCGTCGACAGGATCACGAGGCTCGCCGCGAACTCGTTCCACGACGCGACGAAGGTGTAGATGATCGCCGTGACGATGCCCGGCCAGACGAGCGGAAGCTGGACGCGGAACAGCACGGTCCACTTCCCCGCTCCGTCGAGCTGCGCGGCCTCGTCGACCTCCTTCGGCACGCCCGCGAAGAAGCTGTGCATGATCCAGATCGCGAACGCGAGGTTGAAGGCCGCGTTGACGAGGATCATCGCGAGCCACGTGTCGTTGATCCCGAGCGCGACCATCTCCTTGAAGAGACCCGTCGCGAGCACGGTCGGCTGGAGCATCTGGGTCACGATGACGAGGAACAGGAAGATCCCGCGACCCGGGAACCGGAACCGCGCCGTGTAGTAGGCGGCGGGCACGCACACCAGCAGCACCAGCACCGTCGCGAACACGGAGATCACGATGGTGGAGATGAGGTTGTAAGGCAGCGGTGTCTCCGGCGTCGACCACATCGTGAGGTAGTTCTCGGGATGCCACTGCTCGGGCAGGTAGGTCGGCGGGACCGCGAGGATGTTGTTCCGACTCTTGAATGAGCCGATCAGCATGATCAGGTACGGCGCGATGAAGACCAGGGCGATCACGATGCCGGCGATGGTCTTCCCGGCGACGCGCCAGGAGGATCCGGCGGACCGGGAGCGGCGGCGGCGCGGCGTCGGCGCTCCGGCGAGCGCGACGGGGGCTGGCGCGGTCACGAGACCTCCTTCATCGGCTTGACGACCCAGAGGTAGATGCCGACGACGACGAGCACGATCAGGAAGTTGATCACGCTGAGGGCGCTGGACAGGTCGATGCGCTGCTCGTTCTGGAGCAGCTTGAACACGTAGGTGGTCGTCGTGTCCGCTTTATAGCCGGGGATGGATCCGGTCATCAGCTTCAGGATGGGCAGCGAGTTGAACACGTTGATGATGTTGATCAGCGCGGCCAGGGCGATCGCGCTCCGCAGGTTCGGGAGGGTCACGCTGAAGTACGAGCGGAACGCTCCTGCGCCGTCCATCTTCGCCGCCTCGAGCATGTCGCCGGGGATGCCGGCGAGCCCGGCGAGGATCGTGTAGGTCGTGAACGGCAGCGAGACGAACACCGCGATGCCGATCGACGAGATGAACGCGGGGATCGGCTCCTTGGTGAAGCCGAACGGCTCGGCGAGCAAGTGGATGTCGACCAGGAACTTGTTGATGATCCCGTAGAAGGGGTCGAGGCCGTAGACGAACACGGTCGTGGTCATGACGACGCTGGCCGCCCACGGGACGATGATCGCCATCCGCACCCAGCGCCGGCCGGGGAAGTTCTTGTCGAGGAACTGGGCGAGGGCGAGCGAGATCACGACGGTGATCACGACGACCGAGACCACCCAGACCAGGGAGTTGAGCAGGATGGCGGGGAGCTCCGGCCGCGACAGGACCGTGACGTAGTTCTTCAGGCCGACCGATCCGTGGTCCACACCGGCGATCGAGATCTTCCGGGTGGAGTTGTAGATCATGTAGCCGGCGGGGAACAGCACGACGCCGAAGATCAGGATGAGGGCGGGCAGCGTCCACGGCACGGCGTGCCACAGGTCGGACGCCCCGCCTGTGGGCTTGGGGGACGCCCCGCGGCGGGGACGGCCGGTGGCCGCCCCCGCGCGGGTCGCTTCAGCGGTGCTGGTCATCCGGGTTACTGGCCGTCGGCCTTCGCCTGGATGGACTTCAGCAGGTCTTCGGGCTTCGCGCCCTGACCGAGCTGACCGATCTGGCTCTGGATCGCGCCCTGCGCGGCCGACCAGTTCGGGTTCGTGGACGGGTAGAACTTGGCGTTCGGCAGGAGGTCGAGGAACGGCTTGATGGTCTCGTCGGAGCCCATCGCGTCGGCGCCGGACTTGGTCGTCGGCAGGAAGCCTTCGGCCGTGACCCACTTCGTGTAGACGTCCTTCGAGTAGAAGTAGTCGAGGAACTTCTTGATCGACGCCGTCTTGTCCGTCTTGTTCTTGAACGCCATCAGGTGGTCAGCGACGCCCAGGGTGAACGGCGAGCCGTCCTTGGTGGGGATCGGCGCGATGCCGTACTGGAGCGACGGGTTCTTGTCCTTGATCTGCCCGACTGTCGGCGGCAGGCCGACCTGCATGCCGAGCTGGCCCTGGATGAAGACGTTCAGCAGCGGGGTGCGGTTGGTCGAACCGGGGTTCGCCTGCGTGTAGCCCTGCGTGATGATCTTCTGCATCTCGGTGGCGCCTTCGACGTTCTCCGAGCTGTCGATGGTCAGCTTCTTGGCGTCGCCGTATCCGCCGCCCGCTCCGTAGAACCAGATGGCGGTCTCCGCCTGTGCCTCCTCGCTGCCGAGCGGCATGCCGTACGGCGTGATGCCGGCGGCCTTCAGCTTGGTGGCGGCATCCTCGAATTCGGCCCAGGTCTTCGGCGGGGCCGAGATGCCGGCCTTGGAGAAGTCGTCCTTGTTGTAGAACAGCGCGCGGGCGGAGGCGATGAACGGGAGACCGTACTGCGTTCCGTCGATGCTCGCGTTCTTCTTGAAGGCGTCCTGGAAGTCGTCGAGCGTGGCGGAGGAGACGATGTCCTTGGCCGGGTAGAGCAGGTCGTCGGCCGCGAAGCCGGCGAACGCGTCGATGTTCAGGATGTCGGGCTGCTTCTGCGCCTGGATGCGCGTCTTGATGACGTTGTTGATGTCGGTCCAGGATTCGACGTCGAGGTTGACCTTGATGTCGCTGTTCTTGGCCTCGAAGTCCTTGATGATCTGCTGCCACTCGGTCTTGGTGTTGTCCGAGTAGCTGGCGACCATCAGGTCGAGCGTCTGCGCGCCGCCGGACGAGCCTCCGGACCCGCCGCTGAAGCCGCAGGAGGCGAGCGTCATGGTGGCGACCGCCGCGGTTGCGACCGCCGCTCCCCACCGCAGTGACTTCTTCATTGACTTCCTCACTTCTTGAAGGGAAACGCGAACCGTCACTGCCGATGGAACCTGCGCGACGATGCGTAGCTGTTGATGCTTAGTGATTTGTTTCTGCTCGAAACAAGCACTTGCACTCAATGGATGATCGAAATCATGGCGCGTCCGCTCCCCCGCGTCAAGGACAATGCACAAGATCGTTACACGGCGTTTACAGGATGTGCCGGTGCGCGGTCGCGTCCGACTCGAAACGATTGAACATGATCACTAGACAGAGGCTTCGATCATCAGTGATCATTGTGCGAGACAACCACGCACTCGGCCGCGAGAGGCGCAGAACAGGAGCGATCAGTGACGCACGCACCCACCGCAGGAGCCCACATGGAGGGCGAGCTGCGGTCGCAGCCCGAGACCTGGGCGACCGCGGCCGGCCTGCGTGAGGAGCAGTCGCTGCTCCCCGCGGCCGGCGAGCGCATCGCCGTCGTCGGCTGCGGGACCTCGTGGTTCATGGCGCAGTCGTACGCGGTCCTGCGCGAGAGTGCCGGACACGGCGTCACCGACGCGTTCGCCGCCTCCGAGGCGTTCGTCGACCGCGACTACGACGCGGTCGTCGCCATCACCCGATCCGGGACGACGACCGAGGTGCTGGAACTGCTCGACGGCCTGCGCTCGTCGGGCAACCGGGCGCGCACCGTGGGGATCGTCGGCGACCCGGACACGCCTCTCGTGAGTCTGGTGGATGTCGCCATCCGGCTCCCGTTCGCCGACGAGCAGTCCGTCGTGCAGACCCGGTTCGCGACGACGGCGCTCGCCCTCGTCCGCGCCTCCCTCGGCCACGACCTCGCTCCCGCGATCGACCAGGCAGCCGCGGCGATCGAAGAGGAGCTGGACGACGAGCTCGTCACCGCCGACCAGTACTCGTTCCTCGGCGCGGGATGGACGGTCGGGCTCGCGCACGAGGCCGCCCTCAAGATGCGCGAGGCGTCGCAGTCGTGGACGGAGTCGTATCCCGCCAAGGAGTACCGCCACGGCCCGATCGCCATCGCCGCTCCCGGCCGCGTCACGTGGATGCTGGGCGAGGCTCCCGCAGGGCTCTCCGGCGACCTCGCCGTCACCGGAGCGCGCTTCGAGGACCGCCCGATCGACGGGATGGCCGACCTGGTGCGCGCGCAGCGGGTCGCCCTCGCTCGCGCCCGCCGCGCCGGCCTCGACCCCGACAGCCCCCGCAACCTCACTCGATCGGTCATCCTCCCCTCGTGACCGCTGACACCCGAACCCCGCCACCGGCCGCCGCTCCGCTGGGAGACGGCGCACCGGTGCTGGCCTTCGACGTCGGAGGAACGGACACCAAGGCCGCCCTCGTCGACGACGCCGGCCGCCTGCTGCAGGTGGTGCGCATCCCGACCCCGCATGCCGGGGAGGCGACCGGCGACGCCGTGGTGACCGCGGTCGCCGGTCTCGCCGAGCGCTTCCGGCAGGAGCATCCGGACATCGCGCCGCGCGCGGCCGGGCTGCTGGTGCCCGGCCACGTGGACGACGACGCCGGGATCGGCGTCTTCGCCGAGAACCTGGGCTGGCGCGACTTCCCGTTCCGCGACCGGGCGGAGGCCGCACTCGGCATCCCGGTGGCGTTCAGCCACGACGTGCGCGGGGCCGGAGAGGCCGAGCACCGGCTCGGCGCCGCCGCGCCCTACCGCGACGTGGTCGTCATGGCGATCGGCACCGGCATCGCCGGAGCGATCTTCCTCGACGGCCGCTTGCACACAGGCGGCGGCATGGCGGGCGAGATGGGGCACTCCCGAGTCGCCGACGGCCCGCTCTGCGCCTGCGGCGGCATCGGCTGCCTCGAGGCGGTCGCCTCGGCCGCAGCCATCGCGCGCCGGTACAACGCGCTCACCGGGGCGGACGTCCCGGGTGCGCGGGAGGTGCTCGCGCTGGCGCAGGCCGGAGACGAGGCCGCTCAGAGCGTGTGGGACTCCGCGGTGGATGCGCTGGCGCTCGACCTGTCGCACACCGTCGCGCTGCTGGCGCCCGAGGCCGTGGTGATCGGCGGCGGACTGGCGCAGGCCGGCCCCGCGCTGTTCGAGCCGCTCGCGCAGAAGCTGAACGCCATCCTCACCTTCCACCGGCGGCCGGTGCTGCTGCCCGCGAGCATCGGCGAGAACGCCGGGCTCATCGGCGCGGCCCTGCGGGCGCGCGACCGGCTGGCCGCATCCACCTCGACGTCGATGGCGTCGGCGTCGACCGCATCCGCCGCATCCGCCCCATCCACCGCCGAGGTGGCGTCGTGATCCTCACCGTCACGCCGAACCCGGCCCTCGATCTCACCTACCGCGTGGCCCTGCTGGAGCCGGGCGAGACGCACCGCGCCGCCGCCCCCGCCGTCCGAGCCGGCGGCAAGGGGCTCAACGTCGCACGGGTGCTCACCCAGACCGGGGCCGCTGCCTTCATCCTCACCACCGCCGGCGGTCCCCCCGGACTGCGGCTGGCCGACGACCTCGAGGCGTCGCACCTGCCCTCGGAGCTGGTGCCCGTCGCCGTGCCGACCCGCAGCAGCGTCGCGGTCGTCGACGAGTCCACCGGCGAGACGACCGTGATCAACGAGACGGGTGGCACGCTCAGCGCGGCCGAGTGGACGGCGCTGCACGACGCCGTCGACCGGCTCGTCGTGCCCGCCGCCTGCGTCGTGGGGTCGGGCAGCCTCCCGCCCGACGCCCCGGACGACGTCTACGCCCGCATCGTCGCGGCGGCCGCCACCCGCGGTCTGCCGAGCGTGATCGACGCGGTGGGTACACCGCTCGTGCGCGCGGCCGAAGCCGGCGCCTCCGTGGTGAAACCCAACCGTCGCGAGCTGACGGAGACGACCGGCCACGACGACCCGGTGGACGGCGCGCGCGTGCTTCTCGACGCCGGCGCCGGGCTGGTGCTCGTGTCGCTCGGTGCCGACGGGATGCTCGCCGTGCCGCGCGACGGAGCACCCGTCCACGCGCGGCTCGGGTCGCCCCTGACCGGCAATGCCACCGGCGCCGGGGATGCGGCGGTCGCCGCGGTCGCAAGCCTGCTCGCCGTCGGCGTCACCGACCCGTCGGTGCTCGTCCGCCGCGCCACCGCCTGGTCTGCCGCCGCCGTGCTCGCGCCGCTCGCCGGCGAGCTCGCCCCGGAATTCCGGGAGTTCGAGGGGCGCATCGAGACCGGCTGAACCGGCCGATCCATCCCATCCCATTCACCCCTCGCCGCTCGATCCCTCACCCATCCACCCTCGCCCGGAGCCGCCGCCATGCCCCTCGTCCCCACTGCCGACCTGCTGCACGCGGCTGTCGGCCGCCACACGGGGCTCGCCGCGTTCAACATCATCCAGCTGGAGACCGCCGAGGCCCTCGTCGACGCGGCCGAGCAGACCGGGCTCCCGGTCATCCTGCAGATCTCGCAGAACTGCGTCGCCTACCACGGCTCGCTCGACCCCATCGCGTCGGCGACCCTCGCCCTCGCCCGCGCGTCGACGGCGCATGTCGCCGTGCACCTCGACCACGCCGAGGACGAGCAGCTCGCGCGGCAGGCGGTCGAACTGGGCTTCGGCTCGGTCATGTTCGACGGAGCGACGCTCGACTACGACAGCAACGTCGCCGCCACCGTGCGCGTCGTCGAGCACGCCCACGCCAACGACGTGCTGGTGGAGGCGGAACTGGGCGAGATCGGCGGGAAGGACGGCGCGCACGCTCCGGCCGTCCGGACCGACCCCGACGAGGCCCGCCGCTTCGTCGAGGAGACCGGCGTCGACGCCCTCGCCGTCGCCGTCGGCAGCTCCCACGCAATGACCGAGCGGACCGCCTCGCTCGACCTCGATCTCATCGCCCGGCTGCGACACGCCGTGCCGGTTCCTCTGGTCCTGCACGGCTCCAGCGGTGTGGCGGATGAGACGATCGAGGCGGCGATCCGCGCAGGGATCACCAAGGTCAACGTCTCCACCCACCTCAACCGGTTCTTCACGGACGCGATCCGGGCGTACCTCAGCGCGCATCCCGATGTGGTGGACCCGCGGAAATACGTGCGGGAGGGACGCGCCGCGGTGACCAGGGAGGCGGCACGCCTGATGACCCTGTTCGATGTGGCAGGCGGAACGGAGAGTGCACAGCGATGAACAGAGCCGAACGGCTGAACGCCGTGCTCGACCTGCTGGCCGAGGCAGGCCAGATCGAGGTCGACGACATCGTGGCCAAGCTGGATGTGTCGGCGGCCACCGCACGCCGCGACCTCGACGCCCTGGCGTCGCAGCAGCTGCTCACCCGCACCCGCGGCGGAGCGATCGGCCAGTCGGTCGCCTACGACCTGCCCATCCGGTACAAGCGCGAGCAGCACGCGCCCGAGAAGCTGAGGATCGCGCAGGCGGCGAGCGCTCTCGTGCCGCGCGGCGCCGTGGTCGGCCTGTGCGGCGGGACGACCAGCACCGCCGTCGCGACCGTGCTCGGGTCGCGCCCCGACCTCATGGAGCCCTCGCCGCATCCCAGTCTCACCGTCGTCACCAACGCCATCAACATCGCCGCTCAGCTGGTGATGCGGCCGCAGATCAAGACCGTGATGACCGGCGGTGTGGTGCACGCGCGCTCGTACGAGCTCGTCGGGCCGTACAGCGACGTCGTGCTGGAGAAGATCACGATGGACATCGCGTTCATCGGCGTCAACGGCATCGACCCGGTGGTCGGCGCGACTGTGCACGACGAGGGCGAGGCGAGCGTCAACTCGCTGATGGCGCGCCGGGCGACCCGCGCCGTCGTGGTGGCCGACTCGTCCAAGATCGGCCGCAAGGCGTTCGCGACCCTCGGCGGTCCGAAGGTGTTGACGACCCTAATCACCGACGAGGGCATCACCGCCGAGCAGCGTGCCGCGTTCGTCGAGCAGGGCATCGAGGTGATCGTCGCGTGAGCGACGGCTATCTCATCCACTCGGCGCGGCTGGTGGACGGCGGCACGGTCGTCGAGGACGGCTGGGTGCGGTTCGACGGCGACATGATCGCCGCGGTCGGCAGCGGCGCGACGTGGCGCGACGAGCCTGGTGTGGTGGATGCGGCCGGCACAGATCGCGTGTCCGTGACCGATGCGGGCGGTGCGTGGCTCACGCCCGGCTTCGTCGACATCCACGTCCACGGCGGCGGGGGCGCCAGCTTCGACGACGGGCCGTCCGCGATCGCCCAGGCGCTGGAGCTGCACCGGCGGCACGGCACCACCCGCTCGGTGCTGTCACTCGTCACGGCACCGGTGCCGGAGCTCGCCCGCCGGGTGCGGGAAGTGGCCACGCTCACGGCGGCCGACCCGCGCATCCTCGGGTCGCACCTGGAGGGGCCGTTCTTGGACGTCGGGCACAAAGGCGCCCACGACCCGGCGCTGCTGCGCTCGGCGACGGCTGCCGATATCGAGCTGCTCGTGGATGCCGCGGCCGGCACCCTGCGCCAGGTCACCATCGCGCCGGAACTCCCCGGCGGCATGGACGCCGTGCGCGCCTTCTCCGCCGCCGGCGCGGCCGTGGCGGTCGGCCACACCGCCGCCGATTACGACCAGGCGCTGGCCGCTTTCGACGCGGGCGCGAGCATCCTCACGCACGCGTTCAACGCCATGCCCGGACTGCACCACCGCGCGCCGGGACCGGTCGCCGCAGCCGCCCGCACCCCGGGGGTGACGCTCGAGATCGTCAACGACGGCGTGCACGTCCACCCGGAGATGGTCCGGGTCGCCTTCGCCGCCGCCCCTGGCCGGATGGCGCTGGTGACGGACGCGATGGCCGCCGCCGGGTCCGCCGACGGCGACTACGTGCTCGGGTCGCTCGACGTCGAGGTGCGCGACGGGGTCGCCCGGCTCGCCGGCGGCGGGTCGATCGCCGGTTCGACGCTCACCCTCGACGACGCGCTGCGGCGCGCGGTGCTCGAGGTCGGCATCCCGGTCGCCGACGCGGTGCGCGCGCTCACCGAGACGCCGGCCGCAGCCGTCGGCCGTGGCCACGACCTCGGCCGTCTGGCCCCGGGCTACGCGGCCGACGCCGTACTGCTGGACGCCGACTTCCGCGTCCGCCGGGTGTGGGCGGCGGGCGCTCCCGTCGCCTGATCCAGGGGTCGCAACACGCCGTTACGGGCGGCCCAGAACGGCGTGTTGCGACCCACAGCAGCGGTCAGTGCGACGCGACGACCGCTCGCGACATGCGTCCGACCACGAGCACGAGCGCGACCGACACCACCAGCAGCCCCACGTACGCCCACGGCAGCACCATCAGGCCGCCCGCGTCGAAGATGAGCGCTCCGACGAGCGCGCCACCGCCGATCCCGACGTTGAAGGACGTCGTGTACAGCGCGCTCGCGGTGTCGCGGAACGCGGGCGACGAGGTGTGCAGCATCCGCGTCTGGAGCAGCGGCGGGAGCGCGCCGAAAGCGAGTCCCCAGAGGATGAATGCGATAAGCGCGAGCACGATCTGGCCGGCGAGCAGGGCGAGCGCCGCCACGGCGATCCCGGTCACGACGAGCGCGAGGATCAGCCCCAGCTGCGGCCGCGGACCGAACACCGAACCAGCCAGTATCAGACCGCCCGCGCCCGCGATCCCGTAGATGAACAGGAGCGCACCGACGTTGCCCGACGGCACGCCCATCGGCCCCGTCAGGAACGGCACGACGAACGTGTAGAACGCGTAGTGCCCGACCATGGTGACGGCCGCGATCACGCAGACCATGATGACCAGCGGGATGGTGCGGTCGCGCGGCCTAGGAACCGTGCGGTCACGTTCACGCCGCCGCTTGCCGTCCGCCTCCCGCTCGACCGCCGGGAGGAACTTCCAGATGACGACTGCACCCACCATCATGAGCGCGGCGAGCAGGCCGAACGACAGCCGCCAGCCGAAGACGTGCCCCGCGAACGTGCCGAGCGGCACACCGAGCACGAACGCCAGCGTCCCGCCGCCGAGGGTGATCGAGACGGCACGGCCGATCTGCTCCTTGGGCACCAGGTGGCCGGCGTACGCGCCGACGATCGACCAGAACATGCCGTGCGCGACTCCGCCGAGCACGCGCGAGCCGACCACGAAGGCATAGTCCGGCGCGATCGCGGTGAGCGCGTTCGAGATGCCGAGCACGACGAGGATGCCGATCAGCAGGCCGTGGCGCGGCCAGCGCCGGGTCAGCGCCGTCAACGGGGCGCTGGTGACCACGACGGTGAACGCGAACACGGTCACGAGAAGCCCGATCTGGGCCTCGCTCACGCCGAGCGAGGAGCTCATGTCCGGCAGCAGGCCGGTCGGGATCATCTCGCTGGTGACGGAGAGGAAGGTGGCCGCGGCCAGGGCGATCAGCCCGGTCCACGGGAATTTCGGCGCGATGCGCGCCGGAGTCGTCGAAGTGGCAGTCATACGGATCTGTCCAACGGACGGCGTTCCCCGGCCATTCCGCCGCGAGTGCGGGCCTCGGTGCCGGTGCCAGTGGCTGGCTGCGGCTTCCGGGAGGAATGGCGGGTCGACTACGCGCCCATGTGCGCGCCCAGGGCCGTGCGGGAACCGCCGACCACGGACGATTCTACCGGAGGCCGTCGAGAATGGCAGCGCTGTCCGAGATCTCGATCAGCGGCGCGTACAGCGCCATCGCGTCCAGGGCCCGCTGGTGGTCGGCATCGCTGAGGCCGGCGCACGCGTCGGCCGCGACCCGGATGCGCACGCCCGCGTCCGCGGCTCCCAGCGCCGTGCTCAGCACGCAGCAGTCCGTGGAGACGCCGGCGAGCACCACATCCTGCGACCCGTCGAGCGCCTCCCGCAGCGCGGTACCCCACTTGCCGAACGTCGTCTCGGTGACCACCGGATGCCCGGTGTCGCGGAAGGCGAGCACCAGGTCGTAGATCGGGTCGTCGGCCGGGACGAGCGCGAACGGCCACTGCTCGTAGTACGGCACCCAGGCGCCCTCCGGCCGCTCCGGTGCGATGAAGCGGGTGAACACGACGCGCTCGAAGGCGGGCACCATCCCGGCGATCACGGCCTCCGCGTCCGCGAAGCGCGGGGTGAGCCAGGGGCTCGCCGGGTCACCGAACACCTGCTGCATGTCGACGACGACGAGCGTCGGGCCGGTCATCGCTCCTCCTGCCGGCGCACCGCGTTGCGAGAGAACAGCAGCGTGCCCAGGTAGCCGATGACCAGCGCGACGAGCACGCCCAGGTTCGCGAAGGCCCAGTCGCCCTCCTTGCCGCCGATCGGGCCGAGGAGGTATCCCTGCCAGGCCAGCCACGAGGCGGAACCGTTGGTGACGAGGCCCCAGCCGATCGCGGTTCCGACCACGATCAGCGCGATCGGCAGCCAGCGGATGGCGCCGTAGCGACCGCGCCGGTCATATAGCTCGGGCTCCGCGTAGTCGCGGCGGCGCAGCTGGATGTCGGCGATGAAGATGCCGCACCAGGCGGCGATCGGCACGCCCAGCGTGATGAGGAACCCCTGGAACGGGCCGAGGAAGTCGGTAGCGAAGAACACGACATAGATCGCGCCGGCGGTCATGATGATGCCGTCGATGCCCGCGGCGACGTACCGCGGGACGCGGACGCCCACGCTGAGCAGCGCCAGCCCGGACGAGTAGATGTCGAGCACGGCACCGCCGACGAGCCCGAGAACGGCGACGATGACGAACGGCACCAGGAACCAGGTGGGCAGCAGCGACGCGAGCGCGCCGATCGGGTCGGCGGCGATGGCCTCGCTCAGCTTCGAGGAGGAGCCGGCGAGCAGGATGCCGAAGATCAGCAGGATGACCGGGGCGAGCGACGAGCCGAAGGTCGTCCATCCCACCACTCCCCCGCTGCGGGCGCTGCGCGGCAGGTAGCGGGAGTAGTCGGCGGCGGCGTTCACCCAGCCGAGCCCGAAGCCGGTGAGCATGAAGACGAACCCGCCGATCACGTGCGGCGCGTCTCCAGCGGGGAGCGCCGCGACGGCGCCGAGGTCGATGTGGTTCAGGACCAGCAGGATGTAGACCACGGTCAGCACGCCGGTCACGATCGTGATGACCATCTGCATGCGCATGATCAGGTTGAAGCCGATCACGCCGCCGACGATGACGAGCGCGACGACGACGATGAGGGCCACCAGCTTGGTGACGACCCCGCCCTCCCAGCCGAGTTGTTCGAACACGGTCGCGGTGGCGAGCGCGGCGAGCGAGACGAGCACGGTCTCCCATCCGACCGTGAGCAGCCACGACAGCGCCGAGGGCACCCGGTTGCCCTCCACCCCGAACACGGCGCGGCTGAGCACCATCGTCGGCGCGGATCCGCGCTTTCCGGCGAGCGCGATCACGCCGCACAGCAGGAACGAGGCGACGATCCCGATGACGCCGACGATGGTCGCCTGCCAGAACGAGATGCCGAAGCCGAGCAGGAACGACCCGTAGCTGAGCCCGAACACCGAGACGTTGGCGCCGAACCACGGCCAGAACAGGTCGCGCGGCCGCCCCTTCCGCTCACTCTCGTGAATGGTGTTGAGCCCGTTCAGCTCCACGTCGAAAGCGGACGCCGCGCCCGAACGGGTATCGGGCGCGTCCTCACCGGTGCTGGTCATGCACCGATCGTGGTGCACCCCGCCCCGGCGCGTCAACCGCGGCGCGCTCAGGCAGCCCAGGGATTAATGACGGGGACGCCCACGTCGGCGAAATCCTTGTCCCGCGTCGCCACTGCGTCAGCTTCGGCGGCGAGGGCCGTTGCTGCGATCATGGCGTCGGCGAGCGCGATCGGGCGGCCCGCCGCCTCCCGGACCGATCTGATAGTGGCGCACTCCGCCGCGGCGACCGGATCGAACGGGAGCGTGCGGGCGTGGTAGTACCCGAGGATCTCGAGGATGATCCCGGCCTTGTGTTCCGACCGACGGCCGTCCTGCATGCGATTGGCTCCGGTGAGCATCTCCATGACGGTGACGACCGAGATTCGCAGCTCGTCCTCGACGGAGGCGAACCAGGACAGCACACGCGGGTCCGGCTCGGGCTTCGCGAACTCCGACAGGACGTTCGTGTCGAGCAGGATCATTCGTCCATCGCTTCGACCCGGTTGCGGATGAACTCCACGAAGCCCAGCTTCTTGTAGTTCGGACGCGGGTCGACAGGTTCCCCCACCGCGACCCGTCCCGCGATGTATTCGAGCTCTTCACCGACCGTCCGACTCTCGCCGCGAGCCATGAGCTCGAGGGTCTCGTAGATGTCCACGTCGAGACCGACGGTCACCGATACTTGCTTCATCATCAGATGCCTCCTAATGCAGACATATTTTGGATATCAACCAACGCTATCATGCCGACCGCTACCCTGATCTGGTGACCGACTCCTCCGCCTCCAACCACTGGGTGCTCACCTTCAGCTGCTCCGACCGCCCCGGGATCGTGCACGCGGTCAGCGGCGCGATCGTCGCCGCGCGCGGCAACATCACCGAGAGCCAGCAGTTCGCGAGCACCGACACCGGCCGCTTCTTCATGCGGCTGCAGGTGGAGTCGGCGGCGGGACGCGACGAGTTCGAGCGCGCGCTCGCCCCGGTGGTCGAGGAGTTCGGGATGACGCACCGGGTCGACAATGTCGGCCGTCCGCTCCGGACGCTGGTACTCGTGTCGAAGGCCGCGCACTGCCTCAACGACCTGCTGTTCCGTCAGCGCGCGGGCCAGCTGCCGGTCGAGATCCCGCTCGTGCTCTCCAACCACGACACCCTCAGCGACCTCGCCGGGTTCTACGGCGTGCCCTTCGAGTCGCGGGCCGTCACCGACCCTGCGTCGAAGGCGGCGTTCGAGCAGCGCATCCTCGAGGCGGTCGACGAGCACGACATCGAGCTGGTGGTGCTCGCCCGGTACATGCAGATCCTCTCGCCGGAGCTGTGCGAGCGCCTCGCCGGGCGCGCGATCAACATCCACCACTCCTTCCTCCCCGGCTTCAAGGGCGCCAACCCGTACCGCCAGGCGCACGCGCGCGGCGTCAAGCTGATCGGAGCGACCGCCCACTTCGTCACCAGCGATCTCGACGAAGGGCCGATCATCGAGCAGAACGTCGTCCGGGTCGACCACAGCAACACTGTGCAGGAGCTGGTCGCGATCGGGCAGGACGAGGAGAGCCGGACGCTGACGCAGGCCGTGAAGTGGTTCGCGGAGGACCGCGTGCTGCTCGACGGCGCGCGCACCATCATCTTCCGTTGATCCTCGCTGTCTCGGCCCCACGGCGCGTCGGTAGACTGCCGTGGTGACCTCAGCACCCGACCAGCACGCCCGGCTCACGGTGGGGCCGAACGACATCCTGCGCTTCGTCCTGGAGCTGTTCGCCATCGTCTCGCTGGGCATCTGGGGCTTCCTGGCCTGGCCGCTGCCGTGGAACATCCTCGTCGGCATCGGCGCTCCGGTCGTGGCCATCCTGCTGTGGGCGCTGTTCCGCTCGCCGCGCGCGGTGCTGCACGTCGACCCGTTCGTGAAGGCGATCGTCGAGATCGTCGTGATGGGCTCCGCTGCGTTCGCCTGGTGGGACCTCGGCCAGCCGGTGGTCGCCATCGTCTTCGCGGTGATCGCGACCATCAGCGGCGTGATCAACGGACGGCGCGAGTTCTCATGACCGGCCTCGTCATCCACAGCGCCCGCAAGGTGGATGCGGATGGGCTGGTCGACGACTTCTGGCTCGCCACCGACGGAGCGCACATCACCGCGACCGGCAGCGGATCGGGCTGGCGCGAGGCGGTGCGCGGCACGGATGACGACGCCTCATCGGACGCCGGGCCGCACGTCATCGACGCGCACGGTCACTGGCTGACCCCGGGCTTCATCGACCTGCACTGCCACGGCGGCGGAGGCCACCCCTACGACGACGGCATCGACCAGATGCGTGCAGCGCTCGCGACGCACCGCGCGCACGGCACCACCCGCTCCCTGATCTCGCACGTCGCGAACCCGCTGGCCTCGCTGCGCGAGAGCCTCGCGGTCGTCGCCGAGCTGACCGCGAGCGACCCGCTCGTGCTGGGATCGCACCTGGAGGGCCCGTTCCTCGCGCCGGAGCGACGTGGAGCGCACGACGCCCGCTTCCTCCGCGACCCGGAGCCGGAGGCCGTGGAGGAGCTCATCGCCGCGGCCCGCGGAACCCTCCGGACGGCGACCATCGCGCCCGAGCTGCCCAACGCCCTGGAGGCGATCGGCGTGCTGATCGAGGCCGGTGCGGTCGTCGGCGTCGGCCACACGACCGCCGGGTACGCCGAGACGGCCCGCGCCTTCGAGGTGGGCGCGCGGCTGCTCACGCACGCGTTCAATGCGATGCCGGGCATCCATCACCGGGCGCCCGGTCCGGTCCTGGCCGCGATCGACAACGCCGAGATCACGCTCGAGCTCATCCTGGACGGGCTGCACGTCGACCCGACGGTCGGGGCGCTGCTGTTCCGCGAGGCGCCGGGGCGCGTCGCCCTCGTGACCGACGCGATGGCCGCGGCAGGCGCCACCGACGGCGACTACCGCCTCGGCGGCCTCAACGTCACGGTCCACGACGGACTGGCCGTGCTCTCCGGCACCGACACGATCGCCGGCTCGACGCTGACGCAGGATGTCGCCCTGCGGAATGCCGTCACGCTCGCCGGGCTCGACCCGGTCACCGCCGTCACCGCGCTCACACGGACTCCCGCGCATGTGCTCGGCGAGGGCCACCGCCTCGGACGGCTGCACGCCGGGTACGTCGCCGACGCGGTCCTCCTCGACCACGACTGGCGTGTCACCGCCGTCGTCGCCGACGGCTCCCCCCTCGCCTGACCGCACGACCCTCCCCGCGCCGGCCTCCCGCCGTCGAGTCCGCGAACTTTGCACGCCCCGGCGGCGTTTCGCGTGCAGTTTGTGCGGACTCGACGGTGGGTGGGCGCGGGTGCGGACGGATCAGAGGGTCTGCCAGGAGGGCTTGTTCGCGTAGGCGTAGCGGTAGTAGTCGAGGTTGCGCAGGCGGGAGGCGGCCGGTTCGTCGACGAGCACGGTGACGTGCGGGTGCAGCTGGATGGCCGAGCCCGGGTTCGAGGCCGACACCGGCCCCTCCACCGCACCCGCCAGGGCCTCCGCCTTGCCCTCGCCGAACGCCAGCAGCATCAGGTGCCGCGCGCGCAGGATGGTCGACAGCCCCTGCGTGATGCAGTGCATCGGCACGTCGTCCTCCGACGCGAAGAAACGCGCGTTGTCCTTGCGGGTCTGCTCGGTCAGCGTCTTCACGCGGGTCACCGACGCGAACGACGAACCGGGCTCGTTGAACCCGATGTGGCCGTCGGTCCCGATGCCGAGGAGCTGCACATCCACTCCCCCGGACTCCGCGATCGCCTTCTCGTAGTCGGCCCCCGCGTGCTCGATGCCGTCGAGGGATCCGTTGGGCACGTGGATGAGCGACGGCGTCAGCCCGAGCGGCTCGACGACCTCGCGCGTGATCACTGCTCGGTACGACTCGGGATGGCCGGCCGGCAGTCCCACGTACTCGTCCAGCGCGTACCCGCGCACGTGGGACACATCCACACCGCGCTCCTGGATGCCGCGCTCGAGGGCTCGGTAGACCGCCAGCGGGGTGGATCCGGTCGCGAGGCCCAGCACCGCATCGGGCTTGGCGGCGATCAGGTCGAGGATGCTGCGCGCGGCGAGCTCGCCCGCGGCGTCCTGGTCGCGGACGACGACGATTTCGGCCATCAGTTCTCTCCTACGAGTGCCGCGCCCAGCGCGGCGACGGGGGTGCCTTCGGGAACGAGGCGCACCCTCCCGGGCAGGTCGAGCGACGCCAGGAACGGCGACGTGCGCTCCCAGTCGTGCAGCACCTCGTGGACGTCGCCGAGCAGGCGCTCCCCGAGGTGGCTCAGACCGCCGCCGATGACGACGGTGCCGACATCGACGGTGAGCACGAGGATGCGCACCGCTGAGGCGATGCCCGCAGCCAGCCTAGCCGTGATCGCGCGGGCGACGGGGTCGCCGTCGGCCGCCGCGGCGAACACCGCGCGCACCGGCAGCGGGTCGTCGGTCGGCCACTGGCGGGCGACGCCCGATCCGCTCGCGACGGTCTCCAGGCAGCCGCGCTGACCGCAGGCGCAGAGGGCTCCCTGCGGGTCGACGGGCAGGTGGCCGATCTCGCCGGCGATGCCCGTGCTCCCGCGCCAGAGGCGTCCGTCGACGACGATGCCGGCGGCCATCCCGGTCCCGAGGTTGAGGAACGCCATCGTGCCGGTCAGGCCGAGCAGGTGGTAGGCGCCGAGGGCCGCGGCCTTGACGTCGTTCTCGACGCGGACTCCGACGCCGAGGCGGCCGGCGAGCATCCCGCCGAGTTCGAGCTGCTCCAGCCCCAGGTTGACCGCGTGCGCGACCTGCCCCGAAGCGGTGTCGACCATCCCGGGCACACCGATCCCGATCGACTGGAAGCCGCCCGGTGCGAGGCCGGTGAGCTCGCCGATGCGCGACACAGCGGCCACGGCGGTCTCGACGACGGCGTCATGCCCGAACCCCGTGACCAGACGCACCCGCTGGGTGAGCGCGCCGAGCTCGTCGACGGCGACCGCGTCGGTCTTGGTGCCGCCGATGTCGATCCCGAGCCTCACGTCCGGCGTCCGAGCAGTTCGAGGAGGGCGCGACCGACCAGGCGGGATGCGCCGAAGGTCGCGATGTCGGCATAGGCGCGGTCGTCACTGGGCCAGCCCATGTCGACGACGAGCACGCGTTCGCGTTCGGCGCGCAACCGATCGATGGCGGCACGGGCGAAAGCGTGCCGGTGGTTGTCCTTGCCGATGACGAGCACCGGGGACTGCGCGGCGAGCACCAGGTCGGGGTGGTCGTTCTCCGTGAAGACGACCGCCGGGTTGGCGGTGAAGGCCGCGGCCCACGCGGTTCCAGGGTCGGCCTCGACTTCCGAGAACGGCCCCCAGGGCGCCGTTCCGACCGCGATGTTGGCGACCGTGTCGATGCGGACGACCGAGTACCGTCCGCCGCCGTTCTCCCGCAGCCACTCCCACGCCTGCTCGCTCACGTCGAACGCACGCTCCGCTGCCGCGACATCCGCCGCCCGCACCTGGCTCCGCCCCGCCGTCGAGTCCGCAGACTTTGCACGCTCGGCAGGCGTGTCGTGTGCAAATTGTGCGGACTCGACGGTGGGCGGAAGGGACGGGGCGGGAGGCGCGACGCGGAGGGAGCGGGCGAGGGTGCGGACGCGGGCGGCGGCGGTGGAGACGCGGGCGGCGGGGAGGCGGTCCGCCGCGACGGCGTCGGCGATCGCCCGCTCGATCGCGGCGAGCTCCTCGTCGGTGTTCTCCGTGCCGATGCACAGCAGGTCGCAGCCGGCGGCGAGCGCCAGCACAGCCGCCTCCGGGATGCCACGCTCACCGCTCGCGCCCTGCATGTCGAGCGCATCGCTGACGACGACGCCCTCGAAGCCGAGCTCGCCGCGCAGTATCCCCTCGATGATCGCCGGGCTGAGCGTGGCCGGGAGCACCGCATCCAGCTGCGGGAGCAGGATGTGCGATGTCATGACCGCTCGCGCCCCCGCCTCGATCACAGCGCGGAACGGGACGAGCTCCCGCTCGCGCAGCTGCTGCGGCGACAGGTCGACGACCGGCAGCTCGAGGTGCGAGTCGGTGCCGGTGTCACCGTGCCCGGGGAAGTGCTTGGCGGCGACCGCGACACCCGCCGCCTGGAGCCCGCGCGTCCAGGCGGCACCGTGCTCGGCGACCACCTCGGGCGTCGAGCCGAAGCTCCGCACGCCGATCACCGGGTTGTCCGGGTTGGAGTTGATGTCGATGTCCGGGGCGAAGTCGAGGTTCACGCCCGCGCGCCTCAGCTCCTGGCCGACCCGGTGCGCCACGCGCTCGGTGTAGTCCGCGTCGCCGAGACGGCCCAGGATGGCGTTGCCCGGATAGGGCGAACCGCTCCCGTAGTACAGCCGGGTGACGTCGCCGCCCTCTTCGTCGATCGCGATCACCGCATCCGGGTTGGCCGCGTAGATCGCGTCGGTCAGCGCGCGCAGCTGCTCCGCGGTGGCGATGTTCTGCCCGAACAGGCATACACCGCCGAGGCCGCCGCGCAGGCGCTCCTCGAGCCACGCGGGCAGCGTCGTCCCGACGAACCCGGGCAGCAGCGTCGCGGCGATGCTGCGGCGGAGGTCCGGATCGGTGACGGCGGTGTGGGCGACGGACGCGCCGCTCACCCCTTCACCGCCCCGCTGACGAGACCGCTGGTCATCCGGCCCTGCACGATGAGGAAGAAGATGATGACCGGCACGGCGACGAGAGTGGATGCGGCCATGACCTGTCCCCAGTCGGTCGCCCGCGACGCGGACTGCTGGACGAAGCCGCGCAGCCACAGCGGAAGCGTCGCGCTGCTCGACTGCGGGAGGATGACGAGTGCCACCGTGAACTCGTTCCACGCCTGCAGGAAGGCGTAGACGCCGGAGGCGACGAGCCCCGGGGCGAGCAGGGGGAACGTGATCCGCAGGAACGCCTGCGTCCGGCTGAGGCCGTCCACCATGGCGGCCTCCTCCAGGTCGGCGGGGATGCCGGCGACGAAGCCGCGCAGCATCCAGATCGTGAAGGGCACGACGGCGGCGATGTAGAGGATGCTGACCCCGACGACCGTGTTGAGCAGGCCCAGCGTGCCCATCAGCTTGTACTGGGCGATGAACAGGCCCTCGGCGGGGAGCATCTGGATCAGCAGCACCGCGAGCACGAACGAGCGACGCCCGCGGAACTTGAACCGGCTGATCGCGAGCGCCGCCAAGAACGCGAACGCCAGGCAGCACACCACGGTGATGAGGGCGACCGCGACGCTCATCCCGAGCGCCGGGAAGAACGTCCCACCTTCGACGACGGCCGAGAAGTTGTCGAAGGATCCGCCGAACGGAAGCCACGTCGGCGTGGTGTTCTGCAGGATGACGTTCGGCAGCAGCGACGAGTTCACCATCCAATACACCGGGAACACCCACACCAGGGCGAGCACGATGCCGAGCGCGCCGAGCAGCACGCGGGAGGCGCGGATGCGCCGGCGGGTCCGGGGCCGCGCCGTGACGGCGGCGGGCCGGGTCGAGGTCGCTGTGGTCACGATTCGTCCTCCTTGAGCAGGGAGCGCACGTAGAACCAGCTGAGCGCGACGGTGAGGACGAGCACGAAGACGCTGACGGCGCTCGCCATCGCGAAGTCGCTCGAGCCGACGCCGAGCTGGTAGATGTAGGTGCCGAGCAGGTTGGTCTCGCTGGCGATGGAGCCCTTGTCCTGCAGCAGTTTGATCTGCGCGAAGACGCGCAGGTCCCAGATGATCTGCAGCAGCAGGACGATGCCGAGCACGGGCCGGATGATCGGCAGGATGATGTAACGCAGCCGCTGCCATCCCCGCGCGCCGTCCATCTGCGCGGCCTCGACGACCTCCGTGGAGACCTGGGTCAGCCCGGCGTAGACGGAGAACGCGACGAAGGGCACGCTCATCCACGTCACGATCACCATCGCGACGAAGAAGAAGGAGAGCGGGTTCTGCAGCCAGTTGTGGTCCTGGAAGTCGAGCCCCCACGAGGTGAGCACGTAGTTGACGACGCCGCGGCGCCAGTCGAACAGCCAGTTCCAGACGGTCATGGCGGCGACGACCGGCATGGCCCAGGCGAGCAGCAGCGAGACCTGCAGGATGATGCGCACGACCTTGTTGACGGCGTTCATCAGCAGCGCCATCCCGACGCCGATGACGACCGTGACGAAGGCGGTGACCAGGCAGAAGGCGATCGAACGGCCGACGACGACCCAGGTGTAACCGTCGGAGAAGAGCGTGATGTAGTTCTCGAACCAGACGAACTCGGCCGGTTTGCCGAACTGCTGGGCGAGTCCGAAGTGCTGCATCGACGTGATCAGCTGCCACACGATCGGGTAGCCGAGCGCGACGAGCAGGATGATGATGGCCGGGAGCAGCAGGGAGTACGGCGTGAGCTTCCCGCGGCGGCGGCGCGGTGCGTCCGGCGCCGGTGCCGGTGGTGTCGCGAGAGCGAGGCGGGTGTCCTCGGTGGCGGTCACGGGCGTCCTCCTTTCTGTGTTGCGGAGTCAGTCTGAGGGCAGCGACGAGGGCGCGGAAGGGGTGCCTCCGCGCCCTCGCCGATCGCTGAGCGCTAGCTCTTGACGTTGAGCAGCGCGTCGATCTTCTTGTCGTACTCCTGCGCGAGCGCCTTCAGGTCGGACGCATCGCGGATCTTGGAGAAGAACTCCTCCATCACGTTGCCCGCCTCGACCGAGGCCCAGCCGGGTGCGGCCGGCGTGAGCTTCGAGTTGGATGCCGACTCGATGAGCGCCTTCGCGAACTGGTCGTCGCCGAGCGAGGAGGTGTACTTCTCGTTCGCCGGGCCCAGGCCGTTCTTGCCGAGCATCTCCTGGTACTCCTTGGAGAAGATGATCTTCAGGAGTGTCTTCGACAGCCCCGGCTCCTTGGTCTTCGCCGAGATGCCGATGTTGGAGCCGCCCGCGAACACGGGTGCCGGCTTGCCGTCGTTGCCCGGGAGCACGAAGGTGCCGAACGTGGCGTCGTTCCAGGTGCGCGTCGGCTTGCCGTCGTCGCCCTTCCCGATGTCGCCGATCGACCAGTGCGCCCATCCCGGAGCCATGATGGTGGCCGCCGCGAGGGAGGTGTCACCGGTCTTGTTCCCGTCGGCGTCGACCGTCTGGTCGGTGTCGTTGAGGTAGATGTACTGGTTCGAGTCCTTGGCGTCGTTCGGCGCCTTGGACGCGTTCTTGTACAGGTCCTGGAGCTGCTGGAGGCCCTTCAGCGACTCCTCCGACTCGAGGGTGGCCTTCCACTTGTCGCCGTCCTTCTTGGCGATGTCCCCGCCGTTGGCGAAGATCCAGGAGATGCCGTCGCGCCAGTCCTGGCCGCCGAGGAAGAAGCCGGAGAAGTTGTTGATCCCCTTCGGGTTCTTCGCGGTGATGTCGGCCACGTTGGTGTTGAACTGGTCGAGCGTCGTGGGGACGCTGACCCCGGCCGCCTGGTAGATGTCCTTGCGGTAGAACATGTAGCGCGACCCGAAGTAGTACGGCAGCGTGTAGTTCTTGCCGTCGACCTTTCCGGCCTCGACGAAGGACTGCAGCAGGTCGCTCCCGCCGAGGTCCTTGTACATGTCGGAGATGTCGAGGAAGGCGCCGACGTTGGTGAACGTGGGCGACTGCGTGTTGCCCATCTCGGTGACGTCCGGCGTGTTGTTGGCGTCCGGGAGGGCCGTGGTGAGCTTGGTGACGATGTCTCCCCAGTCCTGCTGCTCGATCTTGAGGGTCGCCCCGGTCTCCTTGTTGAACTCCGTCTTGAGGTAGTCGCGGAGCTTGTCCGGGGTGTCGGAGCCGACGAGCCACAGGGTGACCGTCTTGCCCTTGCCGTCGGTGCTCGCGGCGGTCGAGCCTCCCGAGGCGCATCCGGCGAGCACGAGAGCGGAAGCCGTTGCCACAGCGGCGAGGCCGACGAGCTTTCTCTTCATTGCTGGTTCCTTTCGTAGTGGTCAGTGGCTGCAGGTGCAGCACACCGTCGGTGCAGGGGTCGTGGTTCGGGTGGTGCTGTGTTAAGAGACCCCGAGTTGTCCGGAGAGGACGAGTACGGCCGCGCCGCGGAGGACGATGTCCTGCCCCTGCGTGGTCATCCGGAGGGACAGGTCGGCATGGTTCTGGGCCATGGTCCGGTTCCGGAGCGTGTGGACGGTCGCCTCGGCGAGGGGGCCGTCGAGCAGTTCGGTCGGGCCGCTGAGCACGATCTCCGACAGGTTGAGCGCGCCGACGACGGGCGCGAGGGCGATGCCGAGCCGCTGCCCCGCCTCGCGGAGGATGGGCGTCGCGTCGACGCCGGCGGCCTCTGCCTCGCGGATGCCGCGCTGCAGTTGCGGAACGCTGAGCCAGTGCTCGAGCACCTGGTCGCGGTTGTACGTGGTCTCGAGGCCCAGGTCGGTCCCGACCATGACCTGCCCGATCTCGCCCGCAGCGAAGTGGCTGCCGTAGACGAGCGCGCCGGCGACGAGGAGGCCCGCGCCGATACCGTGGCCGACGCGGATGAGCATCATGTCGCCCGCGGCTCCGCCATACGTGTGCTCGGCGAGCGCTGCGGCGTTGGCGTCGTTGGCGACGACGACGGGCAGACCCGTGCGTGCCGCGAGGCGCTGCTGCAGCGGGAGGTCGTCCCAGCCGAGGTTCGGCGCCGTCAGGATGGTGCCGGTCAGGTCGACGACACCGGGTGAGCCCACTCCCATCCCGAGCACGGGTGCGGTGGTGGCGGCGACCAGCCGGTCGACCAGGGCGTCGACCTTGACGGCCGCGGACTCGCCGGTGGCGGACTCGCCGCCCTCGCCGTCCGCGAGCATGACCTCTGCCCTGGCCAGGATGCGCCCGTCCAGGTCCATGACCGCTCCGCGGAAACGGTCGTGGTCGCTGAGGTCCACTCCGATGATCTGGTGCGCCGCGCGGTCGATGTCGAGGAGGACGGCCGGCTTGCCGGGTCGCGCCGACTCCCGCTGGCCCAGCTCGATGACGAGCCCCTCGGCGAGCAGTTCGGCGACCAGGTCGGAGACCGTCACCCGGGTGAGCCCCGTCTCCCTGGCGAGGTCTGCGCGACTGCGCTGCCCATCCCGGTACAAGGTCTGCAGAACGAGCGACCGGTTGTGGCTGCGAGCGTGCTCGGGGAGCACCTTGGCGCGCGGCCGGAGAGCCCGGCCCGGAGCCAGTCCCCCGGTGCTTCCCTGCACCTCGGTCGTCGTCATGTTTGTTAGTAAAGCTTACGAACAAATGAATTGCAAGAGACGAAACGAAGTTGTTACACGGACTCCGCGTGGTCCCGACTTCCGTTCTGCGCGCCCTCCGACCCGGGATTAGGCTCCCTCCATGGTCACTGAAGCCCCCGCCGCATCCACCCGCGATCCGTTCACGCTCACCGGTTCGCGTGCCCTCGTCACCGCCGCCAGCCGCGGCCTCGGCCGAGAGATCGCGCTCGAGCTGGCCGGCCAGGGCGCCGACGTCGTGCTCGGCGTCCGCGACCCCGATGGCTCGGCCGACCTGGTCGACGAGCTGCGGGCGTTCGGCATCGACGCGGTGGCGATCCGGATGGATGTGCTCGATCTTGCCGCTTGCCGCGCGGCCATCGACGGGGTCACGACGGAGCGCGGTCCGATCGACATCCTCGTCAACAACGCCGGTGGCGGGATCGACTCCCCCGCCTTCGAGGTCACCGAGGACGACTTCGACCACGTCTGGCAGCTCAACACGCGCTCGACGTTCTTCCTGTCACAGCACGTCGCGAAGAGCATGCGGGAGAACGGAGGCGGCGCGATCGTGAACGTCGCGTCGCAGGCCGGGCTCGTGGCGCTGCCCGGTGAGGCGTCGTACTGCGCGGCGAAGGCCGCCGTCGTGCACCTGACGCGCTGCTTGGCCGTCGAGTGGGGCCCGTACGGCATCCGCGTCAACGCCGTCGCGCCGACCTTCATCGAGACCGACGGCACCTCCGCGGCACTCTCGGACGACGCGTTCCGTGCCGACACCGCCGAGCGCATCGCCGCGCTCCACCGCATCGGCGAGCCGCGCGAGGTCTCGGGAGCGGTCGCGTTCCTGGCGTCGCCGTCGGCATCCCTCATCACCGGCCAGACCCTCGCCATCGACGGCGGCTGGACCGCCCGCTGACCCGCTGCTGACCCGCTTAACGATTCGTGCCGAATGTGCGTTCTCGCGTCGCGATAGCGCACATTCGGCACGAATGTGTGAGGGAGGATCAGCCCAGGCGCGCCTTCAGGTTCTCGCTGATGGCGTCCAGGAACTCCTCCGTGGTGAGGAACTTCTGCTCCGGGCCGACGAGGAGCGCGAGGTCCTTCGTCATCTTGCCCTCCTCGACCGTCTTCACGACGACGTCCTCGAGGGTGTGCGTGAAGTCGATGAGGTCCTGGTTGCCGTCGAGCTTGCCGCGGTGCGCGAGGCCGCGCGTCCAGGCGAAGATCGAGGCGATCGGGTTGGTCGAGGTCGGCTTGCCCTGCTGGTACTGGCGGTAGTGGCGGGTCACCGTGCCGTGCGCGGCCTCCGCCTCGACGACCGAGCCGTCCGGCGTGGTCAGCACAGAGGTCATCAGGCCGAGCGAGCCGAAGCCCTGCGCGACGGTGTCGGACTGCACGTCGCCGTCGTAGTTCTTGCAGGCCCAGACGTAGCCGCCCTCCCACTTGAGGCTGGAGGCGACCATGTCGTCGATGAGGCGGTGCTCGTAGGTGAGGCCGGCCGCGTCGAACTTCTCCTTGTACTCGGTGTCGAAGACCTCCTGGAACAGGTCCTTGAAGCGGCCGTCGTAGGCCTTCAGGATCGTGTTCTTGGTCGACAGATACACCGGGTACTGACGGTCGAGGCCGTAGTTGAACGACGCGCGCGCGAAGTCGCGGATGGACGCGTCCTGGTTGTACATGCCCATCGCGACGCCGGCGCCCGGCGCCTGGTAGATCTCGAAGGACTGCGCCTCGCCGCCGTCGGCCGGCTGGAAGCTCATCGTGAGCGTGCCGGGGCCGTCGAACGTGAAGTCGGTGGCGCGGTACTGGTCGCCGAAGGCGTGACGGCCGATGACGATCGGCTTGTTCCAGCCGGGGACGAGCCGCGGGATGTTGGAGATGATGATCGGCTCGCGGAAGACGACACCGCCGAGGATGTTGCGGATCGTGCCGTTCGGGCTCTTCCACATCTTCTTCAGGCCGAACTCCTCGACGCGCGCCTCGTCGGGCGTGATGGTCGCGCACTTCACGCCGACGCCGTGCTTCTGGATGGCGTGGGCCGCGTCGATCGTGATCTGGTCGTCGGTCTCGTCGCGCTTCTGGATGCCGAGGTCGTAGTACTCGAGGTTCACATCGAGGTACGGGTGGATGAGAGAGTCTTTGATGGCCTTCCAGATGATGCGTGTCATCTCGTCGCCGTCGAGTTCGACGACCGTTCCGTCAACCTTGATCTTGTCCATGGTTCTCCTGGGGTGTCTGCCGTTTTACGCCGACGACAGCTTACCCGAGCGCGACAACTATCTTGACATCGAGACACTTTCTCCCAGCTGCCGGTCGGGTGCGGCGCGACTATGCCGCGGTCGCTCGCGCACGTTACCCTTTCGTCATGGCTGAGTTGAGACTGGAAGAGTTGAGCGCGCGGACCGTCGTGGCGGCGAACGCGCTGACGCTGAAGCCGGGCCAGGAGCAGTTCATCGCTCCCGTGTCCTACTCGGCCGCGGCCGCGGTCGCCGATCCGAACACCTCGTGGCAGCGCGTCGTGCTCGACGGCGACGAGGTGGTCGGCTTCATCATGGGCAACTTCGACCCGAACGCCGAGCACGAGGAGTTCAAGGCCATCCTCTGGCGGATCAACGTCGACGCCGACGACCAGGGTCGCGGCATCGGCACGTTCGCCGTGCGTGCTCTCGCCGACGAGGCGCGCGCCCGTGGCCACCAGCGCCTCTACGTGATCTGGGAGTCGGGCGAGCTCGGGCCGGAGCAGTTCTTCCTGCGCAGCGGCTTCCAGCCGGTCGGCGAGACCCAGTACGGCGAGACGATCGGTGCCCTCGATCTCTGACCCGGAGCCCGACCCGGAGGACGCGGCGAGCGCATCCTTCGTCGAGCGGGTGCTCGAGGTCGTGGATGCGATCCCGCCCGGGTTCGTGATGACCTACGGGGATGTGGCGGCGACGCTGGGGTCGCGTGCGGCCCGGATGGTCGGCCAGGTCATGGCGTACTACGGCTCGGACGTGCCGTGGTGGCGGGTCGTGCGGGCCAGCGGGCACCCCGCGGCGGGTCACGAGCACATCGCGCTGCAGCACTACCGCGCGGAGGGCACTCCCCTGCTGGGCGGCGGAAAGTCGCCGTACCGGGTAGATTTGCGGGCGGCCCGCTTCGACGACGCGCGGAATCATCCCTCCGACCGATGAACCATTCAGTTCCGTAGTGTTCACTCGTAGGAGATCCTTGTCCCTTTCCCCTGGAGCTGCCGTGCCCCGCATCCGAACCGCCGGAGTCATCGCGACGACGTCCGCCCTCGCCCTGGCCCTGTCCGGATGCTCGGTGCTGACCGCGTTCGAGCCTCACGTCGACTCCGCGATCTGGGACACGGCCAAGGAGATGAAGGCGTCGAACACGGCCCTCTTCGGCTCACCGACGTTCGTGCCGGACGACGCGACGGTCATCCGCGTCGACTACGACACCCAGAACGGGTCGGCGATCATGACGTACACATCGCACACGCGGGTCGCGCCCAACACCTGCCAGAAGGACACCGCGATCCCGAAGCCTGCGATCGAGGACAGCTGGTGGCCGGTTCAAGGCATCCCGGACAAGGCCTCGGACTGCGGTGGCGGCTGGGTCGCGTTCGCTGTCGGCGACCAGGTGTGGGCCGCGAAGGCTCCCACGTCGAAGTAGGCCGGTACCCGCGGGCGGTCAGTGGAACTGCGGGATGATCAGCCAGATCCCATAGAGCACCGCGGCGACGCCGATGGCGAAGCAGACGACCGCTCCGACCGTCGCGGTGAGCGGGCGTCGCCCGGTCCGCACGCTCGCCGCTCCGCCGTCGGCGTCCAACGGAGCGCCGACGGCCAGCAGCCGCAGGGCGACCGCGTAACTGATCACGACCACCGTCGTCGCCGCGAACGCGACCAGCAGCACCACGACGAACGAACCCCAGTCCACGCCGAGGAACGAGCCGTCGGGGGCCGCCGTGTTGACGATCAGCTGTCGCATCCTCATCCCTCCTGCCCGGCGCCCACGGACGCCGTCGCGCGCGAGCCGGTCGCGTCGCCCTCGGCCTCGTCGCCCTCGCCGTCGTTGACGTTGTGCCGGGTGACCGGGTTGCGGCGCGAGAGCGCCCACAGTCCGAGACCGGCGAGGAGCCCGACCACGGCGACACCGATGAGTCCGATCAGGCTGGCCGAGGCGATCCAGGCCGCCAGTCCTCCCACCAGTGCCGCCGCGGGCAGCGTCACCACCCAGGCCGTCGCGATCCGCCCGACGACGCCCCAGCGCACCGAGGCGAGCTTCTTGCCGAGGCCGCTGCCCACGACGGCACCCGAGGTGACCTGCGTGGTGGAGAGGGCGAAGCCGAGGTGCGACGAGACCAGGATGGTGGCGGCGGACGACGTCTCTGCCGCGAAGCCCTGGGGAGCCTTCACGTCGGTGATCCGCTTGCCGACCGTGCGCATGATCCGCCAGCCGCCGAGGTAGGTGCCGAGCGCGATCGCCAGGCCGCACGAGACGATCACCCAGAACGGCGGCGCGCTTCCGGAGCTCAGGTAACCGGCGGCGATCAGCGTGAGGGTGATGACGCCCATGGTCTTCTGGGCGTCGTTCGTGCCGTGGGCGAGCGAGACGAGGGAGGCGGAGACGGTCTGGCCGTGCCGGAACCCGGCCTCCGCGCCGTGGACGCGCGCATTCCGGGTGATGCGGTAGGCCGCGAAGGTGGCCACCAGGGCGACGCCTCCCGCGACCAGGGGCGACAGCAGAGCGGGGACGATCACCTTGCTCAGCAGCACGCCCCAGTCCACGGCTCCGAAACCGGCTCCGATCACGGCGGCGCCGATCAGTCCCCCGAACAGCGCATGCGTCGAGCTCGACGGCAGGCCGAAGTACCAGGTGACGAGGTTCCACAGCACCGCGCCGACCAGGCCGGCGAAGATCATCGTCGGGGTGATGTCGACACCCGACGACCCCTCTTTGATGACGCCGCCGGAGATCGTCTGGGCGACCGCGGTCGACAGGAACGCGCCCACCAGGTTGAGGACGGCCGAGATGAGCACGGCCGTGCGGGGCTTGAGTGCGCCGGTGGCGACGGAGGTCGCCATCGCGTTGGCGGTGTCGTGGAAGCCGTTCGTGAAGTCGAAGACGAGGGCGACGACGATCACGGCGACGACCGTGACGAGGATGTCCATCGGCGGTCCTTCCGGGAAGGTTGACGGGCACGCGATGCGCCCACCCCCTGAGTACGCCGATCCCCGTCCGCCTTCGTGAACGGCGGATGAATTCTGGTCAGGAACCCTGCACCGGGATGGTGAGCTCGATGATCGTGCCGAGGCCCTCGACCGAGCGCACCTCGGCCCGGCCGGACACGGCCTCCACCCGGTCGCGCAGGCCCTCGAGACCGCCGCCCGGCTCGATGCGGGCGCCGCCCTGTCCGTCGTCCTTCACGATGACGGTCACCGTCGCGTCCGCACGCGACACCGTGACGGTGCACGTGCGAGCGCGCGCGTGCTTCGCAGCGTTGGCGAGCGCCTCCGAGACGCAGTAGTAGATGGTCTCCTCCACGACCTCGGGCAGCCGGTCGACGATGTCCACGTGGACCTCGACCGGCACGTGACTCCGGAGTCCGAGCTCCTCGATCGCCGAACGCAGGTCGCCGTCGCTCAGCACCGTGGGGTGGATGCCGCGGGCGAGCTCCCGCAACTCGCGGAGGGCGTCCGCGAGCTGCTCGGACGCGCGCTGCAGGTCGCCGGCGAGCTCCTCGTCGCCGTGCGCCTCGGCCTTCGACGTCGCGATGCGGAGGCTGATGGCCAGCGAGACGAGCTGCTGCTGGCTGCCGTCGTGGAGGTCGCGCTCCAGCTTCCGGCGAGCGAGGTAGCCTTCCTCGACGATGCGCAGCCGCGACTCCCGCAGTTCCTGGATGGTGCGCTCCAGCCTCCCGCGCAGCCGGTCGTTGTCGACGGAGAGCAGGAGCGCCGACGAGACGGCATCGAGAAGGCGGTCGTCCTGGCTGAGTGCCACGTCGTGCTCGATGAGGGCGATCGGTCCCTGATCCGAGTCGATAGCGAGCACCGAGCGACCCGGCCGGTCGGTCGGACCGGCGTCCGGCATCGGCCTTCCGTCGCTGGTCTGGTAGCTCTGCAGCGGCTCGTCCCACCAGAACACGCGCAGGGATCCGTCGTGCAGCATCCGCGCGAGGCTCGACTCCCACAGACCGCGGTCGACCTTGTCGCGCGCGACGATGACGAGGTCCGCCATCCGCGAGCGCAGTCCCCGCGCGTAGAGCACACCGCCGACGAACGCCGGAGGGATCAACGCGATCGCGACCGGCGGGATGAACTGCAACCATCCGCCGTCCCAGCCGAACGCGAAGCTCAGCGAGTCCTGCACCGTGCCGTAGCACCAGAGCAGGATGGCGAGCGGCATCACGAAGGCCACCCGGCGGGCCGGGAGGGAGCTGGTGAACCAGCGGGCGATCAGGCGGGCCGCGACGGTCAGCATGAGCGCGAGCCCCACGAAGCGCCACGCCAGCCCCAGCCAGTAGTCGGCCGTGTCGCTGGGCAGCACGGCGTAGGGATTCATCACGCACCCGCACTCGGTCGGCTCGGGCGACGAGAACAGCAAGGTGCCGCCGAGACGCACCGCGAAGGCGATGGAGATGGCCAGCAGAATGGCGCGGTCGAAACGCGCGACCAGCCTCCCCGTCGGGTAGCAGAGCACGAGGAGCCCGACCAGCACCGCCCACAGGTCCGTCACGCCCTGCACCCACGGCCACACCCAGCCCCACTGCCGGACCAGCGGATACCAAGCGCCCGCCGACCAGAAGAAGGCGGCCCCGACCATCAGCCAGCCGGGGATGGGACTGCGCACGATCCGCCAGGCGATCACCGCGCAGACGACGTAGACGACCGCGACCGAGACGAAGACGATGGCCCAGCCGACGCCCGAGGGACGCGGCCCGTAGTCCCCGGTGAGCGCGCTGAGCACCTGCGCCGTGACGTTCGACGCGATGGCGACCGTGACGGCCAGCGCACGGAGGATCAGCCGGCCCGTGCCCGGTCGGGCGGGGGCGACGCCGACATCACCGGTGCGCGCGGCCTCCGGATGCGCCGGGAGCGCGGCATCCATGGGGTCAGGCGTCCCGGCCGAGGAAGCGCAGCACCGCGAGCACCCGTCGATGGCCCTCGGCGGAGTCCTCCACACCCAGCTTCGCCATGATGTGCCCGATGTGGGATTCGACGGTGCGGAGGCTCAGGTGCAGCTCGGTCGCGATGCCGACGTTCGACTTGCCCTCCGCCATCAGCCGCAGCACGTCCCGTTCCCGTGAGGAGAGCGACTCGACCGTCGCCTCCGACGACCGCGCGGTGACGAGCAGCTGCACGACTTCCGGATCGACGACCGAGCCGCCGCGCGCGACGGTGCGGACCGCGGTGACCAGGGTGTCGGCGTCGGCGACGCGGTCCTTGAGCAGATAGCCGGTGCCGCTGCCGGCGCTCATCGCGCGGATCGCGTACGACGCGGTGGTGTACATGGAGAGAAGCAGGATGCCGGCGCGCGAGCCGCTCGCTCGCAGGCGTTCGAGAGCCCGCAGCCCCTCGTCGGTGTGGGTGGGCGGCATCTTGATGTCGAGGACGATCGCGTCCACATCCCCGTCGGTCGCGACGGCGCGCAGGAGTTCCTCGGCGGTGTCCACCGAGGCGACGACCTCCATACCGCCCGCGCGCAGGATCTGTCCGATCCCCTCGCGCAGCAGCACTGCATCGTCGGCGACGGCCACTCTGAGCGCGCGAGACTCTACAGTCTGTCCCCCGCTCACGCGCTTACCTTAGCAGGGTGCGGATCGCCTCACCGGTCAGCTCGTCTTTGTTGATGAAACCCTCCGCGCCGCTGTCGGCGACGCGTCTTCCGTAGTCGGTCGCCGACCGGCTCGACGTGAGCACGACGGCGGCTCCGGTCGCCCGCATCGCGGGCACGATGTCGAAGCCGCTGGCGTCGGGCAGGCCGACGTCGAGCAGGACGACGTCCGGGGCGAGGCGACGGCTCAGCTCGATGCCGCCGGCAGCGGTCGCACTGTCGCCGACAACCATGAAGCTCTCCAGGCGGAGCAGCTCCGCCGCCTGTTCACGGAACCGCTCGTGGTCGTCGACGATCACAACGCGGAGGTACATGGCACCATCATCTCCGCACGCACCCCGAGGTTCATCCGTGCCTCCACGCAAACGGAATGAGGTGACCCCCCGGATGTGGGCCATCTGAGCCCAGGGCCAGGATGTGAGACAACCTCAACGACCCGAACGTCGAGGTTCCCGCCGATGAGCGGGACGAAAGTCCACCCGAGGAGATGGCGATGTCCACCGCGACCCGAACCGCCGACCCGACCGGCGCCGCTGCCGCCCGAACGGACGCGGCGACCGGGGCGGGCGCGGTGGACGGCCGTCACTCCGGTCGGGGCCGACGTGGGGCCGACGAGCTGCCCGTCGTCGTCATCGATCTGACGCGCGCGGCTCGTCGCTTCCGCGATCTGCGCGCTGCCTTCCCCTGGGTGGACGTGCACTACGACGTCAGCGCTCTCGCGCATCCGGCTCTGCTCGCGACCATCTCCGCCGAGGGCGCCGGCTTCACCGTGACCCACGACGCCGCACTCCCGGCCCTCCGCCGAGTGGATGCGGACCTCGGCCGGGTGTTGCACGCCACGCCGGGTGCGCGCTGGCTGCAGCGGCGTTCCGCCTGGGAGGCGGGCGTCCGTCGGTTCGTCGTCGACGACCCGGACGACCTGGACACCTTCGTCTCCGCACCGGCCGGCACGGAGGTGCTGCTCCGGGTCGACCCGGCCATCGCCGTCGCGGTCGCCCGGTACGCGTCGACGTTCGGCGTGCGCGTCGCCGGCCTCTCCCTCCCCGTCGCTCCGGACACCGCCGCCACCGACCTGGTCGCGCTCCTGCAGCGCGCCGTGCGTGCGAGCGCAGAGGTGTCCGCCGCGACCGGCCGCCGTCTGGAGCTGCTCGACCTCGGCGACACGTTCTCCGACGGCACGGCCATCCGTCCGGCCGAGTGGCCGGCACTCGCCCGCACCATCCGCTCGCTCGTCGCTCCGGCGACCTCCCGCACCACCGTGGTGGCCACGGCCGGTCGCGCGCTCGTCGCCGACTGCATCACCGTCTCCGCCGGCGCGGCAGCGCGCTTCGCCGACGGCCCGACGGCAAGCGCCTACATCGACGCAGGATGCGAGGTGGTCGTGCTCCGCGACGGAATGCGCGACGGCCTGCTGTCCCGCCTGCCCCTCTTCCGTACGGCGCTGACCCGCGAGGCACCCTCCGTGCGCCGCACCCCGCACGCCCGCACGGGCGGACACCGCACACTGCGTCCCTCCCGGGCGCGCTCGACCTGGTCCCCGGCCGGCTGACTCAACCCCTGACCGGCCGGCGACCGGCGGCGGGGACCACGGGAGGCTTCCCCGTGGTCCCCGCCGGAAGTGCGGAAGTGCGGCCGCATGCGCGGCCCTGACCGCTACACCAGCGAGTCGCGCCAGGCCGCGTGCAGCTGGGCGAACCGGCCGGTGCCCGCGATCAGGTCGTCGGGCGTGCCGTCCTCGACCACGCGGCCGTGCTCCATGACGAGCACCCGGTCGGCGATCGCGACGGTGGACAGGCGGTGCGCGATGATCACGGCCGTGCGGTCGGCGAGCAGCGTCTGCAGCGCCTCCTGCACCAGGCGCTCGCTCGGGATGTCGAGCGAGCTCGTCGCCTCATCCAGGATGAGCACGGCCGGGTCCGCGAGGAACGCCCGCGCGAACGAGATCAACTGCCGCTGTCCCGCGGAGACGCGGCCGCCGCGCTTGTTCACGTCGGTGTCGTAGCCGTTCGGCAGACCCTCGATGAACTCGTGCGCGCCGACCGCCTCCGCCGCCCGCACGATCTCGTCGCGCGTCGCATCCGGCTTGCCCAGGGCGATGTTGTCGGCGACAGAGCCGCTGAACAGGTACGCCTCCTGGGTGACCATCACGATCGCCCGACGCAGATCCTTCGGGTGCAGGTCGCGCAGGTCGACGCCGTCCAGCTTCACCGAACCCGCGGTGGGGTCGTAGAAGCGCGAAATCAGCTTCGCCAGCGTCGACTTGCCCGCACCGGTCGAACCGACCAGCGCGACCGTCTGCCCGGCGGGGATGTCGAGCGTGAACTCCGGCAGGATGACGCGGTCTTTCTTGTAGGCGAACGAGACATCGTCGAAACTCACGTGCCCCTGCGCCGACCACAGGTCGACCGGCCGCACCGGATCCGGAACGCTGGGCTCCTCCTCCAGGACGCCGGAGATCTTCTCCAGCGCCGCGGCGGCCGACTGGTAGGAGTTGTAGAACATCGCCATCTCCTCCATCGGGTCGAAGAAGCGCCGCGTGTACAGCAGCACCGCGAGCAGCACGCCGATCGCGAGCTGCCCGTCGGCGACGCGGAAGCCGCCGACCAGCAGCACGACGCCGACCGTGACGTTGCCGATCATCACGAGGCCCGGGTCGAAGATCCCGAACAGCTGGATGACGCGGGCGTTCACATCCCGGTAGTCCTCCACCAGCCCGCCGAAGTCCTTCTCGTTGCGTTTCTCCTTGCGGAACGCCTTGACCGCGCGGATGCCGGTCATGGTCTCCACGAAGTGCACGATCAGCTTCGCCGACGCCACCCGCGAGATGCGGAAAAGCACCTGCGAGCGCTTCTGGAACCACCGTGTCAGCAGGTACAGCGGCACGAGCGACACGAGCAGCACGACACCGCTGATCCAGTCGATCGAGAACAGCGCGATCGCGATGAACAGCATGTACAGGAAGCCCTGGACCAGCTGGTTGATGCCCGAGTCGAGCAGCTCCCGGATGGAGTCCAGGTCGCTCGTCTGGCGCGAGATGATCCGGCCGGACGTGTACGACTCGTGGAACTCGAGCGACAGCTTCTGCGTGTGCAGGAACACCCGCTTGCGCAGGTCGAGCAGGATGGCCTGGCTGATCCGCGCGCTCAGCACCGTGTACCAGGCGATGAGCGCAGCGCCGATCACGCCGGTGACCAGGTAGGCGATACCGGCGGCGGCCAGCGGGAACCAATCCTGCTTGAGCAGCGCCGGCAGGCCGTTGTCGATGCCGAACGCGATGATCGCGGGACCCGCCACCTGGGCGGCCGTGCTCACGACGACCACGACGGCCGTCAGCGCCAGCCGCATCCGCAGCGGGTGCAGCAGCGAGCCTAGCAGGCGCAGCGAACGGCGCCGTACCTGCCGGCTCTCCTCCTTGCTGAGGTCGTTGCGCTCTTCGCCTTCGACGCCCAGGACGGTCGTGGTGCTCACAGGTTCACCTCCTCGAGAATCTCTTCGTTCTGTTCGTCCTCCAGGCTGGAGATGACGAAGCGGTAGTGCTCGCTGCTGGCGAGCAGTTCGTGGTGGGTGCCGACCGCGGTGACGCGGCCGTCCTCCAGCAGGGCCACTCGATCGGCGAGCATCACCGTGGACGGGCGGTGCGCGACGATCAGGGCCGTGGTCGAGGCGAGCACCCGGCGCAGCGCGGCCTCGACGAGCGCCTCGGTGTCGACGTCGAGCGCCGACAGCGGGTCGTCGAGCACCAGGATGCTGGGGTTCGCGGCGACGGCGCGCGCGAGCGCGAGCCGCTGTCGCTGACCGCCGGACAGGCTGAGCCCCTCCTCGCCGACCTTCGTCTCGACGCCCTCGGGGAGGTCGTAGACGAAGCCCGCCTGCGCCACCTCGAGCGCCTCGGTGAGCACGCGCTCGGCCTCCGCCGAGGCGGGATCGAGGTCGTCGCGGCCGAGTAGGACGTTGTCGCGCACGGACGCCGAGAACAGGGTCGCATCCTCGAACGCCATGGCGATCGCCTTGCGCAGGTCGTAGCGGGTGAGGTCGCGCACATCCACGCCGTCCACCTTCACCGCGCCGCCGGTCACGTCGTACAGCCGTGTCGTCAAGGCGGTCAGGGTCGACTTGCCCGAGCCGGTCAAGCCGACCAGGGCCATCGTCTCCCCCGGGCGGACCGTCAGGCGGATGCCGTCGAGCAGGTCCGGGAAGCGCTCCGGTGAGTCCTGGTACCGGAAGTGCACGTCGTCGAAGACGAGCTCTCCCCGGGGCTCGGCGATGCGCTTGGGCTCGGCCGGGTCGGTGATCGTGTTGACCTCGTCCATCACCTCGAAGTAGCGGTCCGCCGCCGTGCGGGTGTCGAAGGTCATCGACAGCAGGAAGCCGATCGACTCCACGGGGAACCGCAGGACGGTCGCCGTGGCGAAGAACGCGACGAGCTCGCCGACCGACAGCTGGCCCTGCGCCGACAGCCAGACGCCGACCACGAGGCAGATGCCGAACGCGACGTCCGGGACCAGCAGCAGCCACAGCCAGATCCCGGCGATGGCCTTCGCCTTCTCGATCTCGGTACCGCGCAGCTCCTC
This sequence comes from Leifsonia sp. 1010, assembly GCF_031455295.1. Classification (NCBI taxonomy): domain Bacteria; kingdom Bacillati; phylum Actinomycetota; class Actinomycetes; order Micrococcales; family Microbacteriaceae; genus Leifsonia; species Leifsonia sp. 1010. The sequence goes on from NZ_JAVDSL010000004.1 coordinate 269,133, forward strand.
CGCGCGCGACTCGAAGGTCTTCAGCGCGTGCTTGCCGCGCCCGAACGCCTTCAGCACACGGATGCCGTGGACCGATTCCTCGACGGCCGTCGCCAGGTCGCCAGCCTGGTCCTGGCTGCGCCGCGCGATGACCGAGTACTTGTTCTCGAACACGAACCCGTAGATCCACAGCGGGATGGAGCACACCAGGAAGATGAGCCCCAGGATCCAGTTCCAGCCGATCAGGATCGCGAACCCGACCACGATCGTGACGACGTTGACCACCAGCAGCACGATGCCGAACGACAGCCAGCGGCGGATCATGCTGAGGTCACTGACCGCGCGCGACAGCAGCTGGCCGCTCGGCCAGCGGTCGTGGAACGCGACAGGGAGATCCTGCAGCTGCGCGTACAGCGCGTTGCGCATCTTCGCCTCGACGTGGGTTCCCGGGGTCAGCACGAACCAGCGCCGCAGCGAGATGAACACCGCTTCGGCGGCACCCAGCCCGACCACGAGCAACGCGGCAGGCCACACCGCCGACGGGTCGCCCGTCGACAGCGGGCCGTCGACCAGCCAGCGCAGCACCTGCGGGATGCTCAGCGCGACGAGGCTGGCCAGCAGCGCGGCCACCATGCCCAGGATGATGCGGGGCGCGGCGGACTTCGCGAACGGGAGGATGCGCAGCAGGATGCGCGCGGTGCTCTTCCGCTTCGCGGCGGTCTTCGGAGTCTGGGTGTTCGGAGTCTGGGCGACAGACATGGATGATCCGTTTTCTGTAGGTGTCCGACGTCATGGAGCCGGCGGCGAGCACGCGGAGGAGTCGCCGAAGACACGCCGACGATGGCGGGTCTTGTGGTGTGGATGCGGGGAGCGTCCGCAGACGATCCCGGTGTCGCGCGCGGCGGCGCGCGGCAAGGGGCGGGGAGCTACCGCCCGGACGGTCGGGCGTCGGCCGCGAGGGCGGCGACGATCCCGGGCACGGTGGTCTTTCGTGCGGTCTCGATCGTCGTCATGGCGTCCTCCCAGCCTCGATGTACACGTCCGTTATGCCGCGACAAGGCAGCCCTACAGCATATTGCCAGGTTCTCGCCGAATGCAAGAGTTTTTCTCACATCCCACCGAGGGGCCTCGGCGAGATGCGAGCGAGCGCGGGAATTCCGCCGAGTGGCGACGAGATGTCACCACTCGGCGGAAGGGGTCAGCGGATCCGGATCGACAGGCAGGTGACGCATCCCTCGAGCTTCTCGAACTCCGAGATGTCGACCTGGATGACGGTGTAGCCGAGGTCCTCGACCAGCGCCACCGACTGCGGGGCCGACGACGACATCAGCACGGTGTCGTCCGAGAGCACGACGACCGCGGTGCCGTGGGCCTCCGGCACGGGGAGGAAGCGCTCGAAGACGCGCGGGTCGTCCACGATCGGCTCGTAGCCGATGATCGTCCCGTCGGGCAGCGCCGTCACGGCCGTCTTCAGGTGCAGTGCCTTCGTGACCGGCACGGCGACGACGGTGTACCCGAGCGGCGCGACGAGGGCGCGGAGCTGGCGGATGCCCTCCGCGTTCGTGCGCCCACCGCGACCGACGTAGACCGTCGAGCCGACCTTGAGCACATCGCCGCCCTCGAGCGTCCCCGGCGCCTCGATGCGCTCGAGGTGCAGACCCTGCGCCCGCAACGCGGCCTCCGTGCCCACGACCTCCGCGCGGCGCGACTCGGCGCCGGGAAGGGTGATCACGGCGGTGTCGCCGAAGACGACGGCGGTGTCCTCCACGAAGACGGAGTCGGCCATGGAGTCCGCGCTCGCGACCTCGACGGTCTGCCAGCCGGCCTCGGAGAGGGCCGCGACGTAGGCGTCCCACTGCGCGTCCGCGCGCTCCGCATCCACCGGCTGGCGGTCGATGTGGGTCACCAGGCCCTCGGCGAGGTTGCCGGCGGGGATGCGGACCAGCGCGACCTTCCGGTCGGTCTCGAAGCGGCTGCGGGTGCCCTCGACGACGCGGAACAGCCACCGGCCGAACGTCGGAGTGAGCGCGGTGATGGCGACGGCGTAGAGGAGGTTGATCCCCAGCAGTGTGCCGAGCACCGCGACGATCAGGTCGCCGCTGAACGGCGAACCGCCCGAGGTCGCGGTCAGGATGGTCCCGACCGCGGGCGCCAGCACTCCGGCCAGCACGCCCGCGATCAACGCCGTCCACCACCGGTCGAACGCACCGACGAAGCCGGCGACCCAGAGCAGCACGAAGGCGATGACGCTGGTCAGCGAGAAGTAGTTGCTGACGGCGACGATCAATGCCCCCGACGGGGCCGACGACCCGGCGAGGCTCCCCACGTAAAACGCGGCGATCATCGCCGCGTGAACGACGAGGACCACCACGAGGGCAGCGACAAGGGATGCGATGAGCCGGCGGCCCCAGGAAGACGTCATGGGATCCAACCTAGCGGAGCGCCGCTATGCGTTCGCTGGCTCCCGGAGCCGGTCGAGCGCGAGCTCCTCCGCCGCCTGCAGCGTGGTGACCCCGCGCTGGTCGGCCGCCCGGAAGATCTCGGCGACCGTGTCGCCGATCCGCTCGACGCGCTCCTGCGTGGCCTCGGCGGTCACGCCGGGCTCGCCCGCCATCGACAGGAAGATCACACCGCCCGCGTTGACGACGAAGTCGGGAGCCCACAGGATGCCGCGTGCGGCGAGACGCTCCGCTCCCGAGCGGTGCGCGAGCTGGTTGTTCGCGGGGCCGACGACCGCGGCGACCCGGAGCTCGTCGATCACCCGGTCGGTCAGGACTCCGCCGACACCGGCGGGGACGAAGACATCGCCCTCGACGCGGTGGGCGTCATCCGGCTCCACCCAGGTGGCGCCGAGCGCCTCCGCGAGGGCGCGCTTCGCGGGGTTCACGTCGGTGACGGTCAGCACGGCGCCTTCGCTGGCGAGGCGCATCGCGATGAGCGATCCCACGTGTCCGAGGCCGAGCACGATCACGTGGCGCCCGGCGACATCCCGGCTGCCGAACGCCCGCTCCATGGTGGCCTGCAGACCGGCGTAGACGCCTGCCGCGGTCGCATCGCTGGGCTCCCCGACCCCGCCCTCCGACGGCGGGAGGCCGCAGACGTGCGCAGTGCGCGACGCGACGACGGACATGTCCTCGGCGCTCGTGCCCACATCCTCCGCGGTCATATAGCTGCCGCCGAGCGTCTCGACGGCGTCGCCGAGATCGAGCATGGCTTCGTAGCGCTCGGTCGGTGTGAGCACCGTGCCGCGCGGCACGTAGACGACGGCCTTGCCGCCGCCGCGGTGGAGACCGGCCGCCGCGTTCTTGAGGGTCATGCCCTCGGCCAGCCGCAGCGAGTCGGCGACCGCCTCCTGCCAGGAGTCGTACGTCCAGACCCGGCATCCGCCGAGGGCCGGGCCGAGGACGGTGGAGTGGACCGCGATGCTGATGGTGAGACCGCTCCGCCTCCCCTTCACCACGTGCAGTGTTTCGTGCGGCAGGTCTGCGGGCAGGACGGACATCGGTGTCTCCTCGTGGGATCGCGGTGAAAATGTGTGACGGTCTTGTGGACCGCCGTCCATTCTCCCGCGACCCGGCCGCGGAGGCAACGTCGCCGCGCGTTCTCCTAGTGGAAGAAGTGCCGCTCGCCGGTGAAGTACATGGTGACTCCGGCCGCCTTCGCCGCCGCGATCACATCCTCGTCGCGGATGCTCCCGCCCGGCTGCACGATCGCGCGGACGCCCGCGTCGATGAGGATCTGCGGACCGTCGGCGAAGGGGAAGAACGCGTCGGATGCGGCCACGGATCCGGCCGCCCGCTCCCCCGCACGGCTGACCGCCAGGGTGCACGAGTCGACGCGGTTGACCTGGCCCATGCCGACCCCGACGGAGGCGCCGTCGTGGGCGAGCAGGATGGCGTTCGACTTCACGGCGCGGCACGCCTTCCACGCGAACTCGAGGTCGGCGCGGGTCGCCGCGTCGGCCTCCTCGCCGGCGACCAGGGTCCAGCCTTCCGACGAAAACTCGTCGAAGCGGTCGGAGTCCTGCACGAGCACGCCACCCGAGATCTGGCGGAACTCGGTCAGTGCGCGGGCGTATCCCTCGGGCAGCTGCAGGATGCGGAGGTTCTTCTTCGTCTGCAGGAGTTCCAGCGCCTCCGGCTCGTAGCCTGGGGCGATGAGCACCTCGGTGAAGATGCCCTTCACCGTCTCCGCCATGGCGAGGGTGACCGTGCGGTTGGCCGCGATCACGCCGCCGTACGCCGACACCGGGTCGCACTCGTGCGCCTTGCGGTGCGCCTCGGCGATGTCGTCCGCGACGGCGATTCCGCAGGGGTTCGCGTGCTTGATGATGGCGACGGCCGGCTCGCGGAAGTCGTACGCGCTGCGCAGGGCGGCGTCCGCATCCACGTAGTTGTTGTACGACATCTCCTTGCCGCCGAGCTGGGTCGCCTGGGCGATGCCGGTGCCCTTCGGGTCGGCGTAGAGGGCGGCAGCCTGGTGCGAGTTCTCGCCGTAGCGGAGGGTCTGCTTGAGCTCGGCCCGCGCCTCCCAGCGCTCGGGGAAGTCATCCACCGAGGGGGCTTCCCCCGCGAACCAGGCGGCGACGGCGCCGTCGTAGGCGGCCGTGTGCGCGAACGCCTTCGACGCGAGCTCCCGGCGCTGGTCGAAGGTCGTACCGCCGGCGGCGACGGCCTCCACGATGCCGTCGTAGTCGGAGGGCGACACCACGATCGCCACGTTCGCGTGGTTCTTCGCGGCAGCGCGCACCATGGCCGGGCCGCCGATGTCGATCTGCTCGACGACGTCGTTGCCGACCGCGCCGGAAGCCACCGTCTCGACGAACGGGTACAGGTTGACGACGACGAGCTCGAACGGCTCGATGCCGAGGTCCGTGAGCTGCTCCTCGTGCGACGCCAGCCGCAGATCGGCGAGGAGTCCCGAGTGGATGGCCGGGTGCAGTGTCTTCACACGCCCGTCGAGCGACTCCGGGAACCCGGTGACACTCGCGACGTCGGTCACCGCGTGACCCGCGTCGCGGATGGTCTGCGCCGTCGAGCCGGTCGAGACGATCTCGACGCCGGCCGCGGCGAGCGCGGACGCCAGGTCGAGCAGTCCGGTCTTGTCGCTGACCGAGATCAGGGCGCGGCGGATCGGGACGAGATCCCGCTCGCGGTACAGGCTGGCGTCGTGACGGGGTCCGCTCATGCTCGGGCAAGCTCCTCGAGGTCGATGTGTCCGTTGGCGATGTCGAGCACGGCGTCGATGAGCAGCCGTCGCTCCACAGGCTTGATGCGCTCGTGGAGGGCGGCCTCGGTGTCGCCCGGCTCCACCTCCACGCGCTCCTGGCTGATGATGGGGCCGGCGTCCACTCCGTTGTCGACGACGATGAGGCTCGCCCCGGTCTGCGTCACACCGGCGGCGAGCGCGTCGCGGACGGCGTGCGCGCCCGGGAACTCGGGCAGGTAGGCGGGGTGCGTGTTGATGAGCCGCGGCGACAGCGCTTCGACCACCCGCGGGGGCACCAGGCGCATGAAGCCGGACAGGATGGTCAGGTCGGGCTCCCACTGCCGGATCTGCTCGAGCAGGGCGTCGCCCCACTCCTCCCGGCTCGGATACGACGTGAAGGGCACCGTGAAGGTCGGGATGCCGAAGCGCTCCGCGTGCTCAAAGCCGTCCGCGTCGCGGTCGGCGCCGACGGCGACGACACGGGCGGGGAACTCGGCGTCTTCCGAGGCCTCCAGCAGGGCACGCAGGTTGGAGCCGCCACCGGAGATCAGCACCACGATCGAGAGCACGCCACCAGCCTAGCGGCGTGCGACGACCGGCTCGATCACCGGCGGCCGCGCCCGGCCGCCGCCAGCCCGATCCCGGCGGCGACGGCGACCTCCGCGGCAGCCAGCGCGCCGACCAGCCACGGGTTCGGCCCCACATCGTGCAAGCGTCCGGGTCCGAGCGCACCGGACGACCACCACGCGAGGAGCCCCAGTTCGATCCCGGCGACCGCGCCGATCCCGAGCGCGGTCAGCAGCAGGGCCTGCAGGCCGTCGAGCCCGCGAACCGCGGTCCGCGAGCGGACGAGGACACCGGAGACGAAGCCGGCGAGGATCGGCACGACGACACCGACCAGGCCGAAGCTCCACCCGCCCGCGGGGATGATGCCGAAGAGCGGCAACCCCGGCAACGGGCCCAGCGCGGTGCTGATCGGGCTCACCGACGACCCGGTGCCGAGGGCGAAACCGGGCCCGACCAGCCACGACGCCATCCACACCACGATGTTCGGGATGACGGCGAGCTGCCCGATGGTCAGCGCCGCTCCCCCGGCGACACCGGTCTGCAGCTGCTCGTACAGGCTGATGATCGTCCCGTAGTTGCCGAAGATCAGCAGCGCGACCACCAGAGCGGCCACGCCGATCACGATGGCGGTCGCCGCCGTCCCGGCCCGCAGTGCGGCGCCCGCGCCGGTGCGCAGGGCGCTGGGGATCGGCACCGTCGCGGTCCGCAGAACGGAGAGGACGGCCGGCGCGGGTGCCCGGCCCGTCGACAAGCCGCCTGAGCCTCCGCCGAGCGGGCTCGTCGCATCCCGATCCGGCGACGCGGTCGCGGCAGCCGTCTCGGCGGGCGCCCCGCCGCGCAGCGCGGCGAACCCGAATCCGGCGGCGATCCCGACCCCGTAGACGAAGGGCGGCAGGATGATGCCCTGCCAGAGAGACGGCTGCGCCACCGGGGAGCCAGCGGTCAGGACCACGAGCGTCGAGATGACCACGAAAGCCGCCAGCGCGCTCAGGGCACCGACCGCGCGCTGATCGGTCTCGGCTGCGCGCATCCCGGTCCGAACGCCCAGCCCGGCGGTCAGGGCGGCGAACCCGAGCAGCGCGATCGTCACCTGGAACGGCACCGCCGCGGTCGGCAGCCCGAGTTGCGCGACCGTCTGCGGGTCGAGCGCGATGGTCAGGTTGACGCCGTGGCCGACCAGCCAGATGTCGGCTGCGGAACGCCACACGACCGTGAAATCGGCGCCGAGCTGGAACTGCGCCGCCCAGAGGATCGTGATCGGGACGAGACAGATCCCGATGCCGATGGCGGCGACGATGAACGCCTCCAGCGCGGCGAGCAGGGCGACGGTTGTGCGACTCATGACCGAACGGAGCCTACCGGCGCGCACGCGGCGCGGACGGCCGACACTTCGGCGCTCAGGAGACCGTGACCACCGGCGTCTCGTCGTCGGCCTGCTCCGGCACGGTGATGACCGGCCGCTGAAGCAGTTCGAGGATCGCGACGACCAGCGCCGCGATCACCAGCGTCCAGATGATCAGAGCCGGAGTGAGCGGTCGGACGAACAGCACGACGGCGGCCGCGATCACCGCGACGGCCGCGCGCAGCAGCGTGCGCTGGGCGTACATCCACTCGCCCGCCCGTCCCGTCGTGATGCCGTGGCGCTCGGCCGACTGACGCACCCAGGCGACACCGTCGCCGAAGAAGCCGCGCAGCCTCCTGGGCACGGCGAAGGGGCCGGAGAACCAGCCGACGACGGCGACGGCGATCGCGAGGACCAGGACCGCGACGGCGGTCGCGATCATCGCATCCGTCACCGTCGAGAACAGCGTCTGCGCCAACCCCGAGGGGACGAGAGACGGCGACACCGACGAGACGAAGACGAGCCGGCCGATGCCGATCGCGGCCAGCGTGATCCCCATGGCGAGGCCCAACGCGACCGCAGCCCAGATCAGAGCGAGGGCACGGCGGCGGGCGACGACGACGCCCAGTGCCAGCAGCCCGATGGCGACCCAGGGCAGCCACGCACCGGCCGCGACCGCCAGCCCGTAGAAGAGCTGCAGGGTGGGGATGGACGAATTCTGCGCGACGGTGATGGTGCGATCCACCGACGGGATCTGCGCCGCGAACGTCACCCCCTGATCCACCAGCAGCTGTTTCACCCGGTCGATGATCGGGGCGAGCTGGATGCCGACGGAGCCATCCGACCCGACCGTGATGGCCGCCTTCGGGTCGTTCTGCATCGTCGCGATCAGCTGGTCGTGACTCGTCCGGAGCGCCTGCTGCCAGACCTGCGCGAACGCATCCGAGGCGACGAAGCGCTGGACGGTCGAACGCAGCAGCGACTCGATGCCCTGCGCGAGCGGAGCCTTCAGCGACTCCAGAGCCTTGGTGGCGACCGGGCCGGTGCCGAGATCGGTGATGCCGTCGATCACCTGAGACGTCAGCCCGTCGATGTCCACGTTGTCCTGTACGGCCTTCACGGCTTCGTCGGTGACGAACGCCTGGACGCCGGCGTCGTGCGCGAGCGGGGCGTAGGTCGAGACGAAGGAGTCGGTGTCCGTCAGCTGGACCTTCGCCCACGACGAGATCACCGCGACGGGCGCGAGGATGGCGCCGAGGACGATCAGGACGGTCGCGAGCAGGGTCCACGCCCAGCTGCGCTGGTGCTTGACCGGCGGGGACGGCGCGATCGGCACCGTATCGGCCGCGGGATCGGCGCTCTGCATGCGGAGCGCGGCGTTCTCCTCCTCCAGGGCTGCGATGCGCTGCAGCAGCTCGGTGTTCGTCGGACGAGCCATCAGCGTCTCCTTCCGGCACGGTGCGCTCACTGTAGCGCCGCGGTCGCCGTGTGCGGCAGGGAGTATCTGTTCGGGATGACGTAGGTCGGAACGACGAAGGCCGGGACCTCCCGGGTCCCGGCCTTCGCGGTGGTGCGCCGCTCGATTACAGCGCGGCGTAGACCTCGCGCAGGAGCTCTGCCGTCTCGGAGGGCGTCTTGCCGACCTTGACGCCCGCAGCCTCCAGCGCCTCCTTCTTGGCCTGGGCGGTGCCCGCCGAGCCCGACACGATGGCGCCGGCGTGGCCCATGGTCTTGCCCTCGGGAGCTGTGAAGCCCGCCACGTAGCCGACGACCGGCTTGGTCACGTTCGCCTTGATGAAGTCCGCGGCGCGCTCCTCGGCGTCGCCGCCGATCTCGCCGATCATCACGATGGCCTTCGTCTCCGGGTCCGCCTCGAACGCGGCGAGCGCGTCGATGTGCGTCGTGCCGATGACCGGGTCGCCGCCGATGCCGATGGCGGTCGAGAAGCCGAGGTCTCGGAGCTCGTACATCATCTGGTAGGTCAGCGTGCCCGACTTCGAGACGAGGCCGATCGGGCCCTTGCCGGTGATGGTCGCCGGGGTGATCCCCACCAGCGACTCGCCGGGCGTGATGATTCCGGGGCAGTTCGGGCCGATGATCCGGGTCTTGTTGCCCTTCTCCTTAGCGTAGGCCCACGCCTCTGCGGAGTCCTGCACCGGGATGCCCTCGGTGATCACGACGAGCAGCGGGATCTCGGCGTCGATGGCCTCGACCATCGCGTCCTTCGCGAACGCCGGCGGCACGAAGATGATCGACACATCCGCGCCGGTCTTCTCGATGGCCTCGACGACCGTGCCGAACACGGGGAGCTCGACATCGCCGTGGGTGACGGTCGTGCCGGCCTTGCGGGCGTTGACGCCGCCGACGACCTGGGTGCCGGCCTTCAGCATCAGGGCGGTGTGCTTCGTGCCCTCGCCGCCGGTGATGCCCTGGACGATGACCTTGGAGTCCTTGTTGAGGAAGATAGACATTCTCGTTCGTCCTTCGCTTACTTCGCGGCCAGCTCGGCGGCCTTGTCGGCGCCCTCGTCCATGGTGAGCGCGAGGGTGACCAGCGGGTGGTTGGCCTCGGTCAGGATGCGGCGCCCCTCGTCGACGTTGTTGCCGTCGAGGCGCACGACCAGCGGCTTGTTCGCCTCGTCGCCGAGGATCTCCAGGGCCTTCACGATGCCGTTGGCGACCGCGTCGCACGCGGTGATCCCGCCGAAGACGTTGACGAACACGCTCTTCACCTGCGGGTCGTTGAGGATGACGTCGAGACCCGCCGCCATGACCTCGGCGGACGCGCCGCCACCGATGTCGAGGAAGTTGGCCGGCTTGACGCCCTGGTGCTTCTCGCCGGCGTAGGCGACGACGTCCAGCGTCGACATGACGAGGCCCGCGCCGTTGCCGATGATGCCGACCTGACCGTCGAGCTTGACGTAGTTGAGGTTCGCCGCCTTGGCCTTGGCCTCCAGCGGGTCGGCCGCGTCCTTGTCCTCGAGCGCCTCGTGGTCGGGGTGACGGAAGTCGGCGTTCTCGTCGAGCGAAACCTTGCCGTCGAGAGCGATGATGTCGCCCTCCTCGGTGAGGACAAGCGGGTTCACCTCGACGAGGGTCGCGTCCTCGCCCGTGTAGACCTCGTAGAGCTTCACGAAGACATCGGCGACCTTCTCGACCAGGTCCTCCGGGAATCCGGCGGCCTGGGCGATCTCGACGGCCTTCGCGTGGTCGATGCCGCCGCGCGGGTCGACCTCGACGCGGGCGAGCGCCTCCGGCTTCTCGACGGCGAGCTGCTCGATCTCCATGCCGCCCTCGACGCTGGTCAGCGAGAGGTAGGAGCGGTTGGCGCGGTCGAGGAGCACCGAGAAGTAGAACTCGCGAGCGATGCGGGCGCCGCCGGCGACCATGACGCGACGGACGACGTGACCCTTGATGTCGAGTCCGAGGATCGCCTGCGCCGCTGCCTCCGCCTCATCGGCGTTCTTCGCGACCTTGACACCGCCGGCCTTTCCGCGACCACCGGTCTTGACCTGCGCCTTGACGACGGTCACGCCGCCCAGCTTCTCGGCAGCCGCACGCACCTCCTCGGGGGTGTCGGCGACGATGCCCGGAAGCACCGGGACCCCGTACTTCTCAAACAGGTCTCTGGCCTGGTACTCGTATAGATCCACGGTTATCCAATCCGCTGGTGTTCCGGTGCGCTCGTGGCTGCCGGCTGATTTCTCCTGACGGTCCGGCGCGAGAATAGCTCGACGCCGAGATAAATTCGCCAGGAAGAACTTTAGACCCTTCCGCTGAACGGGCCGAAACCGGCCGAGGTGTTCACAGGTCCTCGGCGAACGCCGTTGTCCACCGATCCGCCGACAGCGGCCACGGGACACACCGGCGCCGCGACGGTGGAGGCATGACTCATCGACCTTTCACCCTGATCTCCGCCGTGTGCCTCGCGGGGCTCGCCGTCTTCCTCGGCGTTCTCCATGGAGCGCTCACCTCCGCTGCCGGGCCGGCGCGCGCCCTCGTGGGCGACGGCCACGGTCCCGGCTACCAGTCCGCCGACGGCTGGTGGCTGGGTGCCTACCATTTCGACGACGGCGCACTGGGCTTCTGCCTGAATCCCGGCAAGGTCGCACCGGTCGGCCTCCAGTACAGCTACGCCGACCCGGCCGGAATGGGCTGGTGGACGCCGGAGCAGTCGGCGATGTTCGCCTACTTCGCCCGCACCTGGGCGGGGAGCAGCGACCGACTCACCGCGGCCGCCGGCCAGCTGGCGACGTGGATGTACGCCGGGATGTCCGAGCCCGACGCCCGCGAGCACGCGGCACGGGCCGGCGCCGACAGCGACCGCGTCTACGCGGGAGCTGTCGAGATGCTGGCCGAGGCACGAAGCCGCGCCTCGACGGGCGTGCGCGCCGCCGTTGTCGTCGAACTCGCCGAGACGGGAGCCGGCCGCCTGCGAGTCGAGCTGACCGTCGATCGCATCGCCGGTCCGGAGCTGCTCCCCAGCGGGGCCCACCCGGTCTCCGTCTCCCTCACGGGAGCCACGCTCGACGGCGGCGGGAGCACCGGCACGATCCGGTCGGGGACCGATGTCGCGATCCGGCCGACCGGCTCGGAGGCCAGCGTTGCCGTGAGCGCCACCGCGAAGACCGGGGAGCTCCCCTACGGCAACCGCATCACCGTCGCGCTGCCGACGACGGATGCTCAGGCCGTGCTGATCGCGGAACCGTCCACGGCGAACGCGCAGGCCGAGGCGCACGCGACCGGTCCGTCACCACTGCCGTTCCAGCCTCAGGTGGGCACGCGCACGTCTCTGGCGGAAGCCCATCCGGGCGCCGAGATCGCGGACCACCTCACCGTGAGTGTCGCCGAGGGCGATGGGCTGCTGCCGACCTGGGGAGTTCGTTCCGGCGATGACGGTTTCGCCGCCGTCACCGCGGTCGTCGAGAGCACGCTGCACGGGCCGTTCGCCGACCCGATCGCCCGCTCCCCCGCACCGCCGCCCGGCTCGCCCACCGTCTGCACGGTCGAGACGGTGATCGACGGGGTCGGCGAGTACACCACTCCGACCTGCACTCTGCCGGCCGACGGCTACTACGTCTGGACGGAACGCATCGACCCGGGGCGTACCGATCCCGATGCAGGCGGCGCACGGGTGCACCCGTGGACGTCCGAGTTCGGCATCGCCACGGAGATCACCCGGGCGCAGACTCCCACGGTCCCCGTCCCGGAGATCGAGCCCGCCCTCACTCAGACGCGACTGGCCGACACGGGCGCCGACGCCCTCCTGCCGGCAGTATGGGGCTCCGGCACCGGCGTCGCAGGCGTGCTGCTGCTGATCGCCGGGCGGTTGCGGACCCGCGGAGCCCGTCGCGCACGCGGGAGGCGCGCGGCACTCGAGGGAGCGGTAATCGACCCCGAGATGGTCGACCGCCCCGGTCGGGCTCCGCACGTCTCCGGTCGACGTAACGTGCGCCCCCGGCGCGCCCGCTCGACCTGGGTGGGGCCGTGAGAAGCATGCGACGGTCATTCTCCGGTCCCTCGCAGGAGGCGACGACAGGATGTCCGGGTGCGCAGAAATCCCCGCAACCGTCCCGTCGAGGGCGAGGACATCGTCTCCGAGGCGCTGACCTTGGCGGGCGGAGGCCGCGCACTCCTGCTGCAGATCGCGCATCCCTCGGTCGGCCAGGGCGTCGTCGAGCACAGCGACTTCGCCGAGCGGCTCATGGACCGGTTCGACGGCACGATGCTCTATCTCACGGCGACCATGTTCGGCTCGGAGGCGGAACTCGCGGCCATGCGGAGAATAGTGAACCGCGCGCATGCGCCCGTCCGCGGGACGATCGCCGCGGACGGCTCGGCCTACAACGCCTTCGATCCGGAGCTCCAGCTCTGGGTGGCCGCCACTCTCTACCAGACGGTGATGGATCTGCATCGGAGAGTGTTCGGTCCGCTCACGCCCGCACAAGCGGACAGAGCGTACGAGGAGCTCTCGGGGGCTCTCTCCAACCTGCAGCTCACCCGCGATCGATGGCCGGCCCGGCGCGCGGACTTCGACGCCTACTGGGAGCGGATGCTCCTGTCGCTCCGGGTGAACGACGACGTGCGGGCGGTGTCACGGCAGATCCTGCATCCGCGTCGCGTGCCGTGGTGGCTCCGCCCGACCCTGCCCCTGGTGCGGCTGGTGACAGCCGGTCTCCTTCCCGAATCGGTGAGGCGACAGTTCGGGCTCCCGTGGGACGAGAGGCGACAGCTCCGGTTCGAGCGGGCGATGCGATGGACCGCGTCGGTCTACCCTCGGCTTCCGCTCCGGCTCCGCCACGTGCCACGGGAGCGCTATCGGGCAAAGCTCCGGCGGGCGGTGCTCGCACCGCGCCCAGCCGACGCCGGGAATCGTGGCGCGACGAAGCCGACCGCGCAGCGCTAGGCGGCGAGACCCCGGCGGCGCTCGACGGCCCGGGCGAGCAGCACCAGCGCGATGCCCACGCCCGCGCCGAGGACCGTCTCGAGCACGCGGTCGACGACCAGCACGTTCAGCGGTGTCGGACTCGCCAGGTGCGAGACCGACAGGGCCAGCGGCGTGATGAAGACGAGGGCGGCGCCGTAGTGCCGGGCCACCAGGATCTCGGCGAAGAACTGGCACACCACGATCACGCAGATGACCACGACCGCCGGAGGCGACCAGACAAGGAGCAGGGCCGTCACGCCGACTCCGACGATCGTCCCCACGATCCGGTGCAGGGAACGGGAGATGGAGTGGGCCGCCCGCGCAGGCGGGATCACGGCCACGACGCTCACCACGGCCCAGTAGGCATGACCGAGCCCGAACGCGAGGGCGACGCCGCCGGCGATCAGCACGCCGACAACGTTCTGGGCCACCGTGAGCCAGACGCGTGGATCCCGCACGGCCGCACGGTCGATGCCGGGCCGCCGACGCAGCTCGGGCACGAATCCGGAGCGCCCCAACGCACTGCGCGCGATGCCCGGGATGCGCCGCACCGCCCAGCCGGACATGGTCAGCAACCACGCGAACGCCGCCGCCGCGGCCGCAAGACCAATGCGCGGGAGCGCGTCCGCCGCCGGAGTCGGCACGGCGGCGCAGACCAGCAGGGCGAAGACGAAGAACAGCGCCTGAGGCGGCATCATCTGGAAAACCGTGACGAACAGGGTTCCGCCGCCGACGACCAGCACCAGCGCAACCGCCACGAGCGCGAGCGGTTCACCGAGCACGGCGAGACCGACGCCGGCGGAAATGCTGAGAAGCAGCGCGATAGCTGCAACGGTCAGGGTCCGAACCCGCACCCGGTACGGCTCGTTCCTCCCGTACAGCGCGGTGAACGCACCGAAGGCGGCGTACGCGGTCAGATCGAGCCGACCGGCCGAGAAGAGCAGGAACAGCGGCACCGCGACGGCGACGGCCGCACGCAGACCCACCTCGAAGTTGCGCGGAGTTCCGCCCTTCCGTTCTGCGGGGGCAGCCGCCGTCACAGCTTGTCGATCGGGGCGATCTTGATGAGGAGCTTCTTCGCGCCCACCTTGTCGAACTGGACATGCGCGACGCGCTTGGCGCCCTGCCCGGTCACCTGCGTGACCCGGCCCTCGCCGAAGTCGGAATGGCGGATGCGATCGCCGGGCGACAGCTCGAGGTCGCCATTGTCGCGGACCTTGCCCGTGACGCGGTTGGGCCACTCCGCCTTCGGGCGCTCCTGGCGGAACGTCGACGACGAGAGCGGGTCGTTCCACCCTGTTCCGCCGGAACCGGCGCCCAAGCCCGGGCGCCGTGCGTTCAGCGCGCGGGACTGCGTTCCACCGCGGCCGTTCGCCGAACCCGGCGACTGCCGCCAATCGATCAGATCGGCGGGGATCTCTTGCAGATAACGACTCGGCATCGCGACCGCGGTCTCGCCGAACTGCGCACGCGTCATCGCCAGCGACAGGAACAGGCGCTTCTTGGCGCGCGTGATGCCTACGTAGAACAGGCGTCGCTCCTCCGCCGGGCCGCCGGGCTCGTTCGCCGACATCCGGTGCGGCAGGAGGTCCTCCTCGATCCCGGTGAGGAACACGGCGTCGTACTCCAAGCCCTTCGCCGTGTGCAGCGTCATCAGCGACACCGAGCCGCTCGAGTCGTCGATCTCATCCGCGGCCGCGACCAGCGAGACCTCCGTGAGGAAGTCGACCAGCGTCCCGTCCGGGTTGTTGCGCGCGAACTCGCGGGTCACGGCGACGAGCTCGTCAACGTTCTCCGCTCGCGCCTCGTCCTGCGGGTCGCGGCTGTTACGGAGCACCTCGAGGTAGCCGCTGCCGTCCAGCAGGAAGGTCAGGATGTCGGCGACCGGCGAGACTCCGGCCGGATTCGACGGGTCGATCTTCGCCGCCGCCTCGTCCAGCAGGTTCGACAGCTGCAGGATCGCGTTCGTCACCTTCGGGCCGAGACCCAGCGAGCCCGCGTCGCGCATGGCCGCCCGGAAGGTGAGTCCGTTGTCCTCCGCGTAGCTCGCCAGCTGGGTCTCCGTGGCCGGTCCGATGCCGCGCTTCGGCGTGTTCAGGATGCGGCGGAGCGCCAGCATGTCGCTCGGGTTCGCGACCGTGATCAGATACGCCATGGCGTCCTTGATCTCGGCCCGCTCGTAGAACTTCGTGCCGCCCATCACCTTGTACGGCAGCGCCGAGCGGATGAAGATCTCCTCCAGCGCACGGGTCTGGGCGTTCGTGCGGTAGAAGACGGCGATGTCCTTGTAGTCCATCCCCGCGCTGTGCAGCTTCTCGATCTCGTCGGCCACGAACTGGGCCTCGTCGTGGCCCGAGTACCCGGTGTAACCGACGATCTTCTCGCCGTCGCCGACGGCGGTCCACAGCTTCTTGTCCTTGCGGTCGAAGTTGTTGGAGATCACGGCGTTGGCAGCGCTCAGGATGTTCTGCGTCGAGCGGTAGTTCTGCTCCAGCAGCACCACCTTGGCGCCCGGGAAGTCGCGCTCGAACTCGACGATGTTGCGGATGTCGGCGCCACGGAACGCGTAGATCGACTGGTCCGAGTCGCCCACAACGGTGAGCGAGGCGCTGGGGATGACGCCCGCAGCGTCGCGCAGCGGGCCGACATTGCGGCCGTGGGCCTCCAGGTCGTCGGCGATGTCCGGAGCGACCGGCATGGTGAGCTCGCGGATCAGCGAGTACTGCGCGTGGTTGGTGTCCTGGTACTCGTCAACCAGGATGTGGCGGAACCGGCTCTGGTACAGCGCAGCCACCCGCGGGAAGGCGCGGAAGAGGAAGACCGTCTCGGCGATGAGATCGTCGAAGTCGAAGGCGTTCGCGCGTCGGAGCTCCCGCGTGTACTGGCGGAAGATCTCGAGGAACATGACCTCCTGCGGGTCGCTGAGGTTGGCCGAGCGCGCGTGGGTCTCCAGGTCGGTGAGCTCGTTCTTGAGCTTCGAGATGCGGTTCGCCGCGCTGCCGACGGTGAATCCGAGAGTGTCGGCGTCGAGCTCCTTGATGATGCGCTTCAGCAGTGCGCGGGAGTCGCCCGAGTCGTAGATGGTGAAGCTCGGCGTCTTGCCGATCGTCTCGGCCTCACGCCGGAGGATGCGCACGCAGGCCGAGTGGAACGTCGAGATCCACATTCCCTGCGCCTTGCCGCCGAGCAGCTGCTCGACGCGCTCGCGCATCTCGTTGGCGGCCTTGTTGGTGAAGGTGATGGCCAGGATCTCGCTCGGCCACGCCTCGCGGCTCTCGATCAGCCCGGCGATGCGCCGGGTGAGGACGCTGGTCTTGCCGGAGCCTGCACCTGCCACGATGAGCAGCGCCTGGCCGCGATACTCGGCCGCTTCACGCTGCTGCGGGTTCAGGCCCTCGAACAGGCGCTCGCTCGGCCCGCGCCAGTGGCCGGAACCACCCGGGCCCCCCGTTCCGCGCGAGCCCCGCCCGCCGCTCGCGCCCCTCCTGGAGCCCGGGGTCGCGTCGACGTCGGTGCCGTCGCCCTGCCACCCGTCCAGGATGATCGGGACGGAGGAAGGGGTGGTCTGCGGGGCGTCGGGAAGGCTCGTCATGTCTGCAGTCGATTTTAGTCGCTGCCACCGTCATTCGGCCGCGAGCGCGGTCAGCGACCGTCGCGCACGGCCACCGCCAGGTCCGGATGGTCCGCGAAAACCCCGTCCACGCCGGAGTGCAGCAGGATCGAGAAGTAGCGCCGCCAATCCCCCCAGGCCGCCTCGGCGTCACCGCCCCGGAACTCGGCGGGAAGCATGCCGTTCTCCGGGCGGAGAGTCCAGCAGAGCACCGCAAGGCCTGCTGAGTGCGCGAGATCGACCAGGTCCGAGGTGACCGCGCCGACATCCGCGGCGTCGTCCTCCCCGAACAGTGCCATCGACACCGAGCCGGAGGACAGCACGAGCGAGGTCTCGACGCTGATGCCGTCGACCCGGTCCGCGGCCGACGGCGCCGCAGAGCCCAGCGCATACAGACCGCGGAGGCTCAGGTCGGTGTCGTACCCGGGCGCCGACGACCCGAGTGCCGCGACACGATCCGCCGGCGCACCCGCATCCTCCAGCAGATACACACGCCGGCCCCGGAATCCGCGCTCGTGCAGCTTCACCAGCACGGTGCGCTCGAAGCTCTCGACCACCACGCCGGCGCGATCCGTCCAGCCCGCCTCCGCGAGATCGCGCAGCAGGAGCTCATCTAGCGGATACCCCGCGGCCTCGAAATACGTCGCGTGCTTCAGCTCGGCCACCAGGCCGGGCGGCCGCGACGATCCCTCACCCGCGCGGTCGATCAGTTCGAGCAGATCGCTCAGACGCAACAGCGGATAGTGCCCGTCGAACGTCGAGCTGTGCTGCCGCAGAGCCGGGATCCGCTCCCGCGCCCGCAACGTCGACAGCTCGTCCCAGGTGAAGTCCTCCGTGAACCACCCGGTCACGGCGATCCCGTCGACCTCCTTGGTCGTCCGGCGATCGGCGAACTCCGCCCGCTCGGCGATATCGGTCGTTCCCGAGATCTCGTTCTCATGCCGGAGGACGAGCACTCCGTCCTTCGTCGCCACGATGTCGGGCTCGACGGCGTCGGCACCGAGCTGGAACGCCAGCTCGTACGAGCCCTGCGTATGTTCCGGCCGATACCCCGGAGCCCCGCGGTGACCGATGACCACGGGAGCCGTTCGCGCGCGCATGGCCCGATCCTAGCCCGGGGCACGCGCGCGCCCACGGGACCGAAATACCGGGTCGTCGACGCGCCAGGAGTGCCAGAATCGACGGGTGTCCGCCGATCCGAGCACGGCCCCTTCGCCCCGCGACCCCGCAGGGCCCGACGCCGCTGCGCTCGCCGGCGCGGGCTGGAGGGAGCCCGCGTCCCTCCTCCCGCTCCGCTGGGGCGCCTACCGCCCCCGCCTGATCGCCGGACTCGCGATGCTCGTCGTCGGAACCGCGTGCGTGCTCGGCACCACGACGTACAGCCTCGCGCTCCTCCTCATCGGATCGCTCATGCAGCCGGCCGGCTGGGCCGTGCTCCCGTCGACGATCGGCCGGCGCGTCGCCGTCCCGCTTCCCGTCCTCGGGTTCACCTGGCTCATGCTCGGCGGCTCCGGCTTCGCCTGGTGCTACGCGGTCGTCCTCGCCGCCTGGCTGCTCGTCCGGCTCCGCCCGCTCCCCTCGTTCGCCGTGCTCCTCCTCCCCGCCGCCTGGAGCGCCCTCCTCCCCCTGTTCGTGCACGACTACGAGCACGGCTGGATCACCATCGCCACGAGCACGACGGTCATCGTCGGGGCTGCCTGGCTCGCGAAATGGATCGCCATCCGATTCGATTCATGGCAATCTGTCAGAACTCTCAGAAAAGAACCCCGTAGATTTGACTGAAGACGACCGTCAACCGGTCCACCCATAGAACGAGGAGCTCATGGCACTCAACAACCCGGCCTTCTCTACGAACCCGGCGTTCTCCACCAACGGTCAGGCCGCGACCGTCTCCGCCGAGAACCTGGAGCAGATGTACCAGTCGCCGTCGGCGACGGCCGCGGACACCGACCGGATGACGGTCGAAGACACCATCACGAAGACGGCGATCTGCTTCGTCCTCCTGCTCGCGGGCGCCGGCGTCGGCTGGTTCGTCCCTGTTCTCGCCATCCCCGCCGCGATCGTCGGCTTCGTGCTGGCGCTCGTCAACATCTTCAAGCGCAAGCCCTCGCCCGGGCTGATCCTCGGCTATTCGGCAGCACAGGGCATCTTCCTCGGCGCCATCTCGATGTTCTTCGAGTCGCAGTGGTCGGGCATCGTCATCCAGGCGGTCATCGCGACGTTCGCCGTCGTGGGCGTCACCCTGGCGCTCTTCGCCTCGGGCAAGATCCGTGCCTCGGCGAAGGCGACGAAGATCTTCCTCATCGCGATGTTCGGCTACCTCGCCTACTCGCTGGTCAACCTGGTCCTCATGTGGACGGGCGTGACCGGCGGCAGCTTCGGGCTGAACAGCGTCGAGCTCGGCAACACCGGCATCAAGCTGGGCCTGATCATCGGCCTCCTGGTCGTCCTGCTCGGCGCCTACTCGCTGGTGCTCGACTTCGACGCGATCAAGCAGGGTGTCGCGAACCGCGCCCCGCGCATCTACGGCTGGTCGGGTGCCTTCGGCATCATGGTCACGGTCATCTGGCTGTACCTGGAGATCCTCCGCATGCTGGCGATCTCGCGCGACTGACCCCACGCTTCACGACGAAGGCCCGGGATGCTGAACCAGCATCCCGGGCCTTCGTCGTCACTTCGGGATCACTCCCACTCGATGGTCCCGGGCGGCTTCGACGTGACGTCGAGCACGACGCGGTTCACGCCATCCACCTCGTTGGTGATGCGGTTCGAGATCTTCGCCAGCAGGTCGTAGGGCAGGCGGGTCCAGTCGGCCGTCATGGCGTCCTCGCTGGACACCGGGCGCAGCACGATGGGGTGCCCGTAGGTGCGGCCGTCGCCCTGCACGCCGACCGAGCGCACGTCTGCGAGCAGCACGACGGGGCACTGCCAGATCTCGGCGTCGAGGCCGGCGGCCGTGAGCTCCGCACGCACGATGGCGTCGGCGTCGCGCAGCAGGTCGAGACGCTCCTGAGTGACCTCGCCGACGATGCGGATGCCGAGGCCCGGTCCGGGGAACGGCTGACGCGAGACGATCTCCTCCGGCAGGCCGAGCTCACGCCCGATGGCGCGCACCTCGTCCTTGAACAGCGTGCGCAGGGGCTCGACCAGCTCGAACTGGAGGTCCTCCGGCAGGCCGCCGACGTTGTGGTGGCTCTTGATGTTGGCCGTGCCCGCTCCGCCGCCCGACTCCACCACGTCCGGGTACAGCGTGCCCTGGACGAGGAAGCGGATGGGGTCGCCCTCGCTCGCCGCCTCGGCGATCAGGTCGGCCTGGGCCTTCTCGAAGACGCGGATGAACTCGCGGCCGATGATCTTGCGCTTCGTCTCCGGGTCGCTGACACCGGAGAGCGCGTCGAGGAACTGCTTCTGCGCGTTGACGGTGACGAGCCGCACGCCGGTCGCCTTGACGTAGTCCTCCTCGACCTGGCGCGCCTCATCCTTGCGGAGAAGGCCGTGGTCGACGAACACGCAGACCAGCTGGTCGCCGACGGCCTCGTGGACCAGAGCGGCAGCGACGGCGGAGTCGACCCCGCCGGAGAGCGCGCAGATCACGCGGCCAGAACCGACCTGGGCGCGGATGGCCGCCACCTGGTCGGCGATCACGTTGCCGCTGTTCCAGTCGGCCGGGATGCCGGCCGCCCGGTGCAGGAAGTTCTCGAGCACGGCCTGCCCGTAGGCGGAGTGCTTCACCTCGGGATGCCACTGCACGCCGTACAGCTTCCGCTCGTCGTTGGCGAACGCGGCGACGGGCGTCCCCTCGGTCGAGGCGAGGACGTCGAAGCCCTCAGGCGCGCGGGCGACCGAGTCGCCGTGGCTCATCCACGCGGTCTGCTCCTCGGGCTGGCCGTCGAGCAGGATGCCGGAGTCGCTGATCCGCACAGCGGTCGAGCCGTACTCGCGCTGGCCGGTCTTCGCGACCTCGCCGCCGAGCGCGGTCGCCATGACCTGGAAGCCGTAGCAGATGCCGAGGACGGGGACACCGAGGTCGAGGATGGCCTCGTCGAGCCGCGGTGCGCCCTCCTCGTACACCGAGGACGGTCCGCCGGAGAGGACGATCCCGGAGGGGCGCTTGGCGGCCACCTCGGACGCGGTCACCGTGTGCGGCACGATCTCCGAGTAGACATTCGCCTCGCGCACGCGCCGGGCGATCAGCTGCGCGTACTGCGCGCCGAAGTCGACGACCAGGACAGGCCCGGACGGGTTGGCGGAGTCGGCTCCGCCCAGAAGATCGGTGAACGCCGCATCCGTGCTCATCGGGTCAGGGCTCCTTGTCTCGCCGCTAATGTGTCGCCTCCACGAGGTCGGCTGCCTCGGCCTCACGGCCGGCCAGGTAGGACTTCACCTGCTTGGTGATGCGCGCCTCCACGAAGAAGGAGAGGAACGGGACGACGCCACCGAGGGCGATCATCACGAACTTCGTGAACGGCCAGCGCATCAGGCTCCACAGGCGGAAGTCGGAGATGAGGTACACGACGTACAGCCAGCCGTGTGCGATCAGGATGCCCGTGCTCAGGTCGACGCCGGTCGGAGCGACGGCGGTCTCGACGGGGACGAAGGTCAGCGCGCCGTAGTTGCTGAAAGCGAACAGCTCGTAGCCGAGCCCGTACTTGACGACCATTTCGGCGCACAGGAGCAGCAGCATGATGCCCGTGACGTACGCGAACACCTGGTAGAACCGGAGCGCCCCGCGGATCTTCGGGAAGTCTTCGAGCTTGGGAGCGAGGGGCATGCGCCTATTCTAAAGGCTCGGACTGGGGGTTCTTCCCGGCCATCGCATCCTGCTTCTCACGCTTCTCACGTTCGAGCAGCTGCTCCTCGCGCAGCTCGTCCTCCCGCTGCTTCGCGTCCTTCACCAGGCGATACCAGAGGAAGACCGCGAACCCGGCGAAGATGATCCACTCGGCCGCGTAGAAGATGTTCAGCCAGTTCAGCTCGGTCTGGGCGATCGGCGGGGGCGAGTAGATCTGCACCAGCCCGGCCGGCGCTCCGCGCTCGACGACGTAGGCCGCGTAGACGGGCATGCCGTCGACACCGGTCCACAGGTTGTACAGAGCGCCGACCCCGAGCGTTCGCATCGCCGTCGGATCCTTCTTGTCGGTCGGCACCTCGGGCTGCTCGTCGGGCAGGATGCGGCCCACGATGCGCTGCGGATCCGTGTCCGCCTGCCGCGACAGCCGCTCGACCGCGGCCTGCGCGGAGGCCTTGTCCGGAGCCCACCCCCGTGCAACGGCGAGCGCGACCGGCCGGCCGTCGCGCTCCAGGTTCACGTGACCGACGACCCACCAGCCGCTGCGTCCCTGATTGAGCCGGTCGTGAAGCAGCTGGTAGTCCTCCGGGACGAACGTCCCGGTGAACTCGACCAGCTGCCCGACGGCCACATCGCGCAGGGGCGACGACGGGCCGGCGACGTCCGCGAGCGGGAGCACGGTCTCGCTCGGAGCCTCGACGGCCTTGCCCGACTCGACCGCACGCTCAAGCTGCCACTGACCGAGCCAGGCGAACCCGGCGGCGAGGAGCAGCGCGAACAGCAGCGCGCCGATCCATCGCGGGCGGCGCATCATCTGGAAGAGGGTGGTCTCGCCGGCGATCGGCTCGGCCCCCGTGGTCGTCTCGATGGTCAGTCCCGTTCCCGTTCGCCGCTGATGTCGTCCTGCATGGCCCGCTCCACCATCCTGTCGACGGCCCGCTGGGTCTCGTCGGCGCTCGTCGTCTCGCGGCGCGCGTCGGAGTCGAGGTCGGCGGTCGCGGCCTCGACCAGGGCGATCTCCTCGTCCAGCATCGGCTCGCGCTTCTTCGTCTTCTTCCGATCCCGTCGGCGTGACGGTCCGGACCGTAGGATCATCGCACCGATCTTCTCGGAGTTCGCTGCGAGGATCGGCCCGATGATCGCCATGACGAGCACGTAGAGACCGGCGAACGGCTGGATGCGCTCATCCAGTCCGGCGGCCAGCGACAGCGTGGCGAGGATGAGGGCGAACTCGCCGCGGTTCTGGAGGATGACCGTGGTGTTGATACCCGCCTGCACGCCCATCCCGTTGATCCAGGCGACGAACTGGCCCGCCCCGATGTTGAGCACGATCGTCATGACGACGGCGATCCCGACCGGCAGCAGCACGGACGGGAACTTCGCCGGGTCGAGGGCGAGCCCGAAGTTGAGGAAGAAGAAGGCGGCGAACACATCCCGCAGCGGGATGGCGATCTGCTCGATCTTCCTGCGGTACTTCGTCGCGCCGAGCACCAGACCGATGAGGAAGGCGCCGATCGCGTCGGTCACGCCGAGCAGCTCGCCGATGCCGGCGAACAGGACAGCGAAGCCGAAGAAGAGGATGGTGAAGAGCTCGTCGTCCTTGGTGCGGAACAGCCGCGAGACGAACCGCCCGCCCCAGCGCGCGATCGTGAACATCACGACGAGGAAGGCGAACGCGATCGCGAGCTTGCCGACCACGGGCCAGAAGTCGGTCTCGCCGCTGAGCACCACGGAGACGATCGCCAGGTAGATGGCGATGAAGATGTCCTCGACGACCGTGACACCGAGGATCATCGGCGTCTCGGTGTTCGCCAGCCGCCGCAGTTCGATGAGCAGTTTGGTGACGATCGCCGACGATGAGGTGGCCGTCATCCCGGCGATGATGAGCGCCTCGCGGGTGCCCCACCCGACCATGAACCCGAAGATCAGGCCGACACCCATGTTGATGACGATGTACGAGCCGCCGGAGACGATCAGCTTGCCGAAGTTGCCGAAGAACTCGTCCTGGTCGAACTCCAGACCCAGGTTGAACAACAGCAGGATGAGCCCGAAGATCGCGATGAGCTCGATGTAGTCGCTCTCGAAGTTGAGCGGGAACCAGCCGGTGTGCGGGCTGGCCAGCAACCCGACCAGCATGTAGATGGGGATCGCGGGGAGACTCACCAACCTGCCGAGGCGCCCGAGCACGTACGCGACGAGCAGGAGGATGCCGAGAACGATGAGGTCTTCGCCGAGATGCATCGTCGTTCAGCCCCCGGGCGGAGCGTCGGCGGTGACACGGTGCGCGACCTCGCCGGTGCGGAAGAACGAGAACGCCTTCGCGACCTTCTCCGGCGTGCCGGCGACCACCAACGTGTCCCCGGGGAACACCTTGAAGTCGGGGGCGGGCGCGGGGTTGGCGGAGTCCCCGCGCACCACGGCGACGACGGTGAGGCCGACGAAGCCGCGGTCGCCCGGCTGCCCGAGCTGCTGACCGGCGATGTAGTCGTCGTAGTCGACGGTGAACCAGTCGATGCTGAGACCGGGGATCTGGTCGAGCGCGGTCAGAGCCTCGGTGATCTGCGTGCCGCCGAGCAGCTCCGCGAGTGTGTGGGCCTCATCCTCGTTGAGCCGGAGCGACACCTTGGTGACGTCGCTGCCGTCTTCATGGTCCGAGAACGTGATCAGGTCGCTGTGGCCGGAGCGGTGCGCGATGACGCCGACTTTGCCGCCATCGTCGGTCACGAAGGTGTGAAGCACCCCGACCCCGGGCAGCTTCACCCGTCGAACGTCTACCATCATCCGTCTCCATCCGCCGGGCCGGCCGGCATAAGGGGGGTATGCCTCCAGCCTACCGGAGGCATGCGAACGACCTCCCGGCGGTGCGATACTGGTCGACTATGTCTGCGACCGAACTCCCCGATCCCGACGCTGCGCCGCGCGAGTGGATGGCGTTCGCCGAGAGCGCCCGAAGCGACAGCCGGTATCGTCCGAACCCCTTCGGCAACCTGTACCGCGACGCCTTCCACGCGTCCGGCTACATACGCGAGCCGGCCGTCGACGAGCTGTCGTCGCTGAACGAGAGGGCGGTCGTGCCCGTGCTGGCGATCCGCGCATCCGACTGGGTCGAGCCTATCCGCGAGCGGGCGCGCCGGGCGCTCATGGACCGCTTCGAAACGGATCCCGGCGCGATCGTGCTGGCGGGACCGCTCGGGTTGGCACTGGCGACACGAGAGGCGGGCTCCTGGCTCGCCGGAGAGATCCGCGGCCGCCTGGAGACCCTCGATGCCGACGGGATACGTCAGTGCCTGCAGAGCCGGGACCACGTCTTCCGGCGTGCCGTCGTCAGAGTCGCGATCCGTCGCGCCGTGCTGACGTCGGAGGATCTTCGCGCCGTCGCGGAAGGCGACTCCGACCCCGATGTCCGTGCTGTCAGCGCCGAGGCAGTGCTTCGCGCGACACCGGCCGAAGAGGTGTACGGCCTGCTGCAGAGCCGCTCGGCGGAGCTGCGCGCTCTCGCGATCACCGCTCTGGCGACGAGCGGCGACCGCGGGCCGGCGCGAGCGGCCCTGAGCGATCGCGCCCACCGGGTACGCAGCGCCGCGCAGGTCGCTGTGCGCGCGGCAGGCGAGTCCCCCGCCGACGTCTACCGGGCAGAGCTGTCCGCCGGCAGCTTCAGGCGCGAAGCGCTTGCAGGTCTTCGCGAGACAGGCTCACCTGACGATGCGAAACTGCTCGTGCCGTTCCTCCGCGACCCGGATCCTGCGATCCGGGCCGAGGCCGCGCACGCGCTGCGAACCCTCGGCGGCGCCGACCAGTCGGTGCTCGTGGCCTCCCTGCACGACACATCCCCCGGGGTGGTCCGGGAGGTGACGAAGGCGCTGCGTCGCTCGGCGGGGACGGTGGACATCGACCTCCTCCGATCCTTGCTGCATCGCGGAGAGAGTCCTCATGTCCGGCTCGCCGGGTTCCGCCTGCTGACCGCGCGAGACGCGCGGACGCGTATCCTCACCGATCTCACGCTGGCAGAGGACGATCAGCTGGGCGAACGGGCGCGACTGGATCTGAAGGTCTTCGTCGACCTGATTCTCCCGAATGCCTACCTGACGCCGAACGCCGACGACGAGATTGCGCGGCTCCTCGAGCCGGGAACGCACGGGCTTCGCACCGCACAAGAACTCGCGCTCCGTTCAGCGCTCGGTCTGCCCCCACTGCCGGACGCCGCTCCCACGCAGGGGCCGCTACCGGCCGCCGCCCGCGAGCCGCTGCCGGCCGCCGCCCCAGCGCGGAAGCGACGCTTCTCGTTCTTCCGCCGCTCCCGCGTCTGAGGCTCCGTACGCCGGCTACCCGTCCGTCCTCGGCGCGTCCTCCGCACCGGCGCCCTCGACGTCCTTCGGCGCCTGGTCGGCGCTCGTCGGCGTGCCGGCCTTCGACGCGGCCTTCGCGGCTTCGGCGTCGGCCTCCACGATGTCGGGCGCTTCGAGTCGGATGCGGTCTGCGGACTCGTCGTCGGGCTGCAGCTGGCTGGCCCGCTCCGCCTCGACCCGCCGCAGGTAGGTGCGCACCTCGCGCTCCTCCCGCTCCGAATCCCAGCCGAGCACCCGGGCCATCAGCGACGCCGCGACCGGGGCGGCGGAGACCCCGCGGTCCCAGGCCTCGATCGAGATGCGGGTGCGACGGGCGAGCACATCCTCCAGGTGGAGGGCGCCCTCGTGCGTCGCCGCGAAGACGACCTCGGCGCCGACGTAGTCGTCCGCTCCAGGCAGGGGGTCGGCCAGCGACGGGTCCTCGCGGATGAGCGCGAGGATGTCCTCCGCGAACGTCCCGTAGCGGTTCAGCAGGTGCTCGACGCGGGCGACGTGGAGGCCGGACTCCTGGGCGATCCGGTGGCGGCGGTTCCACGCGGCCTGGTAACCCTCCGCTCCGACCAGGGCGATGTCCATCGTCGTGGAGGGCGGAGTCTTGCCGTCGATCGCGCTGACGGCGGCATCCACCGCATCCTTCGCCATGACCCGGTACGTCGTCCACTTGCCGCCCGCGATGACGACGAGGCCCGGTACCGAGTGGGCGACCAGGTGCTCACGCGACAGCTTCGACGTCTGCTCGGACTCGCCGGCGAGGAGGGGCCGGAGGCCCGCGTAGACACCCTCGACATCCTCTCGGGTCAACGGGATGTTGAGGATCTCGTTCACGTGGGCCAGCAGATAGTCGATGTCGGCCGCGGTCGCCGCGGGATGCGCCTTGTCGAGGTGCCAGTCGGTGTCCGTCGTGCCGATGAGCCAGTGACGGCCCCACGGGATGACGAAGAGCACGCTCTTCTCGGTGCGCAGCAGCAGACCCATCTTCGACTGGAAGCGGTCCCGCGGCACCACCAGGTGGATGCCCTTGGACGCGCGCACCTTGAACTGGCCGCGCTCCCCCACCATCGACTGCGTGTCGTCCGTCCACACGCCGGTCGCGTTGACGACCTGCTTGGCGCGGATGTCGAACCGCTCGTCGGTCTCGAGGTCGTGGGCGCGCACGCCGACCACCCGCTCGCCGACCTTGATGAAGCCCTCCACCCGCACGCGGGAGGCGACGTGGGCGCCGTAGTGCGCGGCCGTGCGCACCAGGTTGGCGACGTAGCGGGCGTCGTCGACCTGCGCGTCGTAGTACGTGATGCCGCCGATCAGGGCGTCCTTGTTCATCGACGGGATGGCGTTCAGCACCTGCCGCTTGCTGAGGTGCCGGTGGTGCGGGACCCCGGGAGGTCGGCCGCCGCTGTACGAGAAGATGTCGTACAGCATCATGCCGGCGCCGATGTAGAACCGCTCCCACACCCGCTTGTGCAGCGGGTACAGGAAGCGCACGGGCTTCACGAGGTGCGGAGCGATGCGCTGCAGCAGCAGCCCGCGCTCGATGAGCGCCTCACGGACCAGCCGGAAGTCGAGCTGTTCGAGGTACCGGATGCCGCCGTGGACCAGCTTGGAGGAGCGGCTGGAGGTGCCGGAGGCGAAGTCGCGCGCCTCCACCAGACCGGTGGTCAGACCGCGGGTCGCCGCATCCACCGCCGATCCGGCGCCGACGATGCCGCCGCCGACGACGAGGATGTCGAGCTCCGTGTCTTTGAGCGCCGCGATCGCCGCGGCGCGCTCCGCCGGACCGAGCCGTGACGGGTATGTCACGGCCGGGTTCGACGCGGGCGTCGCGTGCCTGTCGCCGCCTGGGGCAGATTGGGACTTCACCATCGTTCTCTCCCTCCCCGGCCGCCTTCGGCCGGCGCTGCTCTACTGCGTACGGTACGGCGCGACGACGACCTCGACGCGCTGGAACTCCTTCAAGTCCGAGTATCCCGTCGTGGCCATGCTTCGGCGCAAGGCTCCCACGAGATTCGCAGAGCCCTCGGCCACCGGTGCCGGCCCGTAGAGGACCTCCTCGAGCGGCGCCACCTGTCCGACGGCGACGCGGTTGCCGCGCGGCAGCTGCGAGTGGTGCGCCTCGGCGCCCCAGTGCCATCCACCGCCCGGCGCATCGGTGGCGCGGGCGAGGGTGGTGCCGAGCATGACGGCGTCGGCGCCGCAGGCGATCGCCTTGACGATGTCGCCCGAGCTGCCGAGGCCGCCGTCGGCGATGACGTGCACGTAGCGGCCGCCCGACTCGTCCATGTAGTCGCGGCGGGCGCCGGCGACGTCGGCCACGGCGGTCGCCATGGGCGCGTGGATGCCGAGAGTGGATCGCGTGGTCGATGCGGCACCGCCGCCGAAGCCGACGAGCACTCCGGCCGCGCCGGTGCGCATCAGGTGCAGCGCCGCGGTGTAGGTGGCGGCCCCGCCGACGATGACCGGCACATCCAGTTCGTAGATGAACTTCTTGAGGTTGAGCGGCTCGACGTTCTTCGACACGTGCTCGGCCGAGACCGTGGTCCCGCGGATCACGAACAGGTCGACGCCCGCGTCGACGACCGTCTCGTACAACTCCTGCGTGCGCTGCGGCGAGAGGGCGCCGGCGACGGTGACGCCACCCTCGCGGATCTCGGCGAGGCGACGCGTGACGAGCTCGGGCTTGATCGGCTCGGAGTAGATCTCCTGCATCCGGCTCGTCGCGCGCTCGGCAGGCAGCTCGCGGATCTCGGCGAGCAGCGGCTCGGGGTCTTCGTAGCGGGTCCAGAGGCCCTCGAGGTCGAGCACGCCGAGACCGCCGAGCTGGCCCATCATGATGGCCGTGGTCGGCGAGACCACGGAGTCCATCGGGGCCGCGATGAAGGGGATGGAGAACTGATAGGCGTCGATCGTCCACGAGACCGAGACGTCCTCCGGGTCGCGGGTGCGCCGGCTGGGAACCACGGCGACGTCGTCGAAGGCGTACACACGGCGGGCGCGCTTGGCGCGGCCGATCTCGATCTCCATACTCACGCGCTTCAGTCTAGGCCGCGCGCCTGTTCGGCGTCGGGGGCCTGTGGAAAGGTGGTCTCGTGACCGTCGAAGCCGAACCCCTCAACCGTCTCCGCCAGCGCACCAGCGAGAAGTGGCGCGCGTACCCCGACGACGTCCTCCCGCTGTTCGTCGCCGAGATGGACTATCCGCTCGCCCCGCCGATCGCCCAGGCCCTGCATGCGGCCGTCGACCGCAGCGACACCGGCTATATCGGGCCGGACGACCGCACGCAGCGAGCGTTCGCCGACTTCGCACGCGACCGCTGGGGCTGGGAGGTCGACCCCGCGCAGACCCGGACCACCACCGACGTGAGCGTGGTCATCGTAGAGGCGCTGCGGATCCTGATCGAACCGGGCGACCGCGTGGTCATCACCCCGCCGGTGTATCCACCGTTCTTCGAGCTGATCCCCGAGGCCGGGGGTGTCGTCGAGGAGGTGCCGCTGCTCGAGGGCGGGACCGACGGCCGTGGCTGGGCGCTCGATCTCGCCGGTCTGGAGCGGGCGTTCGCGGGAGGGGCGAAAGCGTTCCTGCTGTGCAACCCGCACAATCCGCTCGGCCTCGTCCACCCGCGCGCCGAGTTGGAGGCGGTCGCCGCGCTGGCGGCGCGCCACGGCGTGTCCGTCGTCAGCGACGAGGTGCACGCTCCGCTCACGCACTCCGATGCGACCTTCACGCCGTTCCTCTCCGTGTCGGACGAGGCACGGCGGATCGGCGTGGCCGCACATGCCGCCAGTAAGGCGTGGAACCTGGCCGGGCTCAAGTGCGCGCTGTTCGTGACGGCGTCGCCGGAGCAGGCCGAGCGCGTCCACGCCCTGCCCATCGAGGTGGAGGTGCGCACCAGCCACTTCGGCCGGATCGCCACCGAGGCGGCCTACCGGGATGGGGGCCCCTGGCTCGACGACGTGCTGCGGGCCATCGAGACCAACCGCGAGCTGCTGTCCGTCCTGCTGACCGACCGCCTGCCGCGCGCCCGCTACCGCGAGCCGCTCGCCAGCTACCTCGCCTGGATCGACCTGCGCGCGCTCGACTGGGGTGACGACCCGGCCGCGCGCATCCTCGAGGAGGCCCGCGTCGCCGTCAACCCGGGCATCGAGTTCGGTGCGCCCGGCGCCGGTTTCATCCGCCTCAACCTGGCGTGCTCCCCGGAGGTCCTCACCGAGGCCATCGACCGGATCGCGGAACTCAGCGCGCGCGGCTGACCCGGCGCTCGTCCCACACCGGCTCGTCGGTCTCGTACACCGCGCCGTCCGAACCGAACACCAGGAACCGGTCGAACCCGCGAGCGAACCACCGGTCGTGCGTGACCGCGATCACCGTGCCCTCGAACCCGGCGAGGCCCTCCTCGAGCGCTTCGGCCGAGACCAGGTCGAGGTTGTCGGTCGGCTCGTCGAGCAGCAGCAGCGTCGCGCCCGAGAGTTCGAGCAGCAGGATCTGCAGCCGCGCCTGCTGGCCGCCCGAGAGCGACTCGAACGTCTGCTCGGCGGCGCCGGCGAGGCCGTAGCGATCGAGGACCCGGCTGGCGGCCTCCCGAGGCATCCCGTCGCGGCGATCGTCTCCGCGGTGCAGGATCTCCAGCAGCGTCCGCCCGACCAGCTCGGGATGCTCGTGAGCCTGCGCGAACAGGCCGGGAGCGACGCGGGCACCGAGTTTGGCGTTGCCGGTGTGCGGGACGGCGGCGCCGGCGTTCTCCGCCGCGGCGAGGTGCCCGGCGGACGGGTCCGGATCCGTTCCTCCGGCCGCGAGCAGCCGGAGGAAGTGCGATTTCCCGGACCCGTTCGAGCCGAGCACCGCGACGCGCTCACCGAACCAGACCTCGGCGTCGAACGCCCGCATGAGCCCGGTCAGTTCGAGGTCCGTGCATTCGAGCACGCGGCGGCCGGTGCGGGCGCCGGTCAAGCGCATCCGCACGTTCTGCTCGCGCGGCACGGCCTGCGGCGGACCGACCGTCTCGAAGCGGGCGAGGCGCGTCTGCGCGGCCTGGTAGGCGCTGGCGAGGTCGCTGTTGTACTTCGCCTTCTCCTTGAAGCGCAGGACGAGCGCCTTGAGCTTCGCGTGCTCCTCGTCCCACCGTCGGCGCAGCTCTTCGAGCCGCTCCATCCGCTCGCGCCGGGCATCGTGGTAGCCGGAGAAACCGCCGCCGTGCGTCCACGTGGTGTTTCCGGCGGCGCCGAGCTCCAGCGTGATGATGCGGTCGGCAGCGTTCGCGAGGAGTTCGCGGTCGTGCGAGACGACCAGTACCGTCTTCTGCGTCGCACGGAGCTGCTCCTCCAGCCAGCGCTTGGCCGGCACGTCGAGGTAGTTGTCCGGCTCGTCCAGCAGCAGCACCTGCTCCGGTCCGCGCAGCAGCGCCTCCAGCACCAATCGCTTCTGCTCTCCGCCCGACAGCGTGCGGACGGACCGGTACCGAGCGCGCTCGAAGGCGATGCCGAGCGCAGCGACCGTGCACTGGTCCCAGACGACCTCCTGCTCGTATCCGCCGGCGTCGGCGTATTCGGCGAGCGCGTTCGCATACCGCAGCTGCGTGTCGGTCTCGTCGCGCTCGATGATGGCGTTCTCGGCCGCCTCCAGGGCTTCGGCCGCAGCTTTCACCGCCTTCGGCGCCACTCCCACCAGCAGGTCGTGGACCGTCCGATCGTCGCGGACGTGTCCGACGAACTGGTCCATCACCCCGAGGCCGCCCTCGATGACGACGCCTCCCGCATCCGGCCGGAGCTCACCCCGGATGATGCGCAGCAGCGTCGACTTACCCGCGCCGTTCGCACCGATCAGAGCGCCGACCCGGCCGTCCCCGACCCGGAACGAGACGTCGTCGAGCAGCGGACGGCCGTCGGCGAGCGTGTAGGAGACGCCGGAGACGTCGATGTGGCTCATGGTGTGATCCTGGTCTGGAGGGCGGGCAAAGCCTTCCAGACTAAACGAAACCGCCGCCCGAGGGAACGGGCGGCGGTTTCTCAGACCTGAAGCTGCACGTCAGCGGCGGTAGTTCGGGGCCTCCACGACCATCTGCACGTCGTGCGGGTGCGACTCCTTGAGCCCCGCCGCGGTGATGCGCACGAACTTGCCGTTCTGCTTGAGCTCCGGGATGGTGCGGGCTCCGACGTAGAACATCGACTGCCGCAGACCGCCGACGAGCTGGTAGGCGACGGCGGAGAGCGGGCCCCGGAACGGCACCTGGCCCTCGATGCCCTCGGCGATCAGCTGCTCGTCGCTCGGCACATCCGCCTGGAAGTAGCGGTCACGCGAGTAGGAGGTCTTCTTCCCGCGCGTCTGCAGAGCGCCGAGCGACCCCATCCCGCGATAGTTCTTGAACTGCTTGCCGTTGACGAACACGAGCTCGCCCGGCGACTCGGAGGTCCCAGCCAGCAGCGATCCGAGCATGACGCTGTCGGCACCGGCGACGAGCGCCTTCGCGATGTCGCCCGAGTACTGCAGACCGCCGTCGGCGATGAGCGGGACGTTGGCCTCCCGCGCGGCGAGCGACGCCTCGTAGACCGCGGTGACCTGGGGAACGCCGACACCGGCGACGACGCGCGTAGTGCAGATGGAGCCCGGGCCGACACCGACCTTGATGGCGTCGGCGCCCGCGTCGATGAGCGCCTGGGCGCCCGAGCGGGTGGCGACGTTGCCGCCGATGACGTCGACGTGCGACGCACGGGGCTCTGCCTTCAGACGGCGGATGATGTCGAGCACGCCCGCGCTGTCGCCGTTGGCGGTGTCGACGACGATCACGTCGACGCCCGCGTCGACCAGGGTCATCGCGCGCTCCCAGGCGTCGCCGAAGAAGCCGATCGCGGCACCGACGCGGAGGCGGCCCTCGTCGTCCTTCGTGGCGTCGGGGTACTTCTCGCTCTTGTCGAAGTCCTTCACCGTGATGAGGCCGCCGAGCTTGCCGTCCGCGTCCACGAGGGGGAGCTTCTCGATCTTGTGCTCGGCGAAGATGGCGACGGCCGCGTCGGGGTCGATGCCGATCGGCGCCGTGATGAGCGGCTGACGCGTCATGACGTCGCGGACCTTGGTGGTCGAGCGCTCGAACGGCGACACGAAGCGCATGTCGCGGTTCGTGATGATGCCGACGAGGGTGCCGTCCGGCTCGACGACCGGGAGACCGCTGACGCGGAACTGGCCGCACAGCGCATCCACCTCTTCGACGGTGGCGTCCGGAGTCGTGGTCACCGGATTGGTGATCATGCCCGACTCGGAGCGCTTGACCTTGTCGACGTGCGCCGCCTGGTCCTCGATTGAGAGGTTGCGGTGGATGATGCCGATGCCGCCCTGGCGCGCCATGGCGACGGCCATGCGCGACTCGGTGACGGTGTCCATCGCGCTCGACAGCAGCGGAGTCGCCATCGAGATGCGCTTCGTCAGGCGAGTAGAGGTGTCCGCCTCACTCGGGATGACGTCCGTATGCCCGGGGAGGAGCATGACGTCGTCGTAGGTCAAACCGATGAAACCGAACGGATCCGCCTGATCCATCTCACCCCTTCAAAGATGCATCCCGTGTGAGGACGCGCGACTGTGGATGCTCAATGGTAACGGCAGAATCTGGACGGATATTCCGGCCGCTTCGCGGTCAGTCCACCGAGGCCAGGTCGAGCTCCGCCGCCCGCTTCCCCTGCCGTGCCGCGACGATCATGTCGATGCTCAGGATGAGCAGCGCGAGCCAGACGATCGCGAAGCCGACCCAGCGCTCCGGAGGCATCGCCTCGTGCAGCACGGCGACGCCGACGATGAACTGGATGAACGGGGCGAAGTACTGGATGAAGCCCATGTAGACGAGCGGGAGGCGACGGGATGCCGCGGCGAAGAACAGCAGCGGGACGGCCGTGATGACGCCCGCTCCGACGAGCAGGACCGTGTGCCATACGCCCGCGGTGCCGATGGTGAGCCCGGCGGTGACACCGACGACGATGAGCTGGATGACGGCCACCGGGGTCAGCCACATCGTCTCGAGGGTGAGACCGGAGAGCGCATCCACCCGGTTGCCCACCCGCTTCTTGATCAGCCCGTACAGGCCGAACGAGAAGGCGAGGATGAGCGCGATCCACGGCATGGAGCCGTAGCCGACCGCGAGGACGATGACGGCGACCACGCTCACGCCGACGGCGACCCACTGGGCGACGCGCAGCTTCTCACGCTGGACGACGACGCCGAGGAACACCGTGACGATCGGGTTGATGAAGTAGCCGAGCGCCGCCTCGACGACGTGGCCGTTCACCGTCGCCAGCACGTACGTCTGCCAGTTGACGTAGATGAGGGCGCCCGCGAGGCCCATCGTGAACAGGACGCGCTTGTCGGTGAGCAGCGCGGCGAACGTGCGCCACGAGCGCGTCACGGTGAGGGCGATCGCGCAGAACCCGAGCGAGAAGATCACGCGCCAGCCGACGATCTCCCAAGCCGAAGCGGGCGCGAGCGCCAGGAAGTAGATCGGGAGGATGCCCCACAGGACGTACGCGGAGACCGCGTAGACGAGTCCGGATGTGCGGTGGGAGCTGAGTTCGTCGGAGGATGCCACTCGTCCGACTCTACCTCCGACCCCGGACACCACGACGGCCCGGATGCTCAGAGCATCCGGGCCGTCGAGAAGAGGGGGTGCGTCAGCGGACGACGACCGCGAGCACGTCGCGGGCCGACAGGACGAGGTAGTCCTCGCCGCCGAACTTGACCTCGGTGCCGCCGTACTTCGAGTAGATGACCTTGTCGCCGACAGCGACGTCGAGCGGGATGCGGTTGCCGTTGTCGTCGATGCGACCCGGGCCGACCGCGACGACCTCGCCCTCCTGCGGCTTCTCCTTGGCGGTGTCGGGGATGACCAGACCGGAAGCAGTGGTCTGCTCAGCCTCGACCTGCTTGATGACGATGCGATCCTCGAGCGGCTTGATGGAGACCGACACGTTGACCCCTTTCCTGTGAAGAACAGTGTCTCTACTAAGACTGATTAGCAAACTCGCACTGAGAGTGCTAACACGAGTCTAGGGGGTGGGTTAGCAGTCACGCAACGTGAGTGCCAGACCGGGCGGGGCGGCAGGTCCAGGGTAGCGTTGAGCGCATGGAACGCTCCGAGCTGGTCGCCCTGTTGAGCCCGGAGGGCCTGCGGCTGCTCGACTCCCTGCCGCCGTACAACAGCGAGCGGGACGTTCTCGCCATCGTCAGCGACCTCCGCAAGCAGGGCCACTCCCCCGCGCTGGTCGCGGCCGTCCTCACGCAGTCGAAACTGCGCCGCAAGGCCGCGGCCAAGTTCGGCGACTTCGCGTCGCAGATGCTCTTCACCGAGGCGGGACTGGAGCAGGCCACCCGGCTGCCGGTCGCCGCGCGCCACGCCGGCCGGTTCCGCGCTGCGGGCCTCCGCCGCGTCGCCGACCTCGGCTGCGGCATCGGCGGCGACGCGCTCGCCCTCGCCGCCCTCGAACTCGACGTCCTGGCGATCGAGGCCGACGAGGTGACCGCGGCCATCGCCTCCTTCAACCTGGCACCGTTCCCCAGCGCTCGGGTAGAGCAGCAGCGCGCCGAAGACGTCGACCTGCGCGAGATCGACGGCGTCTTCCTCGACCCGGCGCGGCGGACCGCCGGCCACACGCAGACGGAACGCCTCACCGACCCCGACGACTACACGCCGTCGCTCGGCTTCGCGTACGAGCTCGCCACCGGCCGATCCGTCGGCCTGAAGCTCGGTCCGGGATTCGACCGCGACCTCATCCCCTCGACGGCGGAGGCGCAGTGGGTCTCCGCCGAAGGGCAGGTCGTCGAGCTGGGGCTCTGGTTCGGAGCGCTCGCCCGCCCGGGCATCCACCGGGCAGCACTCGTGCTCCGTGGCGACCAGGCCGACGAGTTGACGGCCGACGCGGACAGCCCCGACGAGGAGACCGGCCCGCTCGGAGAGTACCTCTACGAGCCGGATGGCGCGGTCATCCGGGCGCGCCTCATCGGCGATCTCGCACGCAGGCTGGGCGGCAGGATGCTCTCGGAGCAGATCGCATACATCACCACCGACCAGCCTGCGGAGACGCCGTTCGCCGCCGGCTTCCGCGTGCTCGAGACGCTCCCCTACGCCGAGAAGGACCTCAAGAAGGCGCTCCGTCAGCGCGGCATCGGCACCCTCGAGATCAAGAAGCGGGGAGTGGATGTGGACCCCGCCGCACTGCGTCGCAGGCTGGGCCTCAACGGCGACCGCCCGGCGACCCTGATCCTCACCAGGGTCGCCGGGCGGCACACGGCGCTGCTCGCCGAACGGCTCTGAGGCCGTCGGCGAACCGCTTCACAAGGCTCTGATCAGTACGTGCCCTGGTAGTTGGCGATGCTCGCGAAAATGATCGCGAGGAAGATCCAGTAGATGATCGCGATCGCGATGCTCACGAAGCCGAGGATGATGCCGGTGAGCCAGAAGCCCTTGGCCTGCGGCTCCTTGTTGCGGCCGATGAAACCGAGCACGACCGCCGCGATGCCGAACAGGAAGCCGATGCCCCAGGCGATGTTGAGCACGATGCCGAGGATGCCGCCGACGAGCGACAGGATGCTCAGGATCGGCGACTTGGCCGCGGGCTGCCCGTACGGCTGGGTGTAGCCCGGGGCAGGCTGGCCGTATGCCGGCTGGCCGTACGGCTGCTGACCGGGCTGGCCCGGCTGCTGGCCGTAGGGCTGCTGGTACTGCTGACCGTAACCGGGGGCGGGCGGCTGCTGGCCGTATCCCGGCGCGGGCGGCTGCTGACCGTATCCCGGAGCCGGCGGCTGCTGCCCGTAGTCGGGGGCCGGCGGCTGCTGACCGTAGCCCGGCGCGGGCGGCGGGACCGCTCCCGTGTCGGACGCGGGCGGTGCGGGCGGCGGCGGCGGGACCGATCCGTTCTGCGAGTTCGGGTCCGTCGGTTCGACGGGGGCGTTCGGGTCGGTCATGAGACCCATCTCCTTCGGTGCGGGAAGCTGGTGGTCGGCGCCTCGGCGGAAACGAATTTCCTGAGAGAACGCTGTATCACTCCCATCGTGGCAGGGGGTCCGGGAGGGTGTCAACGCACCACTCAGGCGGTGACCTGAATCTCCGTCACCGGGAGCGTGGAGTCCGCCGAGAAGGTGAGCTCGCTCGGGCCGTGACCCGCCATGATCAGCTGCGCCCCCAGCGCCGCGATCATCGCGCCGTTGTCCGTGCACAGCGAAAGAGCCGGGATGCGCAGCGCGACACCGACTTCGGCCGCCCGCGCGATGGCGAGCTGGCGCACCCGGGCGTTCGCCACGACACCGCCGCCGAGCAGCAGCCGGGGCACGTCGTGATCGCGGCACGCGGCGAGCGCCTTCGTGATCAGCACGTCCGCCACCGCCTCCCGGAACGACGCAGCGACATCGGCGACCGGCACCTCTTCCCCGGCATCCTGACGCTGTTCGACCCAGCGCGCGACCGCGGTCTTGAGTCCGGAGAAGGAGAAGTCGTACCGGTGCTTCTCCAGGTCCTTCGGCCGGGTCAGCCCGCGCGGGAAGCGGATCGCCTTCGGGTCGCCGTCCGCGGCGACGCGGTCGATCTGCGGGCCGCCCGGATACGGGAGGCCGAGCACGCGGGCGACCTTGTCGAACGCCTCACCGGCTGCGTCGTCGATGGTCTCGCCGAGCAGCTCGACGTCCGAGACGAGGTCGCGGACGAGCAGCAGGGAGGTGTGGCCGCCGGAGACGAGCAGGGCGATCGTCGGCAGTTCGACGGGATGTCCCGGGCCGCCCTGCGCGTCGAGCAGGTCGGCACCGACGTGACCCACGAGGTGGTTGACCGCGTACAGCGGCTTGCCGAGGGAGACGGCGAGCGCCTTCGCCGCGCCGACGCCGACCATGAGCGCACCCGAGAGTCCGGGGCCGCTGGTCACCGCGATGGCGTCGACGTCGGCCAGCTCGATCCCCGCGTCCGCCACCGCGGTGCGCAGCGTCGGCTCCAGGGCCTCCAGATGTGCGCGGGCGGCGACCTCCGGGACCACGCCGCCGTAGCGGGCGTGCTCCTCCATCGACGACGCGATCGTGTTGGCGAGCAGCGTCGTGCCGCGGACGATCCCCACACCGGTCTCGTCGCACGACGTCTCGATGCCGAGCACGAGCGGCTCTTTCGTGGACGCCGGATCGAGGCGAGTGGATGCTGCGCTGGTCATGCGACGGTGGTCTCCGGACTGGGGACGGCGAGACGCATCACGATCGCATCCACACCGTCCGGCTGGTAGTACTTCGGGCGAACGCCGATCTCCTCGAAACCGAGGTCGCGGTAGAGGGTCTGGGCGCCCGGGTTGTCGGCGCGGACTTCGAGGAACACCTCGCGGGCGCCCCGTTTCCGCGCCTCGGCGATCAGGGCGAGCATGAGCTGACGTCCCAGCCCGCGGCGGCGGGCGTGCGGGGCGACCGCGATGGTCTGGATGTCGCCCTCGCCTCCCCCGCGGGGGGCGAGGAGTCCGGCATACCCGGCGAGTCGGTCGGGCGACTCCGGTGCGAACGCGACGAGGTAGTAGCCGTGCTCGCCGGCGACCTCCGAGCGCATGGATCGCTCCGACCACGCGTCGTTCTCGAAGACGCTGCGCTCCAGCTCCATGATCGCGGGCACGTCGGCGGGCTCGGCGCGGCGCAGCTGGTGCACGGTGCGGGCGGGATCGGTCACGCCGTCACCCGCTTCGGCCCGGCCGACGGCGTCACATCCGGCGAGCGCAGGTACAGGGCGACATCGGGGTCCATGGGCAGCCGGTTCGCGTAGCGCAGCTCGGCGATCATGCCGAGGCGGCCGGCGGGGACGACGTCGGCGTCGACTCGAGCGACATCGGGATGCGGCAGCTCGTCCGGCCGGGCGAGGCCCGGCCCGTCGAGGCGGATCGGGAGACCGAAGCCGTCGACGCCCGAGTAGGCGGTCCAATACCGTTCCCGGCGCCGGGCATCGGTGACGATCAGCAGCGGACCCTCGTGGCCGGACGCGTAGCGGTCGTAGGCGACGGCGTCATGGCTGACGACGGGGACGAGCGGCTTTCCCGCGCCGATCGCGAACGCCTTCGCCGCGGCGATGCCGACCCGGAGTCCCGTGAACGGGCCCGGCCCCATCCCGGCGACGACGCCAGACAGAGCGCGCACCTCGATTCCGGCCACGGTCAGCGCCTCGTCGATGAGGGTGCCGATGACCTCGGCGTGACGCATGGTGTCGGTCTCGATGATCTCCGAGAGCACCCCGCCCTCCCGGTCGACGACGGCGACGCTGGTCCCGGCGGACGTGTCGATGGCGAGCAGCATGCATCCAGCCTAAGCGGGATCGGCGGACGAGGAGCCCGTGAGCGGCGCCCAGCGCGGACCGAACCCGGTCAGCGTGACGGTACGCGGTTCGTCGGTCTCGTCGACCGCCTCGTCCGCGGCAGCCGCGCCCTCCGCCGCCCCCGTCGGCCGCTCGATCGCGACCTCGAGCCACGACTCGGCGACGCCGTCGAGCATCCCGGCGCCCCACTCCACCACGACGACCGAGCGCGCGAAGTCGATGTCGAGATCGTCGAGCTCGAGCGCGCTGGACAGGCGGTAGGCGTCGACG
This sequence comes from Leifsonia sp. 1010, assembly GCF_031455295.1. NCBI lineage: Bacteria > Bacillati > Actinomycetota > Actinomycetes > Micrococcales > Microbacteriaceae > Leifsonia > Leifsonia sp. 1010. Next base: position 308,958 of record NZ_JAVDSL010000004.1, read on the forward strand.
TGGACGAGCGGCGCGCCGCCGGAGAGGCTGGGATGCGTCCGGGCGAGCACGAAGGTCGGGCTGGTCACCGGGCCGCGCACGTCCAGTCCTTCGCCGATCCCGCGCGTCAGCGTCGTCTTACCCGCTCCGAGCGGGCCGGACAGGATGACGAGGTCGCCCGCCCGAAGGACCCCGGCCAGCTCCCGGCCGAGTTCGTGCATCTCCTCCGCCGTGGCGACCCGCCGGACCGCGGGCACCTGCAGCGCGTCCGTCATCGGTCGCCTCCGGTGTAGCTCCGTCTCAGTCGTCCGCCGAGCCGGGTCACGATCTCGTAGTTGATGGTGTCGGCGGCCTCGGCCCAGTCGTCCGCACCCGGCACGCCGGTCGCGGGGTCGCCGAACAGGACGACCTCGTCGCCGACCGCCACGTCCAGGTCGCCGACGTCGACCACGAACTGGTCCATGGCGACGCGCCCGCTGATCTGGAATGTGCGGCCGCCGATCGCGACAGGACCGCGATTGGACGCGTGACGCGGGATGCCCTCCGCGTAGCCGAGCGGGACGAGGACGAGCGTCGTCTCCTTCTCGGTGCGGTAGGTGTAGTCGTAGGAGACGCCGGTGCCCGCAGGCACGCGCCGGACGGCCGCCACCCGTCCGCGGAGCGTCATCGCGGGACGCAGCCCGAGCTCGATGGCCGACTCGCGGCCGAAGGGCGACAGCCCGTACACGGCGATGCCGAGACGGACGAGGTCGAATCGCGACTCCGGTAGCGAGAGGGCTGCGGCACTAGCCGCGATGTGCCGCAGCTCGGGATCGAGTCCGGCGGCGGACGCGCGATCGAGCGCGCGCTCGAACGCGGCGATGGCCGCGCGGTCGTCGTCCGGCGACGCGTTGGAGAGGTGCGAGAAGATGCCGCGGACCCGGACGAGCCCCGCGAGCTCGAGCTCGCGTGCGCGCGCGACCACCGCATCCCACTCGGACTCGGGGACTCCGTTGCGGCTCAGCCCGGTCTCGATCTTGAGCTGGACGAAGACCGGCCGGTCGCCCGTGCCTGCGGCCGCTGCGGCCTCCAGCTGAGCGCGGGACGATATCCCGAGGTCGAGGTCGGCGCGGACGGCGTCGGCGAAGTCGTCGTCGGGGTCGTGCAGCCACGCGAGCACCGGCGCGGTGATGCCGGCCTCCCGCAGCGCAAGGCCCTCGGAGATCTCGGCGACGCCGAGCCAGTCCGCTCCGCCGGCGAGCGCCGCACGGGCGCACTCGACGGCGCCGTGGCCGTACGCGTCGGCCTTGACGACCGCCATGACGTGCGGCGTGCCGACGAGCTCGCGCAGGCGCGCGACGTTCGCGCTCACCGCATCCAGGTCGACGACCCGCTCCCGGAACGCCGCGGTCACGGCGCGCACTCCGTCACGACGAACGCCGTCGCGACGCCGGCGTCGTGCGTCATCGACACGTGGATGCGCACGATGCCGCGCTCGCGGACCTGCGCCTCGACGACGTTGTGCAGCACGAAACCGGGGTTCCTCTCCTCGTCGGGGACGATCTCCATGTCGTGCCAGCGCACGCCTTCCGACCCGCCGAGCGCCTTGATCAGCGCCTCTTTCGCGGCGAACCGGGCCGCGAGCGAGTGCACGGGAAGCAGGCGCTCCGCCTCGGTGAACAGCCGGTCGCGCAGCTTCGGCGTACGGGCGATCGACCGCGCGAAGCGTGCCAGATCGACCACGTCGACCCCGATGCCGGCGATCACGGCGTCACTCGACGGTGACGGACTTGGCCAGGTTGCGCGGCTGGTCGACGTCGAGGCCCTTCGCCGCCGACAGCTCCATGGCGAAGATCTGCAGCGGGACGACCGCGAGAAGCGGCTCGAAGAGGGGCGCGGCCAGCGGGATGCGGATGACCTCGTCGGCGAACGGCAGCACGGCGGCGTCTCCGGCCTCGGCGATCGCGATGACGCGGGCGCCGCGGGCGCGGATCTCCTGGATGTTCGAGACGACCTTTTTGTGCAGCTCGTCCGACCAGCGCGGGCTGGGCACGACGACGAACACCGGCTGGCCCGGCTCGATCAGGGCGATCGGTCCGTGCTTCAGCTCGCCGGCCGCGAAGCCCTCGGCGTGGATGTACGCAAGCTCCTTGAGCTTCAGCGCGCCTTCCAGCGCGATCGGGTAGCCGACGTGACGACCGAGGAACAGCACCGCGCGGGTGTCCGACATCCATTTGGCCAGCTGCGCGATCTCGGCGTGCGACTCGAGCACCGTGGCGATCTTCGCGGGCACCTCCTGCAGCTCCTCGATCGCGTCGCGCTGCTGGGCGGCGCTGAGGGTTCCGCGGACGCGCGCAAGGTGGAGCCCGAACAGGTACAGCGCGGTGATCTGGGCGACGAAAGCCTTCGTCGACGCGACGGCGACCTCCGGCCCGGCGTGCGTGTAGAGCGCTGCGTCGGACTCGCGCGGGATGGTCGCGCCCTGCGTGTTGCAGACCGAGATCGCCTTCGCGCCGCCCTCGCGGGCGTACTTGACGGCCATCAGCGTGTCCATCGTCTCGCCCGACTGGCTGATCGAGATGACCAGGGTGCCGTCGGTCAGCACGGGCTCGCGGTAGCGGAACTCGTGGCTCAGCTCGACCGTGACGGGCACGCGGGCCCACTTCTCGATCGCGTAGCTGCCCACCAGGCCCGCGTACGCGGCGGTGCCGCACGCGATGATCGTGATGCGGTCGATGCCGGCGAAGTACTCGTCGCCGAGCGCGTCGAGCTCGGGGATGTGAACCGTGCCGTCGACGAGACGGCCGCGCAGGGTGTTGGCCACCGCATCCGGCTCTTCGGCGATCTCCTTGGCCATGAACGACGACCATCCGCCCTTCTCGGCGGCGGAGGCGTCCCACGCGACCTCGAACGGCTCGACCTCGACGGGTGCGCCGGCGAAGTCGGTGACCGTGACGCTGTCCGGAGTGATGGTGACGATCTGGTCCTGGCCGATCGCCATCGCCTTGCGGGTGTGCTCGACGAACGCGGCGACATCCGAACCGAGGAAGTTCTCGCCCTCGCCGAGCCCGATGACGAGCGGCGAGTTGCGGCGCGCGCCGACGACGACGTGCGGCTGGTCCTGGTGCATCGCGAGGAGGGTGAATGCACCCTCCAGGCGCGAGACGACGCTCTGGAACGCCTCGGGCAGGTCGCCCGTCCGGCGGTACTCGCGGCCGAGCAGAACGGCCGCGACCTCGGTGTCGGTCTCGGACTCGAAGGCGAAGCCGTCGGCCAGCAGCTCGTCCTTCAGCGTCGCGAAGTTCTCGATGATGCCGTTGTGGATGACGGCCAGGCGACCGTCGTCGCCGAGGTGCGGGTGCGCGTTCACGTCGGTCGGCCCGCCGTGCGTCGCCCAACGGGTGTGACCGATGCCGGTCTGCCCGTTCGGGATGGGGTGCTCCTGCAGGTCTTCGGTCAGCACCGAGAGCTTGCCCGCCTTCTTGGCGGTGCCGAGAGCTCCGTCCGGGCCGATCACGGCGATGCCCGCGGAGTCGTATCCGCGGTACTCCAAACGCTTCAGACCGCCGAGAAGCACTTCGAGGCTCTTGTCGGTACCGACGTACCCCACGATTCCACACATGGGCTCGAGTCTATCGTGGGCTGAAATGGGAGCCCGCTTGGAGCGCCCCCCTAGAATTGGTGGCCTATGCTTCCGAACGGCGACTCCTCCACCCCCTTCGTCGAGCTGAGCAGGGCCGACTGGGCGGAACTGGCGGAGAACACCCGCCTGCCCCTGCAGGAGACGGAGATCGTCCAGCTCCGCGGCCTCGGCGATCCGCTCGACATGCGCGAAGTGTCGGAGGTCTACCTCCCGCTCAGCCGTCTCCTCAATCTCTACGTGGGCGGCGCGAAGCAGCTGCACCGGGTGACGAGCGACTTCCTCGGTGAGCGAGCGGCCAGCACCCCGTTCGTCATCGGCGTCGCCGGTTCCGTCGCCGTCGGCAAGTCGACGATCGCCCGCCTCCTGCGCGAGCTGCTGTCGCGCTGGGACGACACCCCGCGTGTCGAGCTGGTGACCACCGACGGCTTCCTGCTTCCGAACGCCGAGCTCGAGCGTCGTGGCCTGATGGAGCGCAAGGGCTTCCCCGAGTCGTACGACCGGCGAGCGCTGCTGCGTTTCGTCACGGCCATCAAGAGCGGAGCCCCGGAGGTCCGGGCCCCCTTCTACTCGCACCTCAGCTACGACATCGTTCCGGATGCGGAGATCGTGGTGCGGCGCCCGGATGTCCTCATCGTCGAGGGCCTGAATGTGCTGCAGCCGGCGGGCGGAGGCAACCGGCTCGCCGTGAGCGACCTGTTCGACTTCAGCGTCTACGTGGATGCGCGCACCCGCGACATCGCGCACTGGTACGAGGAGCGTTTCCTGAAGCTGCAGCGCGGCGCGTTCGCCAATCCGAAGTCGTACTTCCACCGCTATGCCCAGCTGACGGAGGAGCAGGCGCGAGCGCGCGCCGCATCCATCTGGACCGCGATCAACGAGCCCAACCTGTTGCAGAACATCCGGCCGACGCGCTCCCGCGCCAAGCTGGTGCTGCGGAAGGATGCGGATCACGCGGTCAGTTCGGTGCTGCTGCGCAAGCTCTGATCTGGCCTCTAGACCTCAAGCATGCATAAATGAGGTCGTGGTGCTCTGGCCATGCATGCATACGTCCCGTAAGCATGAGGCATGCCAGCACCACGTTCTCGCGCCGCCGAACTCTTCGGGCAGCGGGTTCGCGAGGCACGGATCTCGCTCGGGATGAGCCAGGAGGACATCGCCAACCTGGCCGACATGCACGTCACGAACTACGGGCGGGTCGAGCGCGGCGAGGCGAACTCCGAGTTGCACACGATCGTCCGCATCGCGACGGCGCTGGACGTCGACCCGGGCACCCTGATGGCGGGACTGTACGGCACCGAGATGCTGCCCGACCGCTCGCGCGCCTACTCCGTGGCGGACTTCCTCGCGGCGCGCCGCGCGCACGAGACGCGCTGACGCGGGTGCTGACGCGCGAAACGCGCTGACCGACTAGAGGGCCAGGCGCTCCCGCACGACATCGGCGAGCTCGTTCGCCAGGCGCTCTGCCGTGACGTGGTCCGCGGCCTCGACCATGACGCGGACGAGGGGCTCGGTACCCGACGGGCGCAGCAGCACGCGTCCGGTGTCGCCGAGGGCGCTCTCCGCCGTCTGCACGGCGGTGCGGAGCCCCTCATCGGTGTGCACCGCGTGGTGGTCGACGTTCTTCACGTTCACCATCACCTGCGGGTACACCGTCATGACCGTGGCGAGCTCCGCCAGCGTCTTGCCCTGGCGCGCCATCTCGCTGAGGAGGTGGAGGCCGGTGAGGATGCCGTCACCCGTCGTCGCGAACTCGCGCATGATGACGTGGCCGGACTGCTCTCCGCCGAGGGAGTAGTCGTGCTCGTTCATCTCCTCGAGCACGTAGCGGTCGCCGACCGCAGTCTCGACCATCCGGATGCCGTGGTCGCGCATGGCGAGCTTCAGGCCCAGGTTGCTCATCACCGTGGCGACGAGGGTGTCGTCGCGCAGCTTGCCGCGCTCCTTCATGCCGACCGCGAGGATCGCCATGATCTGGTCGCCGTCGACGACGTTGCCGTCGGCGTCGATCGCGAGGCAGCGGTCCGCGTCGCCGTCGTGGGCGATGCCGACATCGGCGCCGGCCGCGAGCACGGCCTTCGCGAGGTTGTCGAGGTGCGTGGAGCCGACACCGTCGTTGATGTTCATGCCGTCCGGCGCGTCGCCGATGACGGTCACTCGCGCTCCGGCGTCGGTGAACACCTCGGGCGAGATCCCCGCCGCCGCACCGTGGGCGCAGTCGAGGACGACATGGATGCCGTCGAGGCGGTGCGGGAGGCTGCCGAGGAGGTGGAGGACGTAGCGGTCCTCCGCGTCGGCGAAGCGTCGGATGCGGCCGACGTCGGCGCCGGTCGGGGTCAGCTTCTCGAGGTCGAGGTGCTGCTCGATGCGGTCCTCGACGACGTCGGGGAGCTTGGTGCCCCCGCGGGCGAAGATCTTGATCCCGTTGTCCGGCGCCGGGTTGTGCGACGCCGAAACCATCACACCGAAGTCTGCATCGAAGTCGGCGATGAGGAACGCCGCTGCGGGCGTGGGGATGACTCCCGCGTCGTACACGTCGATGCCGGAGCTGGCGAGCCCGGCCGCGACGGCGGCGGAGAGGAACTCACCCGAGACGCGGGGGTCGCGGGCGACGATGGCCGTTGGGCGCTTGCCGGCGGCGCGGCGCGCCTCGGCGCTTCGGCCTTGCGTCAGTACAGCAGCAGCTGACTGCGCAAGGCCGAGCGCCAGGTCGGCGGTGAGACTGCCGTTCGCGAGACCGCGAACGCCGTCGGTTCCGAAGAGGCGTGGCATGGACCGAAGCCTAAACGCTGGCGAGCGTTAGCGCTTGGAGAACTGCGACGCCTTGCGGGCCTTCTTGAGACCGGCCTTCTTGCGCTCGGTGACGCGGGCGTCACGGGTGAGGAAGCCGGCCTTCTTCAGGGTCGGGCGGTTGTTGTCGCGGTCGATCTCGTTGAGAGCGCGCGCGATGGCGAGGCGCAGCGCGCCCGCCTGACCCGAGGGGCCACCGCCGGTGATGCGGGCGACGACGTCGTAGGAGCCGATGAGGTCGAGCACCTTGAACGGGTCGTTGATGAGCTGCTGGTGCAGCTTGTTCGGGAAGTAGTCGGCGAACTCACGGCCGTTGACCGTGATGGTGCCGGAACCCGGGACCAGGCGCACGCGCGCGATGGCCTCCTTGCGGCGGCCGACGGCCGCGCCGGGAACGGAGAGGACGGCGCGCGGGGCGGCCGGGGCCTCGGAGGCCGGGGTCTCGGTCGAGTAGGACTCGACGTTCTCGACCTGGGCCGAGTCGATGCTGTCTGCGATCTTCGCCACGGTGGTGATAATCCTTTGTCTCTTTAAGTCGTGAAGGTCTGCGTCGTCGCGCTTACTGGGCGACCTGGCCGAGCGTGTACGGCTTCGGCTGCTGGGCGGCGTGCGGGTGCTCGCTTCCGGTGTAGACCTTCAGCTTGCGGAGCTGGGCGCGGCCGATGGAGTTCTTCGGCAGCATTCCGCGGACGGCCTTCTCGACGGCGCGCACCGGGTTCTTCTCGAGAAGCTCCGAGTACGTGGTCGCCTTGAGTCCACCCGGGTAGCCCGAGTGGCGGTAGGCCTTCTTCTGCAGAGCCTTCTGACCGGTCAGCGCGACCTTGTCGGCGTTGACGATGATGACGAAGTCACCGCTGTCCATGTGGGGGGCGAAGGTCGGCTTGTGCTTGCCGCGGAGGAGGGCGGCGGTGTGGCTGGCGAGACGGCCGAGCACGACGTCGGTCGCGTCGATGACGACCCAGTCGCGCTGGATCTCGTCTGCCTTCGGGGAATAGGTGCGCGTCACAGTAGTGGCTGCTTTCTGTCTCGAACGGAGGTGTTCGTGAATCCCACTCCGTTGGTGGTTCGTTCGCGATGGCGTCGAACCGGACCGGTGGAGGGCTCACGTTCGTGCGTCCGGCCGCAGGGGGCGCGGACACCAAAGGTCAATACTACGGGAGCCGGGCATACCCGGTCAAACCGGCTGAGCCGCACTCAGCCCCAGGGCTGAAACCCGGCGCGATCGTGCGCAGAATCAGCCTCCCCACCCTAGCGTTGCCGGTATGAGTCCGCTCTTGAAACGCAGCCGGTGGCTGCTCGAGCCCGCCCTCGCGGTGACGTTCTTCGTCTTCTGGGCCGTCGCAGAGGCCGGCCGCAACCAGCTCCTGCCGTCTGCCCTCCGTTCTACCGTTCCGTTCTGGGCCGCCCTCCTGGTGCTCGCCTGCGCTATCGGGCTCTCGCGACTCAGTCCTGTCGTGGCCATGGCAGGCGGAACCGCGGTGCTCGTCGGTCAGCTCCTCTTCCCGTCGGGGATCTTCCAGAATGCGGCCATCTACCTCGGTTATGCCGTCATCATCGTCGTCGTGGCCGCCACGGTGCACGGTCGCATGCGGGTCGTCGCCCTCGCCTTCGCCGTCGGGGCGGGAGTGTCCGTTGCGGGGCTCCTGTCCTGGGCCCAGGGGATCGGGCACACCGATGCTGCGATCCGAGTGACATTCTTCGTCGTCTGCGCCGGAGCGGCGGCGTTCGCCTGGGTCATCGGCACCCTCATCGGCGTGTGGATGCGCACGCGGCGGAGCGAGGAGGAGCTCGCGCGCACGACGGCCGAACTCCGCATCGCGGAGGTCGAGACGATGGTTGCCGGGGAAAGGGAGCGGATCGCGCAGGACGTGCACGACATCATGGCGCACTCGCTCTCCGTGATCCTCGCCCAGGCGGACGGCGCTCGCATGCTCGTGGACGAGCGCCCCGCCTACGTCGCTCCATCGCTCGCCACCATCGCGGACACCGCGCGCGCATCCCTCACAGAGGTCCGAGTGCTGATCGAGACGCTCGTCGGCAGTCCCGACGGCCCCGTGCATCCCGGCTTGGCCGACCTCGACGAACTGGTGGAGCGCATGTCCCACGCCGGCCTCACGATCGCCGTCGAGCGGTTCGGCGGCGCCGCGGAACTCAGCGCGGCACAGGAACTCGCCGTCTACCGGATCGTCCAGGAGGGCCTCACCAACGCGCTCAAGCACGCCGGCGCCGGTGCACGCGCGCGGCTGGCGTTGGACGAGCGAGAGGACGGCATCGCCCTGTCCCTGGCATCCCGGCCGTCGGCTCCGCGGGACGCGCCTCCGCCCAGATCAACGGGCCGCGGCCTCATCGGGATGCGCGAGCGCGCCCGGTTCGCTGGAGGCTGGCTCGACGCCGGCGAGGACGAAGACCAGCCGGGCGGGTATCTCGTGACCGCCTACATCCCGGCGAGCCGGAATGCGGTGACCGCATGATCCGGGTCGCGATCGCCGACGACCAGCCGCTGTTCTGTACGGGACTGCAGATGATGATCGAGTCGCAACCCGATCTCGAGTTCGCCGGCAGCGCCGCGGACGGCCTGCAAGCAATACAGCTGGCCCGGTCGGCGGGTCCAGATGTGCTGCTCATGGACATCCGGATGCCGGTGCTGGACGGCATCGCAGCGACAGAGAGCATCCGGCGGGAGCACGCGGCCCCACTCCCCCGCATCGTCGTCCTCACGACCTTCGAACGTGACGAGGCGGTCGCCGCGGCGCTTCGGGCGGGAGCGGACGGCTTCCTGGTGAAGGATGCGACGCCGGACTTCATCCTGGCCGCCATCCGGACCGTGCACGACGGTCACTCGGTCATCGCACCGAAGGCGACGACGGAGTTGTTCCGCACGCTGGCCCGCCGGCGGCCGGAGTCGATCGACGCCTTGTCGGTCCGCGAGAAGGAGGTGTTCCTCCTCGCCGCCCGCGGTCTGAACAACGGCGAGATCGGGCAGACGGCCTTCATCTCCGAGGCGACCGTCAAGTCGCACGTCCGCAGCATCCTCGCCAAGCTCGGGCTGGCGTCGCGCGTGCAACTGGTGGCGTTCGCCTATGAGAACGGGCTCGTGCGGTGAGCGGCGCTCACAGCTCCCGCATCGCGCGCGTTCGCTCCGCACGGAGGGCGAGTTCCGCTCCCTCGGGGTAGCCGACCTCCATCAGGGTGAGGCCGCGGGCCGGCATCACCTTGAACGCGCTGGTGCGCTGCTTCTCGTCGCGAAGGCTCACCAGGTCGCCGGCGCCGAGCTTGCCCTCACCGACCTCGACGCATGCCCCCACGAGCGCGCGCACCATGCTGTGGCAGAAGGCGTCGGCCGTGAGCTCCGCGATGAGCACGCCATAATCGTCACGACGCCAGCTGAACGCCTGGAGGGTGCGGATGGTCGTGGCGCCCTCGCGCGCTTTGCAGTAGCTGGCGAAATCGTGGAGGCCGAGGAGTCCGTGGGCGGCCATGTCCATCGCATCCACATCGAGGTCCGCCGACACCCAGGCGGTCCGGTGGCGTTGCAGCGGGTCGCGGAGGGCCGCGCGGTCGGCGACGCGGTACTCGTAACGTCGCCAGAGCGCCGAGAAGCGCGCGTCGAATCCCTCGGGCGCAACCGTCGCGTCGAGCACGACGACGTCGGATACCGGGCCGAGGATGCCGTTCAGCCGCCGGCCGAGCGCCTCCTCTGCAGACAGCGGCGGGCGCTTCCCGTGCGGCTTCCGGAGGACCGCCTCCTGCTCCCGCGACAGGTCGACGTGGGCGACCTGTCCCGCAGCGTGCACCCCCGCATCCGTTCGGCCGGCGACGGTCAGGAGCGGCGGCTCCCCCGCCCGGCGGAAGATCGTCGCGAGACCGTCCTCCAGCGTCCCCTGCACCGTCCGCAGGCCCGGCTGGCGCCCCCAGCCGTTGAAATCCGTGCCCTGGTAGGCGATGTCGAGCCGGTACCGTCGGGCGGCGTCGCCCGGCGCGCGATCAGTAGGCACGCACGAGCCCCGTCTCGGCCTGGGTCGTCACGAACCCCATCCCCGTGTAGAGCCCCAGCGCGCCGGTCGGATTCTCGGCGTCCACGTCGAGGACGACCTTGTCCCAGTCACGCTGAGCACATCCCTCGAGCACCGCTCGCAGCAGCGACGGTGCGATGCGCTTCCCGCGGTACGGCCGCGTCACCGCGACGGTGGACACGTACGCACCGGTGAAACCCTGGCCGGCCCAGTCGTCTTCGTTCACATCCGTGAGCAGGACGCCGACGACCTCGTCACCCGCGAGCGCGACGAACGAGAGCTCGGCCACGAACACCCCGGACACCAGCCCCGAGAACTGCTCGTCGCTCAGAGGCTGGCTGCCCCAGTGATCACGGAAGGCGTCATCGCGCGCCGCGTGAACGGCGGCGGCGAGCTCGCTCGTGTAGGGGACGATCCGCACGTCGATCGTCGGCGACACCTCGGGGATGGGATCGCGCAGGTCGCGCTCCATCGTCCGGAAGTACCGGGCGACCTCGAACCCGCCGGCGAGGAGCAGCCGCTCGCGATCGGGCGCGCGCCGGTCGGCGTACCCGACCAGCCAGCCGGGCAGCGTCTTGTCCGAGGCGGCCAGCTTCTGCTCGCCCCGGGCCCGCTGCCACGCGAGCAGCTCGCGTCCGATTCCCTGGCCGCGGAACTCGGGATGGACGCCGCCGTTCATGAACTCGCGCACCAGCGTCTCCTGCCGCGGCGGCTCCATCACGATACCGACGGCGGCGACTCGACCGTCGGCGGTGACGGCGAGCAGCGTGTCGGTCTCCAGGTCGATGAAGCTGTAGCCGAGCTCCTCCTCGACCTCCTCGCGTGTGTTGACGTAGTTCGGGTGGTCCTGCACGGCGATCGCCCGGTACACGTCGTATATCGCGTCCACGTCGGCGGCGGTCGCCGGTCGCCATTCGGCGACGAGGGGATGCCGGGGGCGGTAGGTCGGCGGCGCGGCGACCCGCTCGCGCAGCGGGCTCAGGGTGTCGTCGGTCATCCTTTCACCCTAGAGCCTCGCCTCCCGGCCGCGCCCCGCATCCCTGGGTCGCGACACGCCGTTATCCCGTCTGCGTAGCGGCGTGTTGCGACCCACAGACGGCCGGGAACGACGAAGGCCCCGCATCCAGGGATGCGGGGCCTTCGTGTGGAACGGGAGGGCGTTACGCCTTCTCCGCCTCGCTCTCGGCGTCGGTCTCACCGGCGGCGTCGGCGTCGGCGGTCGCGTCCTCGACGACCTCCGCCTCGGCGGCGGCGGTCTCGGTGCTGGTCTCCTCGGCCGGGGTCTCCTCGGTCGCGGTCTCCTCGGCGGGGGTCTCCTCGACCGGCGCGGCCTTGGGGGCGGCGGTGGTCTTGGACGACTTCACCTTCGGGGTGACGGGCTCGAGCACGAGCTCGATCTGCGCCATCGGCGCGTTGTCACCCTTGCGGAAGCCGAGCTTCGTGATGCGGGTGTAGCCGCCCTCACGCTCGGCGACCAGCGGCGCGATCTCGGTGAAGAGCTCGTGCACGACGGACTTGTCGCTGATCACGGCGAGCACGCGACGGCGGGCGTGCAGGTCGCCGCGCTTCGCGAACGTGATCAGGCGCTCGGCCACGGGACGGAGGCGCTTGGCCTTCGTCTCGGTGGTCTTGATGCTCTTGTGCGTGAAGAGCGCAGCGGCCAGGTTGGCGAGCATGAGGCGCTCGTGCGCCGGGCCGCCCCCGAGGCGGGGGCCCTTGGTGGGCTTAGGCATGATCGGTTATCTCCAGTGTTGAAAAGGTCTGATGGCTGAGTCGGGCGACGTGCCTCAGATGGTGGTGGACTCGTCCTCGTCGTAGCCGCTGTAGAAGTGGGCGCCGTCGAACCCGGGGACCGAGTCCTTCAGCGACAGACCCATCTCCGTCAGCTTGTCCTTGACCTCATCCACCGACTTCTGACCGAAGTTGCGGATGTTCATGAGCTGCGTCTCCGACAGCGAGACGAGCTCGCTCACGGTGTTGATGCCCTCGCGCTTGAGGCAGTTGTACGAGCGGACCGAGAGGTCGAGGTCCTCGATCGGCATCGACAGCTCGGAGCTGAGGACGGCGTCGACCGGAGCCGGGCCGATCTCGATGCCCTCGGCGGCGCTGTTGAGCTCGCGGGCGAGACCGAACAGCTCGACTAGCGTGCGGCCGGCCGAGGCGATGGCGTCGCGCGGGCTGATCGCGGGCTTGGTCTCGACGTCGACCACGAGGCGGTCGAAGTCGGTGCGCTCACCGGCACGGGTGGCCTCGACGCGGTAGGTGACCTTCAGGACGGGCGAGTAGATCGAGTCGATCGGGATCTGGCCCGCCTCGCTGTACTCGTTGCGGTTCTGCTGGGCCGACACGTAGCCGCGCCCGCGCTCGATGGTCAGCTCGACCTCGAACTTCGCCTTGTCGTTGAGGGTCGCGATGACCAGCTCGGGGTTGTGGATCTCCACACCGGCCGGAGCCGAGATGTCGGCGGCGGTGACCTGACCGGCGCCGGTCTTGCGGAGGTACGCGGTGATCGGCTCGTCGTGCTCGCTGGAGACCACCAGACCCTTGATGTTCAGGATGATCTCGGTCACGTCCTCCTTGACGCCCGGAACGGTGCTGAACTCGTGCAGCACACCGTCGATGCGGATGCTGGTGACAGCCGCGCCGGGGATGGAGGAGAGGAGGGTGCGGCGCAGGGAGTTGCCGAGGGTGTATCCGAAGCCGGGCTCCAGGGGCTCGATGACGAACCGCGAGCGGAACTCGGAGATGTTCTCTTCGGTGAGCGTAGGACGCTGTGCAATGAGCACTATTGATTCCTTTCGGCTAAGTGTCCGCTATATGACACTTGCTTCTACTGTGGTGGGGTGTCACGCCGTCAGGCGGCGACCCGGTCGAGTCGCCGCCTGCGGCGGACTGAAGAGAACTGCTTAGACGCGACGGCGCTTGGGCGGGCGGCAACCGTTGTGCGCCTGCGGGGTGACGTCGTTGATCGAGCCGACCTCGAGGCCAGCGGCCTGGAGGGAGCGGATCGCCGTCTCGCGACCCGAACCCGGGCCCTTGACGAAGACGTCGACCTTCTTCATGCCGTGCTCCTGCGCCTGACGCGCGGCCGACTCGGCGGCGAGCTGCGCCGCGAACGGGGTCGACTTGCGGGAGCCCTTGAATCCGACGCCGCCGGACGAGGCCCAGCTGATCACGGCACCGGTGGTGTCGGTGATCGAGACGATCGTGTTGTTGAACGTGCTCTTGATGTGGGCCTGGCCCACAGCAATGTTCTTCTTTTCCTTCTTGCGCGGCTTGCGAGCGGCCGACTTGGGTGCTGCCATTTCTTCTCCTGAATCCTAAGAGCGTGGGGCCGCGGGCCTTAGCGCGCCTTCTTCTTGCCGGCCACGGTGCGCTTCGGACCCTTGCGGGTACGAGCGTTGGTCTTGGTGCGCTGGCCGCGGACCGGGAGGCCCTTACGGTGGCGGATACCCTCGTAGCTGCCGATCTCGACCTTGCGGCGGATGTCGGCGGCGACCTCGCGGCGCAGGTCACCCTCCACCTTGAAGTTGCCCTCGATGTAGTCGCGGAGAGCGACGAGCTGCTCGTCGGTCAGGTCCTTGACGCGGATGTCGCCCGAGATCTCGGTCTCGCGCAGAGTCTGGAGGGCGCGGGTGCGGCCGACTCCATAGATGTAGGTGAGTGCGACCTCGACGCGCTTCTCGCGCGGGATGTCGACGCCTGCTAGACGTGCCATGTGTTGGCTTCTCCTGTGATGAGTGGAGGTCTGCAGCGATCCCGGTGCCCCGGCCTCCTCCGAGGGTGTCCCCCGCGTCCGTCTCCGGACGCGGGTTCTGGGATCGCCTGTTCTTCTATTCGGTTATGACTGCGTTCAGCCCTGGCGCTGCTTGTGGCGCGGGTTCTCGCAGATGACCATGACCCGGCCGTTGCGGCGGATGACCTTGCACTTGTCGCAGATCCTCTTGACCGAGGGGTTGACCTTCATGAGTGTTTCTTACCTTTGTTCGCTGTCCTCGTACCTCACCCGGGGCTACCCGTTGGGTGGGGCCGTTACTTACAGCAGACCTTTACTTGTAGCGGTAGACGATCCGGCCGCGGGTCAGATCGTAGGGGCTCAGCTCCACGATCACGCGGTCCTCGGGGAGGATGCGGATGTAGTGCTGGCGCATCTTGCCGGAGATGTGGGCAAGAACCTTGTGACCGTTCGTCAACTCCACGCGGAACATCGCGTTGGGAAGAGCCTCGATCACGGATCCTTCGATCTCGATGACACCGTCTTTTTTGGCCATAGCCTCACTGTCGCTAAAAGTCGTGGTTTGCTGGTCGTGCGTTGATCGGCGGAAGGCACGTCTGAACGCGCCTAAGACACCAAGGATCTATCTTATGGGAAAGGGCGCGAATCCGCCAATCCGAGTGTATGATCCTCCGCCGCTCTGGGCGAACACCGTCTTCCGGGCGCCCATCAGGCGATCGGGGTCGGTGTCACACCGAACGGGGCGAGGCCGGCGGCCCCTCCGTCGCTCGCGGTGAGCACCCAGATGCCGTCCGCGTGCACGGCGACGCTGTGCTCCCAGTGGGCGGCCGCCGAGCCGTCCTCCGTCGCGACGGTCCAACCGTCGTCCTTGACGTAGGTCTCCTGCGATCCGAGGACGACCATCGGCTCGATCGCGACCACGAGTCCGGGACGCACCTCCGGTCCCTTGGCGCGCACGCGGTAGTTGAACACCGGCGGCTCCTCGTGCATGCGACGCCCGATGCCGTGACCGATGTAGTCGGTCAGGATGCCGTAGTCGCCCTGCGCCGAGATGTAGTCCTCGATCGCCTCCCCCACGTCGTTGAGGTAGCGCGCGGATGCGAGGGTCGCGATGCCCCGCCACAGCGACTGCTCCGTCACCTCGGAGAGGCGGGCGCGCTCGGCCACGGGGTCGGGATGCGCCGGGTCGGGAAGGACGAACGTGCGCGCAGCATCCCCGTTCCATCCGCCCAGGATGGCGCCGCTGTCGACCGACAGGATGTCGCCGGGCTCCAGGATGCGCGCACCGGGGATGCCGTGCACGACCTCGTCGTTGACGGAGGCGCAGATGGTGTGGTGGTACCCGGGCTCCAACTTGAAGTTGGAGGCGCCGCCGGCGTCGACGATCGCGCGTTCCGCGATCGCGTCGAGCTCGAGGGTCGACACACCGGGAGCGACCGCCGCGGCGACCGCTTCGAGGGATGCGGCCGTCGCGCGCCCGGGCGCGACCATGTCGCGGAGTTGCGCGGGCGTCTTGTAGATCGACCTCTTGAAGACCACTTCTAGGCCACGGACTCGCCGGTAGACGCGCCGGCGCCCGCCACCGGGACGATGCCACGCTCGGCGAGGGCGGTGGTGATCCGCTCGGCGACCTCGTCCATCCCGCCCAGACCGTCGACCGGCACAAGGAGTCCGCGCTCGCGGTACACGTCGATCAGCGGCGACGTCTCGCGGAGGTAGACCTCCTGGCGGTGCCGGATGGCCTCTTCGGAGTCGTCGGCGCGGCCCTGCTCGAGGGCGCGCTTGCTGAGGCGCTGCACGATCTCGTCCTGGTCGGCCGTCAGCTGGATAACCGCATCCAGCTTCTGCCCTTTACCGGCGAGGAGCTCATCGAGGTAGTCGACCTGCGCGAGCGTGCGCGGATAGCCGTCGAGCAGGAAGCCGTTCTTGGCGTCCTCCTCGTCGAGCCGGTCCGCGACCAGCTGATTGGTGAGCGTGTCCGGGACGTAGTCCCCCGCGTCCACGATGGCCTTGACCTGCTTGCCGAGCGGCGTCTCGTTCTTGATGTTGGCCCGGAAGATGTCGCCCGTGGAGATGTCGGGGATCCCGTAGGTGGTGGTGATGCGGGAGGCCTGAGTGCCCTTGCCCGCTCCGGGGGGTCCGACGATCAGCATTCGGGTCAACGCAGAAGCCCTTCGTAATGCCGCTGCTGGAGCTGGGAGTCGATCTGCTTGACCGTCTCCAGTCCGACACCGACGATGATCAGGATGGACGTGCCGCCGAACATGAAGTTCTGGCTTGCGCCGATCAACGCGAAGGCGACCAATGGGATCAGCGCGATGATGCCCAGATAGAAGGATCCGGGCAGGGTCACCCGCGTGAGCACGTAGTCCAGATACTCGGCCGTCGGACGGCCCGCGCGGATGCCGGGGATGAAGCCGCCGTACTTCTTCATGTTGTCCGCGACCTCCTCCGGGTTGAAGGTGATCGCCACGTAAAAGTAGGTGAACCCGACGATCAGGAGGAAGTACAGCAGCATGTACAGCGGGTGGTCGCCCTTGGTCAGGTAGTTCGTGATCCAGGTGACCCAGGGCGCAGGAGCCTTGCCCGCGGCCGGCTGGTTGAACTGGGCGATGAGCGCCGGCAGGTACAGCAGCGACGAAGCGAAGATGACGGGCACGACGCCGGCCATGTTCACCTTGATCGGGATGTACGTGTTGTTGCCGCCGTAGGTGCGCCGGCCGACCATTCGCTTCGCGTACTGGACGGGGATGCGCCGCTGCGACTGCTCGACGAACACGACGCCCATGACGATGAGCAATCCGATCGCGATCACGACCAGCAGGATCTCGATGCCCTGCGACTGGCCGACCGCCCAGAGGGAGGACGGGAACTGCGCGGCGATCGAGGTGAAGATGAGGAGCGACATGCCGTTGCCGATGCCGCGCTCGGTCACGAGCTCGCCCATCCACATGATGAGGCCCGTACCGGCGGTCATGGTGACGACCATGAGCATGATCGCGTACCAGGAGTCGTCCGTGATCAGCTGCGTGCACTGCGAGACGGCGGTGGTGCCGAACAGCGCGCCGCTGCGCGCGACGGTGATGAGCGTCGTCGACTGGAGTACGCCCAGCGCGATGGTGAGGTAGCGCGTGTACTGCGTGAGCTTGGCCTGGCCGGCCTGGCCCTCCTTGTAGAGGGTCTCGAAGCGCGGGATGACCACGCGCAGCAGCTGCACAATGATCGACGCGGTGATGTACGGCATGATGCCGAGCGCGAAGATCGAGAGTTTGAGGAGGGCACCGCCGGAGAACAGATTCACCAGCGAATACAGGCCGGAAGTGTCCTGATTAGCGTTCAGACAGGTCTGGACGTTGCCGAAATCGACGAATGGCGCAGGGATGAAGGACCCCAGCCGGAACAGGGCGATGATGCCCAGCGTGAAGAAGATCTTCCGGCGAAGATCCGGGGTGCGGAAGATCCGCCCAACGGCGCTAAACAATCCTGCGTCCTGCTTTCCTAAGAGTCAGTCGGGGGGGGGGGTGCCCCGCCCCCCCCCCCCCCCCCCCGCCGCTTCCCGACCACTCGCAGCCACCAGCCGCCCCGCGCTAAGGGGAAGCAATCACCGGGGGCCTGTGGTGCGCACCACTCAGCAAATAAC